>NZ_QUEG01000010.1:0-95000 GCF_003477925.1 Clostridium sp. AF32-7AC
TTCGTGGAGTAATGTACTCTACGAAAGAGTATACCCAGGAGGAGATTTATTGATTCAATTTGTAGGGCGAGATGCTTATAAGCAGTTTTGGAATTTTAGTAAAGATGAGAAAGAGAACTTGGCCACTCAATTGGCGATTGAGTTACCCGCACTCAGAGGAAAAGTTGGTGCATCACAAGAAGAAATTGCTTCGGCTGTTGGTATTTCACGACAAACTTATAGTGCCTACGAAAATCGGACACACCCAATTCCATGGAGTTTATATCTAGCACTATTGTTTTATTTTGATTACATTCCAAGTACACATTATATGATTCGCCAGCTTGAATTATTCCCAAATGAATTAGACGAATGTTGGTTAGCTGGTAGAGTTTTTATTGAGGAAGAAAAATTAGCGAATATTCACAGCAAATAAAAAGGGATATTACATGAACAAAAATATAAAATATTCTCAAAACTTTTTAACGAGTGAAAAAGTACTCAACCAAATAATAAAACAATTGAATTTAAAAGAAACCGATACCGTTTACGAAATTGGAACAGGTAAAGGGCATTTAACGACGAAACTGGCTAAAATAAGTAAACAGGTAACGTCTATTGAATTAGACAGTCATCTATTCAACTTATCGTCAGAAAAATTAAAACTGAATACTCGTGTCACTTTAATTCACCAAGATATTCTACAGTTTCAATTCCCTAACAAACAGAGGTATAAAATTGTTGGGAGTATTCCTTACCATTTAAGCACACAAATTATTAAAAAAGTGGTTTTTGAAAGCCATGCGTCTGACATCTATCTGATTGTTGAAGAAGGATTCTACAAGCGTACCTTGGATATTCACCGAACACTAGGGTTGCTCTTGCACACTCAAGTCTCGATTCAGCAATTGCTTAAGCTGCCAGCGGAATGCTTTCATCCTAAACCAAAAGTAAACAGTGTCTTAATAAAACTTACCCGCCATACCACAGATGTTCCAGATAAATATTGGAAGCTATATACGTACTTTGTTTCAAAATGGGTCAATCGAGAATATCGTCAACTGTTTACTAAAAATCAGTTTCATCAAGCAATGAAACACGCCAAAGTAAACAATTTAAGTACCGTTACTTATGAGCAAGTATTGTCTATTTTTAATAGTTATCTATTATTTAACGGGAGGAAATAATTAAACTATGTTTTGAACCATGAATTAAATAAAAATGACTCTCAATTATTGGAAGTCAATTTATTAAACCAATTAAAGCTTGCAAAACGTGTAAATCTTTTTGATTATTCTTTAGAAGAATTACAAGCCGTTCATGAGTATTGGCGGTCAATGAATCGTTACTCAAAACAAGTTTTGAATAAAGAGAAAGTGGCTTAATATGGCAAATATAGTCAATTTTACTGACAAACAGTTTGAGAATCGCTTAAATGATAATTTAGAAGAATTGGTTCAAGTAAAAAAGCGGTTGAATCGCCAACCGCTTTTTTACTTGGTGGGCAATCAGGGTCAGGGAAAACCAGTTTGCGAAGAAGATGATTGAGCAGGCAGGAACAAAGTGATAAATTCAAATTGTGAGGGAAAATACAGATGAATCAAGGAAGAATTATTGTGATTACAGGCTCACCGGGGACAGGAAAAACAACAACTGCGTCAATTGTCGCAAAGGAATCAGATATGGATAAATCAGTGCATATGCACACCGATGACTTTTTTCATTACTTAAGCAAAGGCGCAATACCACCACATTTGCCAGAATCCAACAAGCAAAATCTGGTTGTCATTGAAGCCTTTTTAGAAGCTGCAAAGCGATATGCTCGTGGCGGATATGATGTAATTGTAGATGGGATTGTCGGGCCATGGTTTTTGGAGCCATGGAAAGCTCTTGCCCAAGAAGATTACGAGGTACACTATATTGTATTAAGAGCGAGTAAAAAAGAAACTATGAAGCGAGCTGTGGAACGCTCAAAATTAGATAGAAAAACAAATATTGAATTAGTGGAAACAATGTGGGAGCAATTTTCCGGTTTGGGGATATATGAATCAAATGTCATAGACACAACTACATTCACAATTAAAGATACGGTTTCCGCAATAAAAGAAAGAGTTGCATGTGGGACGTCTTTACTATCTTAGACATTCCCATTTGTCAGGAAGATAGCAAAGCCAGCCGAGCCAGTCAACGGTCAAGATGAACGGCGCATTTCATGCGCCGCCGTTGACAGTCACGCCCGTCTTTGCTAAAAAGTAATCAAGGCGGGAAAGCCCTAAAATGGCTTCCCGCCCATTTCAATTTTTAGAAAAGAAACGCTCCAAAATCAGAAAGAGAGCGTCCAAGCACTTTGAGGGATTGGCCGCCTTGTCCACCCATTCAGCGGGACAACGGGCGGAGGTCAAGGCCGGGTGTAAACCCGTTCATTTCAGCTTAGAAACCCTTCATAAAACGGGCTTATTTAGCGATATAAGGCTTTATAATAGAGAAGGAGTGAAACTTCTATTCAAGTTTAGAAACGCCTTCCATTAGTCCGAAAGAGACCTTAGAAAGAGAATTAAATCGTAAAGTATCAGGGAAAGAAATTCAACCGACTTTGGAGAGAATAGAGCAAAAAATGGTTCAAAATCAACACCAAGAAACCCCTGAATTTAAAGCAATTCAACAAAAATTGGAAAGCTTGCAGCTACCTACACCACCAATACCCAAAACACCTAAACTTCCAGGACTTTAAACCTTAAAAAAGGAAAAGAGTAGTTACCAAAAAACGGTAACTACTCTTTTTTTATAAAAACCTTTCCTCATGTTTGAAAAGCTGATCGAGAAATAAAGCACACAACGGTATTCTTTCTTTTTTCAGTTGGTACATTTTGCAGTCTGTAACGTGTCATTTACTGTTTGTTACCTTAACATATCCAGTCGAAAACACAAGGGTATATAAACGAGCAAGCTCGCCCTTGTGTTTTCTTTGTGTCTATGTTGCGTTCTCGTCACAGCAAACGACACGAACACACTGGCGAAAATGAACCAACAAAACGAAAAAAGAAAGGAGCGTATACTTCACAGACGGTGTTAAGGATACTTACCAGATGAAACCGTACATTGCACCGACCGCTGCTGAGTTGGAACAATTTCTTTCCTCTCTAAATTAAATCTTGCCGAAGCAGTGATGTGTCAGACTTTCCTGACACATCGCCGCTTTGCACTTCACAAAATCCGCTGCCAGGAGGTGATGAAATGAGTATGGTAAATGCTGACTCCGTTCAGCTATTCGCAATGCTGAAAAAAATGCAGGATTCCATTTCCTCCATCGAAACTACCAAAAAATCTGTAAAGATGAAATATGAACAGTTAGGTGCTGGATGGCAAGATAAAAAATACAACGAGTTGGGCGTGGTTGTAAGAGACTGCAACAAGGCTCTCAATGACATATTGGTAATTATGCTTCAAGCAGAAAAATATGTGGCTTTACTCGCCAAGAGCCTTAGTGAATACGAAAGTGTTCAACTAGGATCTACAAATGGAATATCTGCAAGCACACCTCAGACCAGTAGTTTTGCTGTTACACCATCAAGTGCAGATACAACCACCTTTGAGTCAAATACCTTTGGTTCTAATCTTGCATTTGTTCAAGACAGACTATCAGCTGAACGATATTTTTCCCGTGGAAATCACTATGAAGAATATCGAGATTATTGGGAGAACGGGAACTATACCTTTTCTCGAAATGAAAATCCAGAACTCGTATACGTTAGAGCAAGGGATATTGAAGGAGTTTATCTCAGTGACCGAGAACTTGGGAACCCGGAAGGATTTTGGACACGGAATGGTCGAGAGGGATGGTCGAGAGAAAACATTCTAAGGCGAGCTTCGCACATCCAAGATGTTCGTCAAAATACTGAGTCAGGAATGTCTTTGGATGAGCTTTCACAAAACCCAGTGTTAGATGATACCATTCGTAGCTATTACAATAATCCTGTCCAGGTTGCGCAGGTAGGTTCTTATTATGTATTTCAGAGTGATGGGCGACATCGAACACTTGCAGCTCAATCGCTTGATACATATATCCCGGTTTTAGTAACAGGTAGCTACACTCGAAATGATTAACAAATGAGGAGGTGAGTGTTTGAGCAACGTAAATGCTGATGCAACTCAATTACTGACAATACTGAAAAATATGCGGACCTCCATTTCTTCTATCGAAACTACAAGAAGTTCTGTGAAGATGAAATATCAGCAATTGGGAATTGGATGGAATGACAAGAAGTACGATGAGCTGGGAACTATCGTAAAAGATTGCAACAAAGCCCTGAATGATATTTTACAGATTATGCTTCAGGCCGAAAAATACGTTGCTTCACTTGCCAAAAGTGTACAAGAATATGATAATGTTAATTTGGACACTCCTTCTGCACGAAATTCTTTCCTCCAGGGTCTGCAAACACCTAATGTTGGTAATTCGTCTTATCAGTATTGCCTTGGCGTGCTAACCCAAGGTAGCACACCAGACGGATATATCGCTGTTATATCACAACGCCATGAAAATGCAGAGCAGAATGTCAGAGAAGTGTTTGACCATTTCGCTGGTAAACTGATGATACAAGATTCTGAATATCCACCGGATCAGACAGCACATTACTCACCGGGAAATTATATAGGGCATTCACGAGGAGTCTACTACAATGCAGCTTCTGATATGACAAATCCAAGAGGTGCAGGAACAACTTATTTCCACGAGCTTGCTCACATGATCGACCATGCTTCGTGCAACTATCGGAGCAATCTATCCAATACTCCAGAATTTGCTGAGGCACTGGTTGAGGACGGACAAAGAATCCTGAGCTTATATAACAATCTTCCAGTGGAAAAGCAAACTGCTTTTCTGACCCGTATTAGGCAGGATTCAGCTCACTCCTTCTCGGACTTAATTGATGCGACAACAAATGGTCAATTGCACGGAAATTATGGTCACTCAAGGAACTATTGGACGAGACCGGGCAATCTACAAGCAGAAGCCTTTGCCCACTTTTTTGAAGCGTCTATGGGAGACCAAGGCAAATTAGAGCTATTAGCAAATTTCTTTCCTACAGCGTTTGGTATTTTTTCTTCAATGATTGATTCTATTAGACCAGATAATCATGTTAGGGTCTTGAGCAGAGAAAGGTAGGTGCATACAATGGACAAAAACAAGAGCGTTGCAGATTTTATGAATAGCTTCCTTAATACACCTGAACCGAAAATTGATAATGAGTATTATGAAATCGAAGAACAGTATTTTCGGCAATTCGGTCATGGTGTCCCAAGGGAAATGTTGCCTGATAGCATTTCAACGGAACAAATTAAACAAGCCATGAAAAAATGCATTCTTTCCAAAAAGGATAATCTCTTTGAACTATTAGGCATCATTATCAACGATAATTATTTATATTAAGAAAAGGAACGACGACATGGATGAAGACAACATTATAACTTTGAATGATGAGAATGGGAACGAAGTTGAATTTGAATTTCTTGACTTAATACCGTATCGCCAGAACGAATATGTTGTCCTGCTTCCTATTGGAGATTCGGATGGGCAAGTTGTTATTTTGCAGCTGAAAGAAATTGACGATGAAACAGAAGAATATGTTGGTGTTGAAAACGAATTTGTGTTAGAGACTGTCTTTGCTCTGTTCAAAGAGCGAAACAAAGATTTCTTTACATTTGAGTAATTAAACAATGCAAGCTCAAACCAACAACACGATAAAAGGGGGGTGCATTATGGATATTTGGCATCGTGTAGGCAGAATTGTTCGCTTCTCAAACTTAGGAACTCTTCTGTTCTTTACTCTTAATATTCTGCTGATTGTTGCTGTGTTCGGTTCGTCAGGAAGCATTGTTGAACTGATTTGTATTTACTTTTTCACAGTAGCTATCAGCTTATCCCCATTAGGCGAAATGTGCCTGGCTGCCTTCGCAGGAGCAAGCGATATAAAAAGAGTAGATATAAAACTTCGAGTTGTCCCGCTGGTTCAATATGTTTTAGATAAAGCAAAAGAGAACACATCATACTGTCCTAAAAAAGTGAAAGTGAAGATTATCCATGATCCTGCTCCAAATGCATTTGCTCTAGGTAGGCAAACACTATGCATAACTGACGGATTGCTTTTACTCTCCGATGATATGATACTTGGAATTCTCGCCCATGAGATCGGACATCTCTCATACGGACATACTGTTATCCAATTATTGATTGGCGGGGGCAATATATTTATATCCGGGTGCCTCCTGTTAATCAAAATATCCTACTGGATTTTTTCTGCAATCATGGGGCTGTTCGCAATATGCTCTCGTAGTGGTGTAATGGGTATAATTACCGCAGTTTTCGCAGGAATATCAACAGCACTTTCTTGGTTATGGGTAAAGTTCTGTATGCTTTTTCTGATGTGGTCTATGAGACAAAATGAGTATCTGGCTGATGAATTTGCTTATAAAATTGGTTTTGGTCTTGAATTAGCGACGGTATTAGACCAACATATCTCAGATGTTCCGCATGATGGTTTTCTCAGTGCAATATACTCAACTCATCCATGCAACGATGATAGGGTTGCAGCATTGCAAAATTTAGGTGTACCCTATTCTCGATACTAAATTCATAATCTCACAAATTGGCAAGCAGTGTAAACCTGTACAGGTTCACTCATTTTCTCGATTTTCCCTTCGGTGCAATCTTCGCAAATTTGCTTGTTGGGGAAGCATCCCCAATCCCCTTTGAACATCATCTGCCGATGATGGCTACACGATTTTCAATCGTTTCTCAAAGAACAGTAGAATAAAAATTTGCCCATGGTTGAAAGCACCGAAATCGAAAAGCAAAAAAGCAGCCACGATCCGCACCCTTTGGGGAGTGCAGACCGTGGCTTTTTGCTTTAACGGAAGTTCTTCTTTTCCTCTTTCTCTTTCTCTTTTTCCTGCTCTTTCTGCCTGTCGATATTCAAAATCGTTTCAACCGTCCGTTTGGCAATCAGCAGTTCTTCTTTCTCTTTTCTGATCTGACGGTACTCAGCGTAGTCCTGCTTTTTCTGGACTGCCAGCTGATGAAACTCCTCATACAATGATTGCATGGACGGGAGCTTTGTAATCTGCAATTCATCAAAGGCTTGCTTCGCCGCTTTATGAATTGTGATTTCCTGACGGTGTTCTTCAAAGAATTTTTTGCTATATCCAGACTTGCGGTACTCGATATAAATTTGCCTTGTGTTGCGATAATTTTTGATGTGCTGCTGCAACGCCTGAACCTCAACCATACGTTTCTCTGCGACCTTGATAGAATCAGAAAGCGCATCGAACCGGGCAGACAGATTTTCAATATGAGCAGTCAGATCGTCGTAGTTGCCCAAGCCTTTTTCTTTCAGTAGGATTACCGTTCGGGCAGCTTCTTTTCGGTTGAACTTCTTCGCCCACTTTTCATAACCGACCGTCTTGCCCTCGGCCATCTTTGCCTGAATATCAATCAGCATCTGGAACTGCTTCGGGGCAGGAGCCTTGGCAGAGCCGCCTTTTGATTTGTGCAGGTTCTTGCCGGAGATAACCGCTTGAATTTCCTCTTTGCTATATCCTTCGCCCAGGGAACGCAGCCGAATGAAACGCTTCTGATTCTCGCCCTTGAACGCAGGCTGCTTTCCATCCTTGAACTCAAATCCCATGTCAGCCAGAGCCTGAACAAAGCCATCAAAGCTCTTTGGTTTCTGCTTCAGCACCGCATCAATCGCATCACATAATTCGTCACGCTGGGTACGCTTCTTGGGATAAACAGTTCTTTTCTGGCGCTCCCGATACGGCTTCGGTGTAATAATGGACAGCCCGTGTTCCAGGCAAACCATATCACTGAGTCTTTGCACCGCCAGACCGGAAAGAAAGAAGTTTTTGAATTTCCGTGTGGCATCCAGCGAGGTCGAATTATAAATGATATGATTGTGAATGTGGGATTTGTCGATGTGGGTCGCAACGATGAAAGCGTGTTTTCCCTTTGTCCATCGCATCGCTGTTTCATAGCCGACTTGGTTCGCTTCTTCCGGGGTGATTTCTCCCGGCTTAAAGGACTGGCGTATCTGGTATGCGATGATATTGTTCTTCTGCTGTCTGCCGGTAATATGCTGATACTGCCGTTTGGAAAGCAGAAATTCCTCATCTGCTGTCTTTGGATCACACTCATAGGAACTGATAAATTCGCCATCATTGGTTTTTGCGGCATTTTGTGAGTAGTCGGTTCTGTCTGCCAAACATTGAGCGACCGTCTTTCCCTTATTCACATGGAGTGCAATCAATCTTGTCGCTGCCATTCCCATCACTTCCTTCCCAAAAAGAAAAAGCCACCGGTCGGTGACTTTTCTCTGATATTATCTTATGACCTGATAAATGCTCCCAGACTTTCTCCAATATTCTCGACTTTCATAACAGCCCAGACGAGCAAGAACACCGCTGCTATTGTCGCAATTCCAAGAACCACAAGAATAAGCAGGGACTGCCACAAAGCCTTTACAATGCAGTAAATCGCAGATCCGCCAATGACCAAGAGCAATAAACCAATTACATAGGACACAACATTTGTAAGCAGATTTCCAAGAATGCAAATCACTTTTACAACGAACAGCACCGGCAGTGCCAATATCTTCAATACCAGCTTCATAGGCTCAACCCCTTTCTTTTAATTATATTGTACAAGGGTATCTGCCATAACGCAATGATGTCAACCCTTATGTAAAAGCCGCAGCCGAAACTGCGACTTCCCAACAAGTTGTCGGATTACTGGATTGAGGACAGGCGAACAAGAACTTCTCTCATGTCCGTCCAGATCTCCTCCAGCCGTTTTTGCAAATCCTCAATGTCAGCACGATAGATGCTGCCTGTTTCGTTCGCTCGCTTTGCGTACTGGTTCAGGTTGTTGGAGCAGATTCGCAGGAGCGAAACCAGGGCTTTCACATCCTGCAAATCCAGTCTGATACAGTAACCATCCAGAGCCATTTTCCGCAGATAGGCTCCCATGCTGCGGATGCCAAGCTCGTCCATCTTCTCATGGATTCGCTCGACCTCCTCCTTGGATGCAAGGAAATGAACATCCTGATCTCGCTTTGCCATTACAACACCTCCTCACGGGTTTCAGAGTATTTTGCAGGCGGGATATGCTCCGCTTTGGATTTCAGATCAGCCAACACAGAAGGACGCTCTGACTCGCTTCTTTCGTCACGATTTTCCACAGAGTCCTCCATATTCAGGGCTGCATCCAGTTCTGCCAGTCGCTGACTTTTGGCTGTCAGCTCTGCTTCCTGCGGGAACGGTTTTCCAACCTCCGCCTTGGCTGCTTCCTGCTGATTGTAGAGATTATTCAACTGCTCATTGGCTCGTTCTAAGCGCTCAAGGATGCCTGCAAGGGCATTGTCCAGTCGGGTGATATTTCCTCGTGCGTCCGTTCCAAGGGCTACTCTGTGGCTCACAGCGCCCTTCAGGGTCACATCGAACTCGTTCCGGAAACTGTCAAACGAAAGCTCCATCTGAAAGCCACGGTAACTGCCAAGAGGAACCGGATCGGCACTTTTCGTGTCCTTACAAGCCGCAAGGAGGATTTCACCGGCATCTGCCTTTTCGGTGTAGGCTTTGCCCATGATTTCCATGCCGCAAAAGCCATCGGCAATCTGCGGGTGTGCTTCCACGGTTTTAATATCAGCTTCAAAGCCATGAATATAGCCTGTCTGCTTTTCAATCTCAGCCGGGAAGTATTTCAGAAGCTTATCTTCCATACGGTACTGCTGGCTCTGGTGGTCAGCTTTCAGCACCTTCAGCCTTGCCACATCAATGTCCAAGTCCATCTTTTCCTTGATAAGCGGATTGCCGGCACACAGCGCCTTGATCTCCGCATAGGACAGCGCCTGCTCATCCACATCGTCACAGGAGCGAACCGGTGATTTGGAGGTCATAATCTGAGAAATAAACTTCTGCTTGTTTTCCAAGGTCTGATACAGGTAGGCATCGAAGGTTCCCTCGGTCACATACTGATACACCTGAACCTCTTTGTTCCGGTTGCCCTGACGGATGATACGACCGTTTCTCTGGGTCATATCAGACGGACGCCAACCCACATCCAAGTGGTGAACTGCCACCAATTTGTCCTGGACGTTGGTTCCTGCACCCATCTTTTGCGTACTGCCAAGAAGCACTCGCACCTGCCCGGTACGAACCTTGGCAAAGAGGTCTTTTTTCTTTGCCTCGGTATCTGCATCATGGATAAAGGCAACTTCTTCCGCAGGCACACCGTTTGCAATCAGCTTGGTTTTGACATCATCATAGACATTGAAGGTTCCATCATTTTTCGGTGTGCTAAGGTCGCAGAACACCAACTGGGTCAATTTGTCAGCCTGACCGTCCTGCCAGATACGCAGGATATTTCCCACGCAGGCATTGAGCTTGCTGTCAGGGTCATCGGGTAACAGGGTGTTCATTAGCCGCTGATCCAGTCCCAATTTTCGTCCGTCGCTGGTAATCTTGAGCATATTATCGACGGACGGGTCTACAATACCGGCATGAACATCTGCTGCTCTCTCTGAAAGGGAAGCCACCATATCCTTCTGGTACTCAGAGGGCTGAACCACAACCGTTTCAAACTTTGCTTCGGGAACAGGGAGATGCAACTGGTCAGAGGTCTTGATGTCGGCAACCTCCTTGAACATATTCATCAGTTCAGGCAGGTTGAAGAACTTCGCAAATCGGGTTCTGGCACGATAGCCGGTTCCCTCCGGTGCAAGCTCAATCGCAGTTGTTGTTTCTCCGAAGGTCGATGCCCAGGAATCAAAATGGGTCAGGTTCTTTTGCTGGAGCGTACTGTACTGGAGATAGCGCATGACCGTATAAAGCTCGGTCATCGAGTTACTTACTGGAGTACCGGTTGCAAAGATCACACCACGCCCGCCGGTCAGCTCATCCATATAGCGGCACTTCATAAACATATCCGAAGATTTCTGGGCTTCGGAGGTGGACAGACCTGCCACATTTCGCATTTTTGTGTAGAGGAACAAATTCTTGAACGCATGGCTTTCGTCCACAAACAGCCGGTCTACACCCAACTGCTCAAAGGTAATGACATCATCTTTCTTGTCAGCGGCAAGGAGCTTGTCCAGTCTGGCTTCCAATGATTTTCGTGTTTTCTCCATCTGCTTGATCGTGAAGTTTTCGCCACGCTGCCATTTCAGCTCCGCAATCGCACCCTCGATCTCATCAATCTGCTCCCGCAGCTGCCGTTCCTGTCGTTCGGCAGAAAGCGGGATTTTTTCAAACTGGCTGTGACCGATGATGACTGCATCATAGTCACCCGTTGCGATACGAGCGCAGAACTTCTTACGGTTTGCTGTTTCAAAATCCTTCTTGGTGGCAACAAGGAGCTTGGCACTCGGATAGAGGTGCAGGAACTCGTTTGCCCACTGTAAGGTCAAGTGATTCGGCACAACGAACAGGGATTTCTGGCTCAATCCAAGCCGTTTACTCTCCATAGCCGATGCAGCCATCTCGAAGGTCTTGCCCGCACCAACTTCGTGTGCAAGCAGCGTATTTCCACCATATAGCACATGAGCGATAGCATTTCTCTGGTGTTCACGGAGGGTAATATCCGGGTTCATGCCGCCGAAACGGATATGAGAGCCATCATACTCACGAGGTCTGGTGGAGTTAAAAAGTTCGTTGTACTTGGTGGAAAGGGTTTCTCGTCTGTGCGGATCTCTCCAAATCCAATCTCGGAACGCATCCTTGATTGCCTGCTGTTTCTGCTGTGCCAGGGTAGTTTCTTTTTTATTGAGGACACGCTTCTGCTTACCATCTGCATCTTCAATCGTATCATAGATACGAATATCCTTCAGATTCAGCGTTTCCTCCAGAATCCGATATGCGTTGGCTCGCTCTGTACCGTAGGTGACATACGCCGCCACATCGTTGTAGTTGGGAGAACTCTTACCGTTGATGCGCCACTCTGCGGTCAGCTCGGAGAACTTGACCTCAATGGAACGGCGCAAGTAATACGGCGTTTCAAAGGTTTCCTCCATGAACTGCTGAATATAATCGGCATCAATCCATGTTGCACCCAAACGCACATCAATCTCGGACGCATCCAAGTCCTTCGGCTGTGCTTTCTGCAAGGCTTCCACATTGATGTGGAAGGAAGAATCCCTGTCTGCCGCCATCTGTGCGACACGCAGCTTGCTTCTTACATCACCGGAAAGGTAATCATCGGCAGTCTGCCATCCAACTTCCACAGCATCGGGAGCCATCGGGTCTTTGAAGATCACCCCTCGAAGCTCTGCCTGAATCGCATCGTATTCTCCAGGTGTTCCAAGCAGCTGTGCCATAAACGGCAAATCCACCTTGCCACGCTCACCGATAGAGATTGCCAGAGCTTCGGACGGCGTATCCACGCTCGTCACTCTGCGTTCCGGCTTGATGGTTCGCTTGGTGAACATATCCGCCTTGCTTTTCAGATTGCCGTCCTCATCCACATTTTCCAGAGAACACAGGAGATAGTAGGAGGAATCGTCAGCAAATGCCTGACCATTGGCTCGATTATTGATAAGCCCGTTCTTTGCGGCAAACGCATCGTAGGCATCATTCAGTTCTGCCTGTTTCTGAGTAATCATTTCATCCGGGTAATCCTCAAGCTGATATTCGATCAGCTCGTTGACGATACCACGAAGTTCCACCATGCCCATCACACGGTCTTTTGCTTTCTCATTCAGGTCTACACGGCGCATCAGGGAGTTTTCACGGAAGTACACATTGCCATCCACCACGGTATAAGAGAAATTCTTTACATCCGGGGTTGCAGGAATGGTTTCGATTTCCTTACCCTTGTCAGCTTCGGGAAGCTCCACAGCCTGATAGGTTCCTTGGATGTGGGAAACTGCTTCTTTCAGAAGTTCGGACAGTTCCATGCCCTCAATGGGACGCACTGTAATGTCCATGCCGTAGGCGGTACTTTCTTCCACCGTATCGCCCAGAACCATTTCAGGATGAGCGACAAAGTAGCTGTTCATGGTGTGTCCTTCTTCGGTGCGGTCAAGGTTTACCCATTCCGGTACAATGTCAATCGGATGGTCACGCTTTTGCAGGAACAGGATGTCGGACACGACTTCCGTGCCTGCGTTTTTCTTAAAGGCATCGTTTGGCAGACGGATTGCACCAAGCAGTTCCGCCCTCTGCGCCATATATCGCCTTGCGTCAGAGTTCTTGGAATCCATGGTGTAACGGCTTGTCACAAAAGCGACCACACCACCGGGACGAACCTGATCCAAAGCCTTGGCAAAGAAATAGTTGTGAATGGAGAATCCCAGCTTGTCATACGGCTTGTCGGACACTTTGTAGTTGCCGAAAGGGACATTACCCACAGCCAGATCGTAAAAGTCTCGGCGGTCTGTCGTTTCAAAACCGGCTACTTTGATTTCTGCGTTGGGATAGAGCTTCTGAGCAATTCTGCCGGTGATGGAATCCAGTTCCACACCATACAAACGGCTGCTCTGCATTTCAGGAGGGAGCATACCAAAGAAGTTGCCGATACCCATAGCAGGCTCCAGAATATTTCCTGTTTCAAAGCCCATCTGTCCGACCGCATCGTAGATGGAGCGAATGACCGTAGGGCTGGTGTAATGTGCGTTCAGGGTGGAAGCTCTTGCCGCAGCATATTCATCTTCGGAAAGCAGGTTTTTCAGTGTCTGATACTCCTTCGCCCAATTTCCCTTGTCCGGGTCAAAGGCATCTGCCAGACCGCCCCAACCGACATAATTCGACAAAATCTCCTGTTCTTCGGTAGTGGCGTTCCTGTTCTCGCTTTCCAGTTTGAACAGAGTTTCAATGGCTGCGATGTTTCTTGCGAATTTCTGCTTCGGTCCACCTTCACCGATGTTGTCATCCGTGATGTGGAAGTTCACCGCAGGAACAGGTGGGATTTCTCTGGTGGTGATGGACTGCTCAAGCTGAGCGATAATGTCCATGACTTCGGCATTCTGCCATCCGTCCACCTGGGCATAATCCTGAATGATGGTGTCCTTTCCATCTACGCACTGTACGAAGTCCAGACTACCCGGCAGATCTCTGGTATTCATTGCACCCAGGGCTTTTCTCTGCGTGTCAGGAAGTGCATAGTAGGCTCGCAGGGCATCATCAAAGGAACTGTATTCCTTGATGTCCAGCGCACCCCGCTTCTGAATGTCCTCGGCAACATAAAAATGATCGATGAAGTGTTCCGGTTCCTGCTGTTCGGGTTCCGCACTGGCTCTGACCTGTGCGTGTGCCTTTTCGTCAGGGTAGTCCCCATAGATACGGATGCACTTATGCTCCTGCTGATCGTAAACGGCAGCACCATCGTACTTGAATCCGTCATCCTCCATGGTTCCGTCCACATAGCCCTGGGCAGCTTTTTCCGCTTCTTCCAGAGTGTAGTAGTCCAGTTTATCATCGAAGCCGTTTTCAAAGTGATGGTAGGCGGCAACCAGATAGCGGGGAGCCATGCGCTCCTCGTAGCTGTTAATCATCTCAGGTGTCAGCCATTCTGGTTTGTCGGGAATCATTTCATACAGCTCACGCATCTTGGCAATCTGTGCATGGCGGTTGCCTGCCCACAGATGCTTTTCGCTGTGCTGTCCTGCACCAAGGAAGTATTCGCAGTCCATACGCAGACGGTCTAACAGCTGATACTCAGGGGTGTAGTCCCTCGGTTCGGTTTTGCCCAGAAAATCCTCTGTAACGGGCTTTTCTTCGGTTTGGGCATCAACCCTTACCGCATGGTTTCTTTCGTCCTGAGAGAGCATACGCTCGAAATTCTCACGATTCTCGGCACGGAAGATGGGATAAGCAAGCGTAGGGTCACGCAGCTGAACTTCTCTGTCCGTGATCTGCTCCACACGGAAAGCTGTATCGTCCAGATATACCGTGTCACCGACCTGATAATTCCATTTCGGTTCCTCGGAAGCAGATGCTTCCACAACTTCGGCAGGCTCTGCCACAGGCGCTTCTGGCTGAACCGACTCCATCGCAGCTACGGACTGACGAACTTCCTCCAAATAGTCATTGGCAAGCCATTCGTCCGTGAAGTATTCCGTAACGCCTTCCGGGTCTACATAGTAGTCATCGGTCTGATTATCCCAGATCGCATACTCGCCATCCTCGGTATCAATCACTGCGAAACGGTCATAAACATCTTCCAACGGATCAGTTTTAGCTTCTTCGATAGCCTGTCGTTCCGCTTCTTCCTCCGGGCTGAGGTAGCGTCCCTTTCGTATCAGACCGTCGATTCTCTGCACCACCTGCGCCCAGGACATCTGCAATTTATCGCAACCGCTCTTGGTGTAAGCAACACCCTTGGCATCGTGATCCTGACCGCTGTGCGTTGCACCAGAGCAGGCATGGGAATGACCACCGGTTCCGTATTCATGCTTCAGGAAGTCCATCTTTTCCTTGGCAGAATGATTCTCCTGCCAGTAGTTATAAATACGGGCTTTACCACCGGAAAAGCCGCTTCCACGGGTCAAGTCTGCATTGACTTCATCATCCGTAATGAACTGGCGGACAAGGGGCATCTGCATCATATCGGTCTGATACTCACGCAAAGGCATATTCAACTCATACAGCTGTTTCTGAATGAGATTCAGCTTGTGATAGTGAAAACGAAGCAGATCGGGATTTTCCGCAAGGGTTTTTCTAAATTCCGAATACTGCTGTACCAAGGTTGCGTGGAAACGAGGGTCATCCAACTTTTCAGCCAAGTCTGCGGTTTCGTCAGGGAAACCACGAAACGGTTCCTGATGAAGAATTGCCAGATAGTTGCTGGAACGGGCTTCTTCACTCAAATCGTGATAAAGATGCCACAGGGATTCTGCCAACTTCTGACGCTCATATCCGGATGCTTCTACCAGTTCCACATTAGTTGCGAACCGACCATTTTCAAGCAGTTCTCCAATGCGCTCGGCAACCGTTTCCCAAGAAACGATCTGCGCTCTGGGGCTGTCAATGGCAGAGGAACCTTTGGCAAGGTGGATACCGTCCTCGGCATACCACGCACAGATATTCCCGCTATCTTCTTTCAGACCATAGCCGCCGTGATAGACCTGCTTTAAGGTCTGAACGATTTCTTCCAACGGCTTCTGCTTCATATATTCCAGCGCTACGACTTTTCGGGCTTCATCGGTATTGCTACCAAGCAGAAGGAAGTGGTCGATTTCTTCCTGGACAAAAGAAAAAGCAGAGGGCGTAAAGCTCTCTGCTCGGTCGATAAAACTGATTTGTTCATTTTCGGAGAGGAAAAGGTTCAGACTCAGCTGTTGATAAGCTCCGTCATCACGACTTCCTCCGCCTGTGCTTTCAGGCTGTTCATGTGCTGCACCCACGCCATCTGCTGCGTTTCCTTGTCCGGTGCGGGGCTGTCCTTCAGGTACTGCTCCATCAGAAACTCCACTCTGGCTTTCGCTGTTTCCTCGATCTCCCACAGGTGCGGGAACAGGCTCTCCGTCAGAATCATGTCGTTCAGGAGCATCGGATTGTTCTGTTCCAAAAATGCTCGACGCATCCTGCCGTACTTGCCCAGAGGTTTCTCTCCCTCGTTCTCCAACTGAAGGTTCGGAATCTGATAATCTCCGGCCTGTCTGTAAGTCATCTCGCTCATAATCTGTACTCCTTTCGGTAGCTTTAATCTGCTCATGTTCTCCAATCGCTTTTTCGATTTCCTGAAACATCCTTGTGCTGATGGCATTCACCGCAGTACCAAGGGCATTTACCGTCTGTCTGGTGTTAAAATCAAACACCTTCTGGAAATCCTCATGCTCGAAGTAGTTGTCGGGACTTTCCACGAACCGGCAATACATCGTATAGGATACGCTGTTTGCCACCGCATTTTTGAAAGCTACTTCGATGTTGAGTTCATCATACTCCTCAAGGAAGCTGTTGGCAACGATGTCGAGGAACTGCTTTTTGTAATCGTCCCAATACTCAGCCGCCAGTGCGGATGCAATATCTTCAAGCTGTGCTTCCAGTACCCCGTCAGCGGCAACACCGAAGGTACGCTCCATCGCTTCCATGACATAGGAGCGGTTTTCAGGCGTCACCTCCCACGGTTTCAGTTCCGGGGAAGAACGGCGAACGCCGGTATCCGCCACATCAAACACATAGCGCAGATACGGTTTATCCCTGTTCATCACAAACAGAGCAATGCCGGTAGAGCCACGCTTTACATATCTGCGGTAATTTTCAGCGTTCCAGTCCTCATAGGGCTTGCAAAAGGTCGCATTGGGGCGCTGAGCATAAATCATCACCTGTTCCGGATAGGTGAACTCATAGTTGCGGGACATCGTTCTCAAAAACGAAGTCCAGTTATCTGTGTTCGAGGTGATTTTCCCAATCGTTTCTTTTGCTAATCCGGAATAAAATCGCTCTTTTGCGTTCATTGTATCCCTCCAATCCTATCAATCCGGATAAAGGTTCAGCTTCTCAAAGGCGGCATCGTCCATGGCTGAAACTTTACGGAGAACCGAGTCTGCCAAAGCAAAAAGCTCTGACTCGTCCTCCGAAAGCTGTTCCTTCATCAGTGTCAGTGCTTCACACAGCCCTGACCTTGTGCCAGGGCTGTAAAGCATCATCATGTTCCGCTCATCCTGTGTGAAATCCATCATTCAATCTCCCTTTCCGGGTGGCTCTTGGGCGGCTTATGGGAAACATCCGGCACGGGCTTTTCCTTTAACTGCTCCAACACCGAAGGACGTTCCTCTAATCCGGACGCTTTTCCGTTATTGATGATACCGTCAATCATCCCATAATCATCTTCCATTGCCATCTCTGCGTTTTTCAGGTAGTTTTCGGACTTCATAAAGTTTTCCAGCTTCTGAAACCCAACAGAATCTACATAGTGAAAGGATACCTCACCGACTACCTTTAAGGCTACGATGTCGCTGACCGACATACTGTGACCACGGAAATCATCCGGGTGGTCAATATTGAACTTTACATACAAATCTTCCAGCTGCCGATTCACATCCTCGGACATAGAAATGGAGCCATGATAGACCACCTCGTAACGGTCAATCTCAGGCTCCATTTCTTTCTTCTGAAGGTAGCTGTAATTTGCAAACATGAGCGGGATATTATCGTCTACATCTTCCCGCAGCTGAAGAATCGCATAGGAATCCGTGGGGCTTTCCAGAAAAGCAACCATTCTGTCATCCGGGGTGGTATTTCCGTGAACATCATCCCATTTTTCGTTTTTCATATCCGTGTCCTCCTTATCGTTCAGGCTCTTTGCGTTTGGGAGAGGGACTGGCAGGCGCAGCTTTTTCTGCGGCCTGTGCCAGTTTTTCCATGACCGACTCACGCTTCGGAGAGTCGAGCTTATCCAGCTGACTTTTCAGCACTTTGGCAACCTCAACCGCAGTTTCCTCACGGGCTTCTTCAATGGCTGTATTCAGGAACTCACGATACGGAGCCGTATTACCAGCGGCAAGATCTGCCTTGATTTCTTGGATATGCGCCTGCACATCATCGACCTGATCCATATATTCATAGGGGTCGAAGTTCTCTGCAAAACGGTCGAGCTTAAAAGCAAGCTCAGCGATAGGGTCATTGACCACCACCGCCTGTCTGCCGACTTCAAAAGCCTGCTCCATGACATCCTCATAGAACATTGCCCGCAGTTCCCGGCGCTCCAGCCCGAAGGATTCCAGAATATCCCGGCGGACTTCGAGCATGGACAGTTCAGGGTTATCAACCTGACCGCCATCAATCTCGTTGTAGTTTTCATCCAACAGGGTGTAGTCGTAACCATCTTCGCAGGTCTGCACCGCAAGGATTCTATCCTTTCCGACCTTCCATGCGGCTTCATCGCCCATAATCTCAGGCTCCGGCATATAGCTTGCGCCGTTGCGCTCCATAATTTCTGCAAACTGGCAGATATGAAACACATTGTATCCGATCTGCGTATGATACTCGTCAATGAAGGTGCAGGGCTTCACAACCATTTCATCCGGGTAGTGAATCTGCACACAGCTGCCATCGGGGATATGAAACAAATCCTTATAATGGCTGTCGATAAATCGGATTTCCTTACCATCCGGGTTGTACTCATTTGTCATTTGCGCTTTCCTCCATTTTCAAATTCCATACTGAACTTCGTTTTGCCATCATCTGATACCTCCATAAAGACGGTGGCATCAAAGGTGTTGCCCGTTCTTTCGGACTTGCAATTCTTGAGCTTTACCTTGCCGGAACCAAGCAATTTCTGCGCCGTGGCAGAAGTCATGCTCTTGCCGATGCTCGCAAAGTAGCGATTGTTTTTCCAGAGGGCAAATTTGCAAGCTCTGTTGGAACAGAAAAATGCCTTGGCTTTGTCCTCTACAGCACTGCCGCAGAGCGGGCATTTGCCGATAGAATTGGCTTCTTTCGACATCATAACCTCGGAATCACGGATTACTTCATAGTTCTGAATCAGACCGGCAATCACATCTTTGATCTCGTCCATAAAGTCCTCGCTGGCATATTCGCCTTTCTCAATGAGCAACAATTTTTCTTCCCAATCCGCCGTCATGGATGGGGACTGAATCTGTTCCGGCATGACTGTTACCAGAGCCGTACCCTTGTGGGTCGGAATCAGGTGTTTGGTTTTCTTATCACCCTTACGCTCCAGAAAACCGATGCGAACCAGCTTCTCAATGATACCGGCACGGGTCGCAGGCGTTCCCAAACCTTTGCGCTCCACCTCATCAGGCATTTCGTCCGCACCGGCAGTTTCCATAGCAGAAAGCAGAGTATCCTCTGAAAGCTTTTGTCAAGGGGGTGCGTGGATATTTTTCATATTACTTACGCAGATTCTCTCTCTGCTTCTGCCTGAATAATGCGTTTCAACCTGTCCTCCGCAGTCAAACCGCTACTATGGTCAAAAAACACTTTGACTTTATAATTTGTTTTGCCTTGCTTAATCACAAAAACTCCATCCGGTTTGTTTTTCTCCGAATGGTTATTTGGGGTGGGTAGTGTACTGTTCACAATATTTGTCATACGATATTCCTCCTTGAATGAAAAAGCCCGACAAGGAAAGGTCTGACAACGAAGTTCCGACAACGGACATCAGAAAACCTTTTTTCTTTATCGGGCGATACTATCTTTTTACTATTTCCTTTTTCTTTATAATATTGGTTGTCATGGTTGTCAGAGAGGGAAAAGTGCCGCAATATCAAGGCTTTCGGGATTTTTGCCCGACAACCAGACCGACAACCGGCTCGACAACCGAAGCGACAACGGGCTTTTATTTTTGCTTCAACCATTCTTCCGGAAGTCCTAACTGTTCCATTTCCTCTGTCGGGATTTCTTGAAAACCATCCATGCTGTTGTCAGGCTCGTTGTCATTCCTGATACGCTCCCAGCCCTTTTGTCGGCGGTAAGGCTCTGGAAAATACCTCGGATTGCTGAACGCCCTCCAGCCTGTGACAGCGTTATTCATAATGTCGTTGATCTCTCGCAGCTCCCATTGTTTCGGTTCGTCATAATCATGCCCCAGTGCTTCCTTGTAAAGCTGCTTAGAGCAGACTATGCTGCCGGAATAGCGTTCCAAATAGTCTAAAATCTGTCCTGCCTTTGTGTCCTCCGGCATAAAGTCCTTTTGGTGGGCTTTCAGATAAGCGTTCATAGCCGGACTGAATCTCAGACGGAAATTGCCACTTCTGTAAATCTCCATAGCTTCTGCCCACATCTGATTGATATACTCTCTGGAAGCCTGTTCATCTGCCAAAATATGAACCTCAGCCCTTTCAGGATAGACCATAACCGGAACGAAGCGGCGGTTGCCTGTTCGGTCAAGGGGAAGAAAGTCAAGGGTATTAGAAGAACCTCCAAACACACATTGTCTTTTTCTGTCTGCCGGATGTGTTTCATAGGGTATCTTATAGGTTTCCTTTTGGCGGCTCAGAAAGGACTTGATTTCTTCAATGCTCTTAGCGTTGGCGGTTGCAATCATTTCCGACATTTCAATAATCCAATGCCCCTGCATTTTGCGGTACACATTTTCATCATCCAGCTTTTTCAAGTCATCAGAGAACCAGTCATCATTGACCGCAAGCAAACGGAAGAAAGAGGACTTTCCGGCTCCCTGACCGCCCACAAGACAGAGCATAACCTCAAATTTGCACCCCGGCTTAAAAGCTCGTGAGATAGCACCCAGCAGAAACAACTTCAATGCTTCATAGGTGTAATCATCTGTATCAGAACCGAGAAAGCGGTGCAGACAGAAGCGTATGCGCTCTGTTCCGTCCCATTGCAAGGCATTGAGAAAATCACAGACAGGGTGGTAACGATTTTCATTGGCAATAACCGCAACTGCGTCTATGATTTTCTTCTCTACGGTCAATCCATAGTTTTCTTCAAAATATAGGAGCAGATATTTCACATCCACATCCGTCAATGTCGGGCTGTCACGATACCAACCGAGGGGCTTCACAATGTCGATTCTTTCGGTCAGAAGATTTTTTCGGATAGCCCCTTTCAAAAGTGGGTCATATTGCAGAACACGCTTATAATTTGCGGCAGTATTATAAACCTTACCTTTCTCGCTCTGCTCTAAGCTGTTTCGGATTTCTTCTACTGTGCATGGTTCTGTCTGCTGACAGTTCTGCAATTCGCTGTTCAAGTTTTAACACCTCCTTTCTCTGTTCTGCCACAAGTGCTTTTCGTTCCTCCAATGAACCATACAGAAGAATATCAAGTAGATATTCGATATAGTTCTTCTTATACAGTGCTTCTGCAAACAGGGGATTCCATTCCTCATCCGGCTGTTTAGGAGCGTATTTCTTTTCCCATTCTCTAAGAAGATGAAAATAATCCGTCAGCACCTTGTAGCAATGATTTTCTTCTTTTTGATACTTCTGTTCCGGTGTCGGCTCACGAATACGAGGGCGAATACTGGGCTTTTGTCGGCTGTCATAGTTAAGACCAAAATCTTCAGCAAGTTTGACAGCAGCTTCCCTCAGCCCGATACCGAATAGCTTCGCTGTCAGATCAACAGCGTCTCCAGTTGCTCCGCAGCCAAAACAGTAATAGCGTTCATCCAGCTTCATACTGGGGGACTTATCCGAGTGAAACGGACAGCACGCCATACCAGTGCGACCCACTTTCAAGCCATAGGCTTCTGCGGCTTGTCGGGCAGTAACATTTTCTTTTACAACTTCAAATACATTCATGTGACTCCTTTCCAGAAACGAAAAAAGCACCTGTCATTTTCAAAACGAAAATAGCAAGTGCCTTAAAGTTCCATATCCTGTTTTTTGCTTTTCGCCGGAATTGTCCGGCTGACTTCACGCTCTGCCATTTCCTTCTTCTTGCGGCTCAACTGCTCTATAATGGAACTTTTGGCTTTCTTCTTGATTTGCTCCGTTCCGGCTTTTTTGACCTCCGGTTTCATCAGCGTAGTTTGGATTTTCTGAATAGTTGATTTCATAGCATTTGTGATTCTGCCAATCACGCCATCCAATCGTTTCACTGCATACTCAACTTCTTTCTTTGAAGCCTTACGCTCAGGGGAGAGAACCCACGCCTTAGACTGCTCCACCAGCTTAATATCCTCCTTGTGCGTTTCCAGTTTTACAGTATCAGCAACGACCTCAACCGCCTTGTCATAGGCAATATCGGCAACCTCGTCCACCAAAGCTTCCACATCTTCAATCTTCATCGTGAGTTCTTCCAACTTTTGCTCCTGTGCTGCCAGTTGCTCCTTTTGCTTGAAAAGAATATAGTCCTGTTTTTCCAGATATGCACGACCACCATATTCCGGTTCTTCTTCCAGTTGTAAGCCATGCTTTTTCGCCACATCAAACAGCAGCACTCGGCAAGCTGAATCGAAAGTCATCTTGCGGTTGTTTTTTCTTCCGACTGGCTTCTCCGGTTCCGGCAGTTCAAACCCCAATGCTTCCAAAGCCTTTTCCTGTTGTGGGGCAATCTCTCCATATTGATTTTCACAGTCGAACACATGACGCTCGTGAATATGAGGGGTGCTTTCATCCAAGTGCAGCGCCCAATTCAGGATATGGACATGAGAGCCGAAACGCTCATTTGCGATTTCCATAAATTCTGTGACGATCTCAATGAGCAATTCCGGCGGAACATGATTGTCAAGCGTTCCAATCTGATAGACCGTTTCCTCTGGACAGGTCTTTTTGCTTTTGAGTAAATCTCCAGTTTCCTTATTTCTTTCAGGGTGTCGGTTCTTCACATTTCTTTCATTCTGTCCTGTTACAAAATCATGATACCGCTGACGATAAAAAAGCTGTTCCACATCTTCAAAAGTGGCAGACAGCTCATTTTCCTTTTCGGGATTTTTGAAATTGCGAAAGCCATTGTAACAGTCCCAATAGAGATTTTGTTTGGCTCGTTCTTCGTCAATGTGTTCGCTGTTGGCAATGTCAAAACTGCGGTCATTGTGCTTCGGGTTATAAACGCCATTCTTTCCGGCTCGTCCATTGTGTCTTGTTAATTTCACATGAGTTCCTCCTTTTCTTTTTGATTTCCCCGACAGGGGAGAAGGGCAGCGAAGCTGATTCCTTGCGGCTTTCTGCGTCAAGTAATACCCAGTATTAAGTGGCGAAACGCCACTTAACTGGGCAAGGCTGCCGCCCTTGACCTGCACAGGGATATTGCATTCCCTGTACCCATGCACAAAGGGTTGCACCCTCCGTACTCCCGCCCGAACAAACTGACTTCGCCCCGTCCCAAGCTCTGTCAGTTCCTTCGGTTTTACAAAACAGTCCACCGGACTATTTTGCAAAAAGAAAAACCGACGCATGATCGCTTTACGCTCAATACATCGGTTTCTTCATCTGACCTTGACGGTCATATTCAGTTGTGGCAGATTAGCCAATTTGAAAAATTACTCTGGCACATCTACTGAGTAGCTCAGACAATCGCCTCTTTTATTGCTTTTCAAATCGTTATAATACCACATATACATCGTTCTACCATATTCTTCATATTCTATAATCCCATCTGGCTTTTGACCTTCTACTTCTAATGAGTAAATTTCTTTATCATGTGCATAGCCAAAAACGAATCTGGTATCCGGATAATTTGGATTTAAGTCTTGTTGAATATCACTTATTGTTAAAGATAAATGGATAAATTTTTTGAAGTCTCCCCCATAAGTGGTATCTGGTGTAGTGGTAGCTGGTGTAGCATTTACAAACGCATATTGTGTACTTTCATTTTCTATCTTTTTTTTGCAGCGTACAATCACAAAACCTTGAACGGGATCGTTATCACTTCCTGCCCGATAGAAAACCGTATCATACTGTTTGCCATTCCATATATGCAATATTTCATCAACATGATTAAGAAAATCTTCTGGAGCTGATAAATTTTCATGTTCTGCTTTTAAGGGGGAATTCAAAATAGCTTCTTCGATAGAGTTATAATATGTAAGTTTAGAATCGTCTTTGCCATTATCTGTCAACTTAAACTCAATATACTCATTTCCTTTGTTTTCTTCTTCCGGAACATAAGTATAACGACCATTTTCAATATGGTCATCATAATCAACAAACAGTCCAATACATATCAGCGCTGCAAAAATTAAAAAAACTATTCCTATAATGATTAGCAATATTTTCAAAAATTTTTTCATACAAAAGTCCACCTTCTTGCTTCATTTCAGTAAATTATATCATACCGACATGAACAATTCAATTCACACTCTATCAAGTAGTTTTTTACTTACCCGTAACGCGCATTTATGCAAAATCCATAGTCACCGATACTTTCCTCACGGGTGATATACAGTCGGAATTCTGTCAGCTCATGTAAGAAAAACCGACGCATGATCGCTTTACGCTCAATACATCGGTTTCTTCATCTGACCTTGACGGTCATATTCAGTTGTTTAACATCGTACTGTTATAAAATCTATGTCATTTACGATTTTTCTTATGCTGATTTGCCCAGTAAGATTTTACAGGGATTCTTCTTCTCTCTATATCCTCCATAAATTCACTATCATCAACACCGCTGTCAATAGTGAATAATTTTTTGCCATTGACATATACACGAATAGAATTTCCCTTCATCTCGCAATATGTAATATCTTCAAAGCGAAAAGTTCTCTTTCTTCCAAAAGTTGAACGCCATGTGATTTCATCTCCGTTCACTTCCAATTTCCACATAATCATGTTCAATGAGCCGATTAAAGAAACAATAAAGAAAATACTAAAACCAATTGGTGGCAATAAATCATCTTGTTGAATAGCACTGGCTACCGTAGCTCCCCCAAAAAGAAACACCGCCAATACAAAAAACATAGTAAGTACTTTTTCGGTTTTTATTATATAATGCGTCCTAATTATTCCCTTTTTCTGTTCTTCCTCTCGTTCTTTAGCTCTCTTTTGTTGAAGATTTACAAGATATTTCAAAAGAAGAAGTACAACTAAATAGGGACCTATTTGTGTAATTATATTAAAACACATTCGTAAAAAATCATTCATTTTGCCCTCCATAGTTCCAGATATATAAAAATGATTGTTTGAAATCGAGCATTAAAAACCTCAATTTTTCATATTTCATTATACTTCATCAACTTAACGAATGGAAGAAAAATTTGTGTGCAGAGTTCCTGTTCAAGCCTTGTAACGCACATTTCCTCAAAACCCATAGTCCTCGATACTTTCCTCACGGGTGATATACAGTCGGAATTCTGTCAGCTCATGAAATAAGAAAAACCGACGCATGATCGCTTTACGCTCAATACATCGGTTTCTTCATCTGACCTTAATGGTCATATTCAGTTGTGGCAGATTACAAATAGTCTGTAAATGGATAAACAAAAACGACCAACTATGCAGCTGATTATCATTTATGTGGAATATAAAGATTATTTATTCATTCGGTTTTAGCTTATATTTTTTTATCAAAAAGTACTTCACGAAAAAAAATATACTCATTAAACATAGTAACGAAAGAACATAAAATCCCAAACCTGCTATCCTAATCATGGATATATATGGTATTTTAGAACTCATTATTTTAGCGACGGATATTCCGAGCATTCCAAAACAAACGAAACTCCAACCTCCCATAACTTTTTTATTAGAATCTGAATTATATATATCCTTTTTTATGAGAAACATAACTAAACATGTATATGCTATCGCACTTATTATATATACAATCAATAAAATAGCCATATAAGAACTATAATCTTCCTTTTCTAATGTTGAAAATATGAGAATAGTTCCAAACCAACCGAACAAAATGCCCATTCCTAAACCTTGAATGCCATGAATCCAAAAAGTTTTTTCGCCAGTCACATCTGATTTTGAAAATGTAGCAATTACGAAAACAACATAGAATAGTATTAAAAAAATTCTGTAAAAAGAGGGCGACGGAGTTGAATCTGCTATAAACATTGCTAAAAAACAGAGAAAAAGTATTGCTCCATCAAATTTATAAATCTCTTTCCTCTCTATTTTATTTTCAACACCATATAGTATGAAATTTTTGGTTTTTTCACTAAGTTTCATCATATAAAAATTACCCTTTCGTCATTATTTATTGCTATTCTAACATATCTCCATACCTTAAATCTACAAATAAGTGTTAATAATTCCGAAGTGGCATTAAATTTTCACAGCTTTTTATCTTGCTACCCGTAACGCACATTTCTGCAAATTTCATAGTCCCCGATACTTTCCTCACAGGCGATAGGCAACGGTCAAAACATCAGGTCTGCACCTGACATTTTAACCGCATATCAGCCCTGATTATCACACTATCCCTGCTGACTGTTCAGCCCATACTTTTTCGCATATTCGCTGGCTTTCTGTCTGCGTTCCTCACTGTAAGGCGGCAGGAAGCGGATAGACAGACGGGACTTTGCCAGCTCATAAGAAACACCGCCTTGAACATTGGATTTTTCCAGTCTGCAAAGGTCAGGGTACTTCTTAGCAAAAGCAGCCAACCTCTTTTTCAATCCGGCGTTGTGGGTGTAGATATTTGCCTTGTCCTCGCCCTCATTAAAGAGAACGATTGTTTCTTTCTCAATCTTCGTCAGTCTCTCCATAGCAGCCCTCCCTATGGTTTTTCAACACACGCAGCTTGCAGTAAAAGCAGCAATACCACCTTTCAACACCCTCAGCACTCAGCTTGACGGAAAGCATATAAAACAGCTTCTTCGCCACTGGATCGGGTGCAAGGGCAGCTACCATACGCAAACGCTTGACAGTTGCTTTCAGGTTCGGACAGCCAAAGGCATAAAGGGCTTCCATTTCATTCCGGTTCATCTTCATTGTGTTTTCCTCCTTAAAGTTTGATAAATGAAAAGCGACAGACACTTCATAAGGAAATACCTGTCGTTTCGTTGACGATATAAATTTGTTGGTTTTGGACTTGATAAAATCAGCAGTAAATCATTTCCTGTCTGATGATTTCTTCGGCTCGGTTACGGATAGAGTTCATGGACTGTACCCACAACATCTGATTGTCTGCTTTCATGGTTTCGGTCACACCCTCGGCTTGTTTCATCTGCTCAATGATAAGGCTGCACCTTTCTGCTGCCTGTTCGTTCAGGTCAGCAAGGTAAGTATGCAGTTCGCCGGATAAACAGAGGGCAGATAACCTTGCAGGGCGGTACTGCTCCAAATATGTCCTGTGCAGTCTGCCCCACATACCGATAGGGCGATGTTCCTCCGGTAGCTTCAAGTCCGGCACATAGTAATCGCCCACAAGAACATAGTCCAGACCGTTACATTCATCATGGATTCGTGGTTTCAATTCTGTCATGCTATTTTTTCTCCTTTCACTTTTTGCCGATTTGATTTGCTTGTGGCGTTCTGTTCAACACACACATTGCTATCAGAGCTTTTTTCTTCTGCTATACGCTCATGCTCCGCAAATTCTTTTGATTTCTCACGAATCTTTTTCATATACTTACGATTGGATTCTCGTTTTCTGCGAAGTCGTTCCGCCTCTTTTTCAGCAGCAATCCTTTCTTCCTCTGTTGGTTCATGCTGCTCCACAGGTACTTGAAATTGCCCGACATAGTTAAGATATATCTCCACCTCTGTGGTGCGGTCTGCACCTTTTCCTTGTGGCTCGTGAACCAGTATTTTGTCGATAAATTCATTTATCATGGCAGGAGTAAGTTCTGTAATGTTCTCATACTTTTTGACCAGCTTCAGAAAACGCTCCACATTATTTTGACCGCCTATAATCCGTTGCATATCAGCGGTGTCAGTCTCAATAATCTTGTTCAGCTCGTTCTGCTCATTTTCATAATCAGTAAGCATACTCTGAAAAAGTCTGTCCGGCAATCTTCCAATCACATTATCTTCATAGATTTTCCTGATAAGCATATCCAGTTCGTGAACTCGCTTCTGATTTCTTTCAATGCGGTTTTTTACAGTTTCAGAAACAGCAATATCTTTCATCGCCGATTCTTCTTGCAGAGAATAGACAAACTCCTGCTCATTCAAAGAAACATAATGGCAAGTCTCTTGTATAGTTTTCAGAATGATGCTTTTAAGTGCTTTTGTTGAAATATGGTGGCAAGTACAGTGACGATCATACTTCTGATAAGCAAGATTATAAGTGGAACATTCATAACAATCTGCCGGATTGGAATAACTTGTCCTTTTTTCGCCTTTGGCAGTATAGTATATTCTTTCTCGCCCTTTCCGCTGCCTGTGATTATACATCGGCGCACCACAATCAGCACAGTAAATCTTTCCGGTCAGAACATTAGGCTCGCCCATAGGATCTGCTTTTCTTACATTCTGTCTTAACTTTTGAGCAAGCAGCCATGTTTCTTCATCGACAATAGGCTCTTGTGTATCATCAAAAACCACCCAATCTTCCTTGTCTGCCCTTTTCGTCTTTTTGTCCTTATAGGAATTTTTGAATGTCCTGAAGTTGACAGTCTTTCCGATATACTCTGGTCGGGCAATCAGAGTAGTAACCTGATTTCCTCGCCACATATACGGATTTTCTTTGTCATAGTTGCTTGCATGATTTCCAAGTCCCTTTTTTCCAAGATAATAAGACGGTCTTTCTATTTTTTCTTCTGAAAGTTCTCTTGCTATCTGATAAGGTCCTTTTCCCTCAATAGTCATGCGATAAATTCTGCGGACTACTTCAGCAGCTTCTTCATCAATAATCCAATGGTCGGGGTTTTCGGGGTCTTTCAAATAGCCGTATGGTGGGATATTACTTGTATGAGCGTTGCCGGAAGAACCTCTGGATTTCAGTACAGCTTTAATTTTCTTACTTGTGTCCCTGACAAACCACTCATTCATGATATTCAGAAAAGGGGCAAACTCACTGGTTTCTTGACGGTCACTGTCAATACCATTATTGATTGCTATAAATCGAACTTCCTTTTCTCTAAACAGAATGTCAGTGAAAAAACCCACTTGCAAATGGTCTCTGCCGATTCTGGACATATCTTTGCAGATACAGGCAGTGATTTCTCCGTTTTTAACACCTTCAACAAGTCTGTTCCATGAAGGTCTGTCAAAGGTCGCTCCACTCCAACCATCATCGGTAAAATGAACAAGATTCGTAAAACCATGTTTTATAGCATAATCTTCAAGCATTTGCTTTTGATGAATGATACTGTTACTCTCTCCAGCATTATCGTCATCACGAGACAGTCTTTCATACAAAGCAGTAATGCCATTGCTTCTATCTTTTTTTCTTCTCATGCTGAACTCCTTTCTTCAATTCCTATCCACTCCTTACGCTCACAAAATATCACATCGGTAAAGTGTTTAGGGGGAGATGTTTTCCCTTCCTTGATTTCCGTGCCGCTGACGGTCATTTCGTCACCAACGGAAACAGAAGGGAGTGTCTGCACGTTTTCGTCGGATTTTGTCGAATCATTTTTCTGAACCAGAGCTTTCCATCCATCCTGCACAACAGTTTTGCCTTTGGTGGAAAACACGGTACCGCCACAGTCCAGCTCAATAACTGTCTCTGCGTATCGGTGCGGATCGCCAACAGCTACGCACAACCGATTCGAGATCAGTTGCAAAATTGCAAGTTCACCCTTGGGAAGTTCGCTCAGATTGCATTTCTGCAATTCTCTGGTCGGAATGATGGCATGGTGATCTGTGACCTTTTTGTTATTCACAACCTGCTCTGCATGAACTGGTATGTTATCCACATCCTCCACGGGGAATGTGTGGAAAGCCAGCTTTACGAGGTCGGTCAGGCTATGTGCCATATCTTCCGTCAGAAACCTGCTGTCGGTACGGGGATAAGTGACCAGTTTCTTTTCATAGAGGTTCTGCGTGTAGTCCAAGGTCTGCTGTGCCGTGTAGCCAAGCACACGGTTGGCTTCTCTCTGTAAACTGGTCAGGTCATAGAGCGCAGGCGGCTTTTCTGTTTTCTCCTTACATTCAGCTTTCTGAACGATTGCCACCGAACAGCTTTGTTTGACAGCTTCGGCTGCTGCCTTGGTTTTGAAGCGTTCGCTTGCAGCCGTAAAACCATCCAATCCAATCTGAACTGTGTAGAACAGTTCAGGCTTGAATGCGGAAATGGCAGCTTCTCGCATAACAGCCATAGCAAGGGTAGGGGTCATAACACGACCAACATTCAGGGTCTGCCCGTAAAGGGTCGAAAAAAGTCGAGTAGCGTTAATACCAACAATCCAGTCGGCTCGTTCTCGACACAGTGCTGCTTCATACAAAGCATCATATTCCGTTCCAGACCTGAGATTTTCAAAGCCCTCCTTGATTGCTACATCTTCCATCGAGGAAATCCAAAGCCGCTCAAACGGCTTTCTGCACCCGGCTTTGTGGTACACCAACCGAAAGATCAGCTCGCCCTCACGACCGGCATCTGTTGCACACACAAGACTCGCAACATCTTCTCTGGCCATGAGCTTTTTCAGAATCCCAAACTGTTTTTTCGTACCGGCAGAAACCTCATACTGCCAGTCCATCGGGAAGATAGGAAGGTCTGCATAAGCCCATTTGCTGTACTTCGCATCATAGACTTCCGGCTGTGCCAGCTCCACCAAATGCCCTACACACCAGCTGACCACATATCCGTTTCCCTCTAAGTAGCCATCCTCACGCTTGGCAGCACCTAACACTTTGGCAATACTCTGTGCAACCGAAGGCTTTTCAGCCAAAACTAATTTCATTTGCATCTGCTCCTTTCACAAAAAAATAAGCAGCCACACACCGTAGTGCATGACTGCTATGTAAAAAGTTCGGAAAGGATTTTTGCAACCTGATACAATTTTCTGTTCTACAATCTCCGTCATAATAAAAATATCTCCATCATTTCAAAAGAGAATGACGGAGATATTTCACCTTGCTTATTCTTGTAGCAACCAATCGGCTATATCGTGAATTTCGATTCCTTCATAGCTATATTGGGGATGTTTGGTTCTGGCAATAATCATTTTCGGATAAGCGTCTCGAATCTGAAGCAGAGGAGAGCATTCTCTCTCAAATGTTTCCTGCCCGGAAATGTTGTCGCTGACCTGAATATAAATCTTTTCGCTACCTCTCTGAGCAACAAAGTCGATTTCCTTTTGATAGAGCTTGCCGACATAGACATCATATCCACGGCGAAGAAGCTCGATACAAACAACGTTTTCATATACTCTGCCATAGTCTATATTTCTGCTTCCCAGTATTGCATATCGAATACCGCTGTCACACAAATAGAACTTTTCAGAGCTTTCAAGGTATTTCTTACCTCGGATGTCATATCTCTTAATATCATAAAATACAAAAGCATTGCACAAATACTTAATGTACTTGCCGACGGTTACATGATTGGTTGGAGTCTCATTTGCTGTCAGTAGCTGACTGACCTTATTCGGAGAAGTCAGGTTGCTGATATTATCCATAAGGAACTCGCTCAGACGTTGTAAAACCAAAGTGTCCGGGAGAGTATATTTCTGTACCAAATCCCTTGTAACAATCGTTTCGTAGACCTCTTTGATATAGTTTGTTCTGTCTTTTTCGGTTCTATAAGCATAGGAACCTGCTAAACCGCCCTTGATAGCGTACTCATCAAAGAGCTTATCTTTGTCACTAATATCATCATAATACTGGCAATATTCCTGGAAGCTGAAAGGAAACACATGAATTTCAATATAGCGTCCGGTAAACAGAGTTGCCAGATCTGCACTCAACAGGAAAGCATTAGAGCCTGTTACATAGATGTCGTATTTTCCCTTAGAGTACAGGCTATTGATTGCCAACTCAAACTTGGGACACATCTGAACCTCGTCTACAAACAGGTAGTTCGTTTTACCTTCCTGATAATGTTCTTCCACATAGGCGTGTAAGGCATGGTATTCCTTGATTTCTTCATACGCCAAATCCATGAAGTCGATGAAGATAATATTGATGTTTTCAAAATTGCTTTTCAGATACGCAATATACGCCTGCATCAATTTGGACTTACCAGATCGACGAATGCCCGTGATGATCTTGATGTCAGGAGTACCATTCAGTTCAATGATTCTATCGAGATATTTTGCTCTCGTGATTGTTTTCATATAGTCACCCGCTTTCAAAAATTGAAGTTTTTTCATTTCTCGAAACCGCTTCGCTGTACTTATTATACTGTCTGCTAATAGTATATGCAAGATGTCACTTTCAAAAACGCAAATTTTTTTATTTTTTGAAAGCGGAAACTATGTAAAGGCAACCCGAAGGCTGCCCCAGGCATCAAGCCTATCCTGTTTACACAGGTTCATTATCATCTTCATCGACGGAGCTATCTTCATCGTCGTCCTCAAACTCCGGATCGTACCCATAGTCCTCGTCATCGTCCACATAATCAGCATCTGGGTCAGGCTTTGCCGCTTCCTGTGCCTTCTTCTTTTCCTGGACTTTCTTAAATACGAAGAATCCACCACCACAGGCAAGCACAATCAGAGTAAGAATCGCCGGGAGCATATTTGTGGATTTCGGCTTTTCCTCCGGTGTCGGTTCTGTAATTTCAGGAACTGTTTCAACTACTTCCGGCTTTGTTTCCTCAACCGGCTTGGTGAACTCTGCAACTTCTTCCTCGTCCATCAGCTTGAGCAGGTCGGCTTCATCCACCTGATTCAGAAAATGCACGGTTTCCTCGCCCTTATCATCACGGTCAATGATGATATAGAAGTAGTTTCCGTTTTTGGTTACAGCGGTAATGAACTGCTTTCCGCTTTTCGTAGGCGAGCCAGCGTCATCAACCAAAGTCAGATTGCCGTCGGGAGTAAGCGGTAGCATCGGCTCCTCCGGCTCTGTTTCGGGAACTTTTTCTTCGACCGCAGGTTCTTCAGTCGCTACGCTTTCATCTACATAGGCAAATGCCGTTGTAGAAAACACGCCAAAACACATTGCACACGCCAGCAATGCGGCTCCAATTTTCTTAAATCTCATTCTGCGTTTCCTCCTCATTCATAGTATTGATCGTATCAGGCTTCGGAGCCATATCCGCAGCAAACATACGGAGCAGCTCGGAAAGCTGTTCGGGATTCAGGTTCGCAGCATGAACCATCTCATGGATTTCGGAATTTTCCTCCTCACGGTATCTGCGTTCCAGGTCTTTCACCTTAGCATCCCATTCTGCCCGTTTCTTACGGGCTTTTTCAAGGTCTGCACCTATTCTGTCTAACTTGGCACTCAATCGCCATCCCTCCTTTAGTTTCTGATTCTGCCGAAGCAGTAAAAATGCTGTTGCCAGTAATTCGATTCGATAGAAGCGTAGGAAATGGGGTTTCCGCAGTGGATCATCATACCATTGCCAACATAGATACCAACGTGTGATGCACCGGAGGTATCATAAGTGCCTTGGAAGAAAATCAAATCTCCCGGTTTGGCAGAGCTTTTCGGGATAATGTCGCATACGCCCATCAAACCGTTTGCGGTCAAACGACCAACACTCCAACCGTTTCCGCAGTGATTGATTACATAGGAAACAAATCCGGAGCAGTCAAAGGAGGTAGACGGGCTGCTGCCGCCCCACACATACGGGTATCCCAGATATTTTTCAGCTTCCCGAATCATATTGGCAAATCTTGTGTCTGTCAGCGCTTCGCCCGGAATATCATAATCGGTGTACTCGCCGCCAGGGGTGGCGTAAATGTCATTTCCGAAAATATCCGGTCTGTTGCCCCTTGTCTGAAGCAAAATTCTATATCGCTCCATATCATCTTCCGACAAGCCGGAATTTGAAATCACACTGTTCAAGCCCTTATTTCTGAGCTTCACATTCAGAATATAATATTCGTAATCTTCTTCCTCTGTTGTTGTCTCTCCCGTTTCGGGATCAGTAGAAGATGTTGTTCGTGTACGAATCTCTACTACTTCCGTCAGGGTCAGCTCATATTGTTGCTCAAATAGCCATTGCAGGGTAGCCTGCACCTCATCTCTGGTGTAATCCTCAAACTTCACCGTCAAATACGCCGCCAGCTCATAAGGATTGTGGTTGATTTCATCAAGGTCATACCGGTACTCGTCATATCCGCTATGAGTACGCTCGATATTATTGATTTTATTGCGGAGCGCAGCTTCCAAAGCCTTGTAATCATTGTCCGCACCAATAATATCTTCCTCTTTTGCAGTAAAAGAAGTTCCCAGAATGATCTGTGTGCCGCCTTGGAACATAGCCGAACAAGACGAGAACATCCCTGAGAGTATCATAAAAAGCAGTCCGGCAATCAAAACAAACAGAATCGTTTTAGAGTGTGTGGTGCAGAACTCCGTTACTCTTTCTGTGATGTTCTTGGCTCCCTGAGCTGCTTTGCCCGTTGCCTTGCCTGCACCCTTAGATGCAGAAGCCGTTGTCGAAGCGGTATTCTTACCGGCTTTGGCGGCAGCATATTCTTTCTTGATTGCCCTTTTCTGTTGCCAACGGGAAAAGGGATTGGAACCGGCATCGGGGTTGTCCTTTTTGAACTTCTCATACAGGGCATTTACATTTGCTTTATCTGACTTCTCAACCAGCTTTTCCGCCTTGTCGTAGGCTTTCAGCTTGTGACTGTAAACGGCATGATCGACGGTATAGACAGTGGATTCAACAGCCTTGGTCGTTTCCTGCACAGCCTGAACGCCGATATTATCATCCTCATATTCTGACACCGCCCGATGTGCTTTGGATGTGAGCGTGACTGCGGCACCACGGCTTGCCATGTGCTTTGCCACAGATGGGCGCTCGATTTCCGTAAACTCCGCTTTTTCAAAACGGAGCTTTGCTTTACGGGAACCGGCTGCATCTGTTTCCAGCTTTAGCTTCGGCTTTGCCTTTTTAGAAGCCAATTTGTCTGCCGCTTTTTCAGCCCTATCAACCGCCTTATCTGCACGGTCGGCAGCTTTCTTCACATGAGAATCTGCAAGGTCATCTTCGGTAAAACGGAGTCGTGTAGGTCTTTTCGCCATACATTACGCCTCCTTTTCCTGTGCCACCTCGTTTAACTTCGTGGTCATAATGCGATACAGTTCCAGATCTGTCGGGAATCGGTCAATGAACGGCAGAATCACATTGCCATAGAACAGAAGTCCTTCGCCCTCACCGGAGTTGGTTACATAGGACAGCTGATGCGGCGAAATGTTCAACCGCTGTGCCAGAATACTTCGGTCATCGCTTGCCTGATTCAGCATATAGATGAAATCAGAGTTTTCGAGGATGTTGGCAATCTCCGGGGAACGAAGCAGGTCTTTGACATTCTGAGTAATACCGGTCGGCAAGCCGCCCCATTTACGGAATCGCTTCCAGATTTCTACGGAATAGGTTGCCGTCTGTTCTTCCTTCAGAAGCAGATGGAACTCGTCAATATAATATCTGGTCGATTTACCGGCAGAACGGTTGGCAGTTACACGCCCCCAGACCTGATCCTGAACGATCAGCATACCGATTTTTTTCAGCTGATTGCCCAGCTCCTTAATGTCGAAGCACACCAGACGATTCTGAATATCCACATTGGTTCTGTTGTTAAACAGTTTCAGAGAACCCTTAACATAGATTTCCAAGGCGGTCGCTACATGGTGGGCTTCCTTTTCGTCCTGTTTCAGAAGGGCATCATACAAATCCTCAAGGATCGGCATATTCTCAGGGGCAGGATTGTCGAAATATCTCTGGTAAATCTGATGCACACAACGGTCGATAACCGTCTTTTCGATAGGCTGCAAGCCATCCTTACTGCCCATAATCAACTCACAGAGGGACAGGATAAAATCAGCTTTCAGTGCTACCGGGTTGTCATCCTCAGAGTAGTTCAGGTTGATGTCCATAGGGTTGATATAGTTGGTACTGGAGGAGCTGATTTTTACCACCTGACCATTGAACTTGTGAACCAGAGCCGCATATTCCGCTTCGGGGTCGCAGATGATAATATCGTCATCCGTAACCAGGAACGCATTGGTGATTTCACGCTTTGCGGAAAAGGATTTACCGGAACCGGGAGTACCCAGAATCAGTCCGTTGGGGTTCTTGAGCTTCTTTCTGTCCACCATGATAAGGTTGTTCGACAGAGCATTCAGCCCGTAATAGAGCGTTTCTCCACCATTCTGGAACAGCTCCTGCGTGGTGAAAGGCACAAAAATAGCCGTGGAACTGGTAGTCAGGCCACGACGAATCTCAATCAGGTTTTGTGCCAAAGGCAGGCTGCTCATCAGTCCGGATTCCTGCTGAAAATCCAAACGACGCAGATTGCAGTTATGCTTCTGGGCGATGCTCTGTGCCTGGAACACATTGTTCTCCAGTTCCTGCTCGGTGCGCCCGGTGTTCAGCACCAGAAATGTCACCATGAACATTCGCTCATTCTGGCTCTGCAATTCTTTCAGAAGTGACTTCGCATCTTTACCATAGGTAGCAAGGTCAGATGGGATAATGTCCATGTCATAGCCAGAACGCACAGCCTTTTTCTGTTCCTCGATTTTGGAACGGTCAAGCTCGGTGATGATTCTCTTGATGGTCTTAATCGCCGCAGTCTGGTCAACCGACTGGATGTGCATGGTCACGATCTGCGTGGATTCCATATCCAGAAAATCCGCCAGCATACGATCAGACAGGTCTGATGCCGTAATTGCCAGATAAGACATCGAACCGAAGATACTGCCCATCTGGAAGGTGCGGTTGGTCTTAAAGGCAAACGCCGTCGGAGCAATGAAGTCCTTTACGGACAGCCCGGATTCCACAAGATACTTCCAATCGAAGAAGAACTTATCATTATCACCCATGTGGAACATAGAGTGCATCAGATGCAGCCGCTCTTTGCCGTTCATGGTAGTGGCAATGACACCCAAACGCCGAAAGTTATTGAGCAGATCGTTTTCGATATGGTTGAGTCTCGGCTTTGCCTGCCGCATGGATTCGGCTTCAATGCCGAATGTCAGGTACTTGGTTTTGGTCAAGCCGTTGTTGCCCTGCGCCAACTGCTTTTTCAGCATCTGGCTATACTCGGCACGGACGGGATTGAAGCTGTCCTTCTTGAACGGGATACGGATACTCTTTTCAAAGCTTTCAGCATCGGTACTCAGGTTCATAAAGGAAAGCTCAAAGTGAATGGAGCTGTCAAAGAAATTCAGGAAACTGCACCACTCATCGAAGATGGCAGTCTTATCTTCCTGCTGTGCCAGCTGATAGTTGATGTCCTGAAACTGAATGGTCTTGGTGTAATAACTGTCAGTGACACGGCAGATGCCATCCGGGAACATTCTCTGAAAGGGAATGGACTGCTGTGCAGTCTGCGGAATACCGTTGTCCTTCTTTGCCCGTTCCACAACAGCTTTAATTTCTCGCTGCTGCTTCCGATTCAGATTTGCAGGCATTTTGATGTTTCTTGCCTGTGGCTTCTTTTTGAAAAACAATTCGTTCAACCTCCTTTTCCAGTTTGTACTGACGCATCAAAGCGTCATAATAGTTGTCCGTCTGATAAGGGCGAACCTTGGGACGAACGAATTTGGTCTGAATGAAGTGTTCTACAACCACTTCCAACGGCTGACTATCCTTTTCATACATTGCCAGAAAGAACAACGGTAACATGACGATCATCATGGACAGTGCTGCAAGGCTCACATTTCCGGTTGCTTTGACCAGAAAGAAAATCGGCACTCCGATGAGCGCCGCCGCACCAAAGCAAAGTAACTGCCGTTTCGTCAGATTGAAGAACACTTTTGTTTTTACCCTCGTCAGGTCACGAGGTACGGGAATATACGCTGCCAAACAATTTCCTCCTTCCCTTAGTGAGCGCTGAATACACCCTTCGCAAGCGAACCAGTCTTAAACAGGGTGAAGCACAAAAGGACGGTGTAGCCCATAACACCCCAGATAGAACCGATGATGTCATCACTGAATGCGATAGACTGAATCAGCACCGCATAAATGCCCACGCAGATCATAATCAGGAATCCCTGGAATCCGATTGCAAACAGCGAACGCAGATAATTCTGTCCGATATTGCTCTGTTCTCTGTTTCCAAAAGTGGAAAGCGGAATCGGGGCAAGGCTGACCATCAGATAAATTTCAATCATTCGACCGTAGACGATCACAAAGATGATGATTGCCAAAGCGGACATCGTGACCTGCACGATAAAGGATTGCAGGAACAAGCCGAGCAAAGGACCCAAATCCATTGCCATCAGCGTTTCTTCCATTGTTTCCAATGCCGAAGCATCTATGGCAGTATTTCCGGATATGATACCGGCGCTTGCGTTTATAACGTGCTGTGTCACATCAAACACAGCCATCGTGATATTGAATGTGTTTGTGATTAACATGACCGCAACAAAAGTCTTGAACACCCATTTGAAGAAGATCCAGGTTTCAAAATTTGCCAGATTGTTGTGGTCAATAATCATCTGAATTAGCTCATAACAGGCAATGAAGGTCAGAATCAAGCCTGCGATTGGGATAATCACTGACTCGGAGATGTTTCGTACCATGGCAAAGACACCCGGCGAAAAATTCGCCGGGGTCATGCCAACGGAGGTTGCTATCTCGCCAACCTGGTTGTTGACGGACTCAAACATCCCCGACAGATTTCCCATAATAGCTGAAACGAGCATTTCTTTCAGCCAGTCTGTGATCTGTTGGAGTATGCTGTCCAAAGGCGATTACCTCCTTGTTTTGTGATTAACCGAACAGTCCGGAGAGCAGAGGTACAAGGGTGGTGCCGATGAGGGCAACACCGCCGCCAGCCATGAGCTGCTTCATGCCCTGGGACTTTACTGATGTGCGATAAAGAAGTAATAGAAGTGTAAAAAATTTTGCCGTTCCTATCCGGCACTTAGCTCTTGTGTCGGATAGGTCGGGCGGTTATTCGGGCAAGTCCACCTTGCCAACAAAAGAATAATAAATCTCAATGTCCTGTCTGCGGGTCTTGTTCTCGTCATAGCTGCACTCATGCACAACGATTTTCTCTACAAACTCCCGCAGCAGAGTAGGGGTAAGTTCTTCAAAGCTGGTATGCCGCCGGACAACATTCATAAACTTTTCTGCGTTCACGGTGGCTTCCTGTGCTTTGGAAAGCTCCGCTTGAATAGCAGCGGCTCTTTCTTTCAGCTCCCGTTGCTCTGCTTCATAGTCTGCCGACAGCTCTGTGAAACGCTCGTCTGATATGCGCCCGGTCACGCTGTCCTCATACAGCCGCTTGAAGATAGCGGATAACTCGGCTATGCGTTTCTCGGAGGCTTCCAGTTCCTTTTTCTTGGCGGCGTTCCTGCGTTTGCCCCCGTCCTCGTTCTGCTCAATCAAGAGTTTCATAAACCGGGCTTCATGCTTTGCCGCATAGCTGGTCACTTTCCGCAGATTGGAGAGTACACCAGCGGTCAAGAGGTCGGTGCGGATAAAGTGCGCCGTACAGTCATGGGTGCGTTTCTTGTAGTTGCCGCAGATATAACAGTCCTGCTTGCGCTTGTCCGTCTGGTATCGCTGCTGATACATCACGCTGCCGCAGTCCGCACAGAACAGTATGCCGGAGAACAAACCCACTTCATCATAGCGGTTTGGGCGTTTGCGCTGTTTGCGAAGCTCCTGCACCCGTTCCCATGTTTGGGTGTCTATGATAGGCTCGTGGTGGTTCTCGAAAATCACTTGCTTTTCCTCCGGGTTTTCTACGCTGTGCTTGACTTTATAAGAGAGTTTTTCCGTCTTGAAGTTTACCAGGCAGCCCGTGTATTCCCGGTTTTCAAGGATATGCACAACGGTATTGGTTGCCCACTTGCACTCATAGCCGGGGTGGTAGCGGCGTGTGCTGCCCGTCCTGCGGTATTCCAGCGTCCCCGGCGTGGGGATTTGCTGCTCTGTGAGCATACGGGCTATCTTGGTCGGACCGTTCCCGGCAAGGCAGAAGTTGTATATCTGCTTGACTACGGGTGCAGCTTCCTCGTCAATAATGAAATTTTCGTCCTCGTCCATGAGGTAGCCATACACAGGCTTGCTTGTGATGGGCTTGCCACTCATACCTTTTGAGCGTTTCACTGCTTTGATTTTCTTGCTCGTATCTCTCACCAGCCATTCGTTAAAGATATTCCGCAGCGGGGCAAAGTCATTGTCGCCCTGTGCGCTGTCCACTCCGTCATTGATAGCGATGAAGCGGACACCTTTCTGTGGGAAAATCATTTCTGTGTACATTCCCACTTGCAGGTAGTTTCGCCCTAATCTCGACATATCCTTTACGATAACTGTCCCGACTTTTCCGGCTTCAATGTCCGCAAGCATGGCTTGAAAACCGGGTCTTTGAAAGTTCGCACCAGAATAACCGTCGTCCGTGTACCAGCGCAGATTGGAAAAGCCGTTCTGCTTTGCATAGGTTTCAAGGATACGCTTCTGATTGGAAATGGAATTGCTCTCGCCTTGCAGCTCGTCCTCATGGGAAAGTCTTGGGTAAAGGGCGGTAATTGGTTGTTGGTTGGTCTGTCTTAACATAAAATCCTCCGTTTCCGACAGCCAGCCCCACTATTCCGTACCTTGATTGTACCACATGGGGCGGCTGTCTGTATAGCGGCAAAAGCGTCAAATCTGCTTCTTTATGGTCGGTCAAATCGCCGTTTTTTGTGTAGCAGCTTCCGCTTCCAGCACTTTCATCATCTTGTCGGCTGCGGTGTCGGTTGCGCCCTGCTTGAAGAAGCCGGAAACGGTAAGGACGGAGTTGCCCATGCGGATTTCCGTCACACAGTCCGGGCGGCGGTCTGTTTTGGTGGTGCTTGTCTGTTTCGTTTCTGTCATAGGCTCTCCTTTCGCTGCTTCATCAGTTGCTTTAAGCGTTCCAGCTTTTCCTGTGCGGTTTCCTTTCGGAAGTTGCTGCCCGTGAAGCGGACGGGGGCGCACATGGAAGTCAGCCTGTCATAGATACGGGCGTGGGGCGTGTCCTGCGGGTGCTGCAATTCCTCCAGCGTGAGGTTGGTCGTGGCGATCAGCGGCTTGCCGCTTCGGTAACGGCTGTCAATCACGCTGTAAACCTGTTCCAGCCCGTATTCTGTCCCTCGCTCCATACCAAAATCATCAAGTATCAGCAGGGGGTAGCTGCAAAGGCGAGAAATATACTCGTTCCTGCCCTCAAAGCTGGCGGCAAGGTCACCCAGTATTGTTGCAAAGTTTGTCATGCAGACGGCAACCTCTTTTTCCATAAGGGCGTTGGCGATACAGGCGGCAAGGTAGCTTTTTCCTGTCCCCACGCCGCCCCAGAACAGGTAGCCGATATTTTCAGCCTGCATGGTTTCCCAGCTCTCCACATAAAAACGGGCGGTTGCGGTCTGCGGGTTTCTGCCGTTGTCATGCTCAAATGTCCAGTTCCGCATAGCAGGGTCGGTAAAGCCCCGGCGTTTCAAGTCCTCCACTGTTTCAAGGTGCTTCTGTCGGCTTTCAGCGGCTTCCCGTTTTTCACGGGCTGCCCGCTGGCAGTCGCACTCTGTCGGGTGTCGGTCATGCCCTAACCATTGGGCGGTTTCTTTTGAAAAATAGGCTTCTTTGGGCGTATGGCACTTGCCGCAGTATAAAAGCCCGTCCTCGCCTGTGTAGTCCTCCGCTTCGGCGGTAGTGGCTGTAATGTCCGTAATCATAGCTTCAATCCCGTTTCTCATAAGCTCTCGCCCTCCTTGCATGAATAATCGGGTATGCCCTGTTTCGGGGCAGCCTTGCCTTTGGCAGCGTCCTCCTGCGCCCACTTGTAAATGGTGGCTGCATGGCTGTGGTACTGCTTCCCGGTGGAAGCGATATGGCAGGAAAGCCGGTCAATATAATACTCCCACTTGTCGGGCAGCTCTGTTTTCAACCCGGAAAGCTCTGTATCGGTCAGTATCACATTGTTGTATCTGCCATAAGCGGCGGGGGCGGGGTGTCCCGTTTCTCCCTCTCTCTCTTTTTCTATCTTTATCTCTTTCTCTAACTCTATCTCTATCTCTGGTGGACGAATGTCGGACAAATGTCCGCCTTTTGTCCGGGACGGTAAAAGTGCCTTGTTTTCCAGCCTTGCAGCCCGTTTCCTTTCGGCTTCGGTAGAGGACTGTCCTATCATCAGTTCAATGTCGGTCATATAGAAAGCCCCGCTGTCAAGCTGCTCCACAAGCCCCAACTGCCGGAAAATCTCTAAAGCCCTCTCAACCGTCCCTATCTGGTGGCGGGTCAGTGTCGCTATCATCTGTGCTGTGTAGGGGATATGCTCGTCAAGCTGCAACTTCCCGCCGTTTTTCAGCGATTTTAAGTACAGCTTCAAGAGGATATTGGAGTATAAAATCCCGTCTTTCATATCTTCCAGCAGCACAATGGAGTCGCTGTCAAAAAAGTTCTCTTTCAGCTTGAGGTAGTAATACTTGCGGTTATCTGCCATTGTCCCTGTCCTCCTTTTTCCGGCGTTTGGAGTAGTAGTGGGGGCAGAGTATGATAACCGCCCGGAAGCTCTGCTTGCAGCTATGGGTACAGCCCCGGCAGAGGTCGTTGTATGTGATACGGTCGCAGGTGGTATTCCCGACTTTTACTTGCCGCAGGAAAAAAGACCATTCCAGCCGCCGTTTCTTGCTCATTCTTGGCATGGGTGCGCTCCTTTCTGCCGTTTCCGCTGGTGTGGCGGTATCGGCGGTAATTCTGTATCATCTCGGTATCATTTTCGGGGTTTTTCTGCCCTGTAAGCCCGTTAAAAAATCCTTTGGTATTGCGGATAGGGTGCGGGGCAGCCCCCTTGTTCTGTATGGGTTCGGGTACATTTTGGGGCGGTTTTTATCGCTCCTGTTCCTGCCTTTTCACAGGCTTGCGTTCCCGGCGTAAAATCTGGTCGATATTGCCCTTGACAGTCTGTAAGCGGCGGTATTCCTCCCGTTTTGCCCGGTAATCGTTGTAGCCGCTGTTTTTCTCTTTGATAAGGCTTTCAATCTCTGCTTGCAGGGCTTTATAGCTCGGCAGCTTGGAAATGCCGTTCTCCCTGAAATAGCGGGCGGCTGCGTCTGCTATGATAAAGTCGCTTTCATGCTTCTGTCGGTAGGCTGCTTTTGCCTTGGCGTTTTTCTGCTGTTTCAGCCCGTCCCGGACAGGGCGGGTCTTGGAATAGGCAAGCACCTGCCGTTGCAGCTCCTTTTTCCCGTTCAGTGTCTTTTCCACCTGCTTCAGCTCTGTAAGGCTTTCCTGCATGGCGGCATAGGCGGCAGAACAGGCTTCGTCCAGTTCCTCCGGGGAAGAAAAGCCGTACTGCTGGTAGGCGGTAACGGTAGCTGCCATTTGCTTTAGATTGTGCTTTGACGCCCAGCGGTCATAGCCCACGCCCTTGCCCTCGGCTCGCTTGGCTTCCCGGTCAACCATGCGCTGCAAGGTGTTGTCTGCCGGGGTGGTTTTTGTGGTTTTTTCCCCTTGTAACGGCTTTTTAACTGCGGCAGGATATTCGGGTATGGCTTTGGTCTGTTCGGCGGCTCTGTGGGCGTTCTGCGTGAGCAGGGCAAGGACAGCAGCCTTGTCAAAATCGTCCCCCAGCTTCCGGGCTGTGATAGGCTTTGTTCTGTCCGGTGTGAGGTAGGAAAGCCGCCCCCGGCTCTCCTTGACGGTCACACCCTCCCGCAGCAAAAGGGAAGAAAACTCGTCAAAGCTGGTAGCTTGGGAAAGTGCCTGCCGTATCGTCCGGCGCAGCTTCGCCTTGTCCGTTTCAAACTTGGTGGGCTTGGTCGGCTGTCCTGCGGCTTCTCTGGCGGCGTTCTCTTTATCAAGGGCAAGCTGCCCTTTCTTTGCCGCCCAGTATTCCCGTTCGGTTATCCGTTCCTTGCTGCCGTTCAAGAGGTCGATTTGGTAAAGTCCCTCCCGGTGGCACATCTCCATGACTTCACTCTTGAAATATTCCATAGCGGCGTTGGTGCAGCGGTGCTTGCAGCCCTCCCGTGTGTCGGCTGGTCTGTCCATGTAGGGCAGAAGCGGGACTTCATAAATCCGCAGGGAGTTGATGACGATATGCACATGGATATTGCCGCTGTGGTTATGCCCGTCCGGGTGGGTGCAGACTAAGGCTTGGTGTCCGGGAAAATGCTCTTTACAGAACTGCTCGCCCAGCTCCTGCGCCCGGTCTACGGTCAAGCCGTTGTCTGTCCCGTCCCGTGGGTCAAAGCTGATGATATAGTGGTGGCTTTTCACATCTTCCTGTTTTTGGTTTTTCTCATAGTGGAGATTGGCTCGCATACAGGAAACGGCGAAATCCTCGTCCCCGCAGTTGAGGGAAGAAATGCGGTAATCCTCCCTCGGTATCAGCCGCCCGTTTTCATCAAGGGTGGGCTTCATGGTAAACTCGTCATGCTCAAATGTGAGATAGGCTTCCGCTGCGCCATAGTCAGCATTTTTAGAGCTGATATGTTTGAATGTTGCCAACAGCGTCACCCACTTTCTGCAAGACTTCAAACTTTAGGGCAGCAAGGTCGGAAACCGCCGCCCGTACCTCCCCGGCAAGTTGCGGGTAGGGGCTGTGCCACTCGTTCAGTGTCCGGGCTATCTGGTTTAAGTTGCCGCCGATCCTGCCGTATTCGGCGGTCAGCTTCCCGACAGCGGCAAGCAGCTCGTCGTTGACGGGAGAAACGGTTATGATGGGGCGTATGGCTGCCCCGGTTATGGCTTGCCGGATAAACTCGGCTTGGCTCATGTTGCAGGCAGAAAGCCTTTCCGCAAACTCGGCGTATTCTTCCTCGGTCATGCGTGTCTTGACTACCCGGCTGCGGTGCGGCGTGTTGTATCGTTTTCGCATGGTAAAACCTCCTTTCTGTGCGTGGTGTCCTCTCACTAATAGGAGAAAAACGGGGTGTGAAGCGGAACTGTTTTTGAAAAATCCGAAAAAATATTTTGAGGGATTTTTAAGCGGCGCAAGCCGCATAAGCAGGGTTTGGGGAAGGCACTCCCCAACAAGATTCCCGCAGGGGCAAAATGAGCGAAAAGCGAATTTTGGTACTGCGGTAGAATCTTGCTCTAAGAAACTGCCGGCCTGCCGTTCACTTGCTACTGCCACTTTTTCAGAAAATCTATAACCAGCTTTTTTTATAAAAGGCTGCGGGCTGGCGTTTTTCCCTTACTCCCTACAAACCACAAAAGAGCAGAATGGACGGACTTTCCGGCAAGAACTTTTCCGGCGGCTCGGTCTTTCCCGACAATAAGGCGTTTCGGAAGCTGCGTTTTGCCCGCTGTCTGAAAAAAATGGCAGCCTTTTTTGGTTTCACTGTCTAATACGGAACTTTTGGAAATTTGCCAAAAATGGACGCAAAAAAAGCAGCAAATCTTTTTCGGATTTACTGCTTCATGTGCCGCTGCGGTGCGGCGGGATGGATATTCAGTTGAAATAAAAGAGGATGGTGGTACTTTAGTCTATCGACTCTTTACTAACTATTAGGTAATCTTGAAAGATTTTCCTTGAATTTATCTAAAGAATGTTCATTGTTTCCCGCAAAAATAAGTGGAATTGTATATTCATATGATATGCCATTTTCATAGTCCGATAATTGTATTTTTATAGTATCATCCCTCTCATCTTTAGGTGCTATATATATGAATGAATTTTTATTTATATCAGATATTTTCCCTTTTTCAGAAGAAACAGTATAACCCCAGTCTGTTAAATTTGTCTTTATTGTAACTTCTGTTTCTGTTTCTTTTCTAGTCTGCAATGCTGTTTTATCGATTTGGATATCAAAAGGAGTCGAACCTAACAATTCACTGTTTATATTTACAAGTTCTTCTCCATTTGTTTTAGAAATATTAGATTCATCTTCATAATTTTGTTGAGATTCATCTTTTGGTGTTTCTCTGTTACATCCTAATAAAAAGCATAAAATAATTAGTACTAATACAGAAAGTTGTTTTTTTTGCATTTATTTCTCCTTTCATATTATCAAAGAAAGCACTGAGAGTACTTTCAAGAAATTTTGAAATATTCTCAATGCTTTCTATTTTTTGATCATAAACTTGCCGGTAATGATACTATGTTAATTTATCTCTTTCGCGTAACCTTTGTTGCAATATACACATGCACCATTCACCCATTTGTGAGACATTTCAATCGTCTCAACTTCATAAATGCTTACTTCTCCACAAATTAAACATTGTTTGTAATTATATACATGACGTGTCGCACATTTATCCCAGTCATCATATATACCAGGCATTTCATCTTCATATCCATAGTACTGGGGAGAACCCCAACTATGAGTATGAGCGGCAAATACAGTCATTGGAGCAGCTACAATTCCAGCTACTACTGAAAGTGCTAAAATAGATTTTCTTAAATTCATAAGTTCCTCCCTTTCCTTAAAAATACATAGCTCTTTGTTACATTGTCATTTTAACATAATAATTGGTAAAATGCAATAATTTATTTTCTATTTACGAGAAAATACTGTGCATATTATCTTATTTAGGAATAGTTAAGGCGGCTACCTAAATCTTTTTATTACTTTACCGCACATGAGCATTTGCGCCGGGGTTATCGTTGCCGTAGCCCTCAAGCAGATTGATTGCACCCCAGATGCCAAGACCTGCGCCCAGAGCGATAACGAGAGTCTGAAGAACGGTTACTGCGCTATTGAAAAATGCCATAATATTTTCCTCCTAAAATTTGAAATTGTTTTGAGAATAGAAAAAGCCCTCCGTACTACCGGCATCAAAACCGGACGGAAGGCTTAGTTTACGAGAATCTTTTCAAGGAACTCCTCGACGGTTATCACGCCAAGTTTCTGTTCCATTCTGCTTCTTGCATATTCAGTTTCACAATCATATATATCACCACCACCTTTCATAAGAAACAGCCAATACATTGACTGCAACAAATCTTCACGAGAAGCACAGATTGTCGGTGAAAAAACGACAGGTGAAACCTTCAGAACCTCTGCGAGTTTCGCTGTGGTTTCTGCATTAGGGGTTCGAGCGTTTTTCTCATACTGAGCAATACGGACATCCGCTGTTTTCTCGGAATACCCCATCAGGAGTCCAAGCTCTTTCTGGGTAAGGCGGCGAAATCGTCTAACGAACTTCAATCGCTGCCCAATAGAGGTATCCGTGATCCACCAAGTCATTTTTTTTACACCTCGCTTTCTGCAAATTCTCGATATACAACCTCATTTTTTGCTCTGCGCTTGCCTACGGCTTCACTGGGAGCAAGGTCAGGGTAGGTTGCCTGCACTTTCTGTCTGCTTCTGCGGACAGTTTCAAACCCCGGAAAGCTGCGTCTATCCAGTTCCTTCAAAAACACAGGAACCGTCATGGCATGAATGTCGATGCCACGCAGACCGGAATAGTGTTCCAGTACCATCAGGTACAAATGATTGTCGGTATTTCTTGCCTTGTGGTCGTGTTCCAAGATGTTCTTAACCAGGGCAGATACCGTTTTCAGATTTTCCAAACAGAAACCTCCTTAATCCGCATCGACTACCACAAACTCATCACCTGCCTTGAGCTTCAACCTTCGACTCAGAAACTGCTCAATGTTGAACTCATTTCTCTTATCAAAGTCTGATGTGTACTTATAATTGGGGTGCTGCGTCAGATCGTACTTGTCAGAAAGAAACGGTCTGACACCACGCAACTGCAAAATACACTTGCTGCCATCCAGAACCGCAAGCTCATCTACGCTCGCAAGGTCTTTGCCTAACTTCTGATAATTCAAGCCGTAAGACGGGCTGTTACCTCTGGTGTTGGAGGTGTTGTAGGTGTCGATAGTTTCTTTTCCCAATGCCTGATTCAGTTCTTTGAGCGTGGTTGGCTCAGAACCACCCAGGAAAATTCGGGAATCCATGTTGCCGATGATGGTATCGGCATTGTCTTTATAAATGGCTTTCAGCTGTGATTGTGCCTGGAGAACAAGGCAAGCCGATATTTCACGGCTTCGGATTGTCGCTACCAGTTTTTCCAGATTGGGAATCTGACCGATGTTTGCCATCTCATCAATCAAGCAGCGCACATGAACCGGCAGTCTGCCGCCGTACACATCATCTGCTTTCTCGCACAACAAGTTGAACAGCTGTGTGTAAATCATGGAGATCAAAAAATTAAACGTCGCATCCGTATCTGACATAATCAGAAAGAGCGCCGTTTTCTTATCTCCGAGAGTATCCAACTGCAACTCGTCATAGGCAGTCACATCTCTGACCTCCTGAATATCAAAAGGAGCCAGACGAGCGCCGCAGGAAATCAAAATCGACTTAGCGGTCTTGCCAGAGACGAAAAGTCAAGGACTTTTTCATCAAATTCAAGAAGAAGTCACATTTTGCGGACTTCTTCACGAAGCATACGCTTGATTTTGTCCTCCATCGTCTCCTTGGCGGTCTGGCTGAAATGCACACGCACGATATAGGTTGTCTTGCCGATCTGCTTTCTCACAGTCGGGCAAGGGGTACTGTTGGTTGCGGTATTGTTCATTCAAAATCCTCCTGTAAATGAAAAATGCCCGGTGACTGTTCATCATCGGGCGGTGTCGGTATGAGGGAAGAAGGCAAGGCGGCAACCTTAAGGTATCTATAAAAACCTTGCCGTCTTTGCCACGCTTGCCTTGTTCCTGTTGTTAGTCTCGGAGATAGCAGACCCATGCTGTGCCCTCTTTCTCGGTCACAAGTCTGTCCCCGATACGGCTTTTCGCCGTTCGCATGGTGCGTGAGGAAATCCCACGCTCATTGACCGTCTTTTCCAGCTCTGCACTTGGCATTTTCTTTCCGTCTGCAAGCAGTTCCAGAATGAGCATTTCTGCCTGTGCGGTCTTACTCTCGGTCTTGGCGGTGTCCGTCCCGGCAAGAAGCTCATCAGCGGTAATGTCATAAGCTCCTATCCATTCAAAGCCTTTCTCGTCTCCCAGAGAAAAGGCAAGGGACTGTCCGGGCGGCGCAAGGGAGCTTTTCTCATGGATAAGCACCCTCGTTGTGGGGCTGTCCTTCAGCTTGCCGATAAAAAGCAGACTGCGGACTGCCGCCGTAATGTCGATAGACCCCAATCCCCGGTAGGTGCTTTGCGTTCCTGCGGCTTTGTTCAGGTGTCCGATCAGCACGATAGCGCACCCGGTAGCCTGTGCAATGTCTCCCAGACTGCGGAATATCGGGCGCACCTCGTTTGCTCTGTTCATGTCCACATCTGCACCCAGAAACGCCTGCACCGGGTCAATGATAACCAGCTTTGCGTTGTTCTCACGGATTGCCCTTGCGATGCGCTCATCGGCAAGGGTCAGCGGCATGTCTCTATCGTCAATGACAAGCACTCGTTCAAGGTCTGCGTTTGCTTCCATCAGCCGGGGCTTAACGGTATCGCCCAGACCGTCCTCGGCGGTCTGATAGATGATATTGAAAGGCTCAAGTGTCTCCATACCGGGCAAAGGCTTTCGGTTGGTGCAAGCCGCCGCAAGGCGCATAGCAAAGTAGGTCTTGCCCTCGCCGGGGTTGCCCTGTATGATTGTCAGCTTCCCAAAGGGAATATACGGGAACCATAGCCAATCCACGCTCGTCAGCGCCACATCTGCCATACGAAGCATGGGGACAGGCTGGGCGGTGGGCAGCTCTCGCAGCGTGATTGTCTCGGCTATGAATTTGCGGCTGGGAATGTCCCCTTGCTGACGGAGAACATCGTTCCAGTCTTTTCTTGCCGGGACAAGGCGAATGACGGCGATCTCGCCGGGAATGTCCTGTGCCAGCCGGGTGCAGGCTTCACTTCCTGCGGTGTCGCTGTCAAGGCAGAGGAACACTTTTCGGGTGTCCTTGCGTTCAGAAAGAAAACGGTCAAGGGCTTTGCCCGAAACACCGCCCAGGGCAAGGTAGCTCCTTGTCTGCCAGTCCTGCGGATAAAGGCAGATAAAGGACAAAAGGTCAATCGGCGCTTCAAAGACAAAGAGCTGGTTGCCGTTTCCCTCATAGCGGAACGGATAGGACTTGTCAGACCCGGCAATGTCCTGTCTGAATGGGTCTGCCGTTCCTCGCACATGGGCGTATCTCGGCGTACCGCTTCGGTCTCTGCCGACAAACACAACATTGTGCCGCTTTGCGTCCTCGTAAATATCCCCGGAAAGAAGAAAAGCCTCAACAAGCGTTTTGTTGAGACCTCGGCTTTCGCAAAGATATTGAATTGCTCTGTCGGCTGTTCTGTTGTGCAAGGGCAAGTGAAACGCTGTGGGCGGTGCTGTGCTGGCTTCGCTCTGTCCCTCGGCGCTTTCGCCGGTTAAGAGCTGGACTGCTTCGGGAAAGGACTTGCCGTAAAACTCCATGACAAAATCAATGGGATAGCCGCCCTTGCTCTGGCTGTGGCGAAACCATTTGTTTCCCCGAACGGTCAGGCTGTCATGTTCTTTCCAACGGTATTCCCGTCCGCTTTTGATAAGCGTCTCTCCCTGTGTACGGAGAAAATCTTCCAGACTGACGGCGTTCGCCCGGTCAATCTGCGCTTGGGTGTAATTCATCGGGATATATCCTCCTTTTTGTGTCGTGTTTGGGGTCGATTTTGGTGCATTTGTTCCTCTGTGCGTTCGTTAAAACGGGCGGCAGTATCTACGCATGACTTGACCTTCCAAAGGCGGTGTAAATCGTCTCTGACGGTCTTAAACTCGCCATAGGTGGTGTTGTGCGCCTGTTCCAGAGCGTCATACTCTGCGGACAGCTTATTCATATCCACCTTGCCGTCCGGGAACTCCTCGGTCAGCTTGCGTCTGGCGGTGTAGAACATTTTCAGCTCGTCGGCGTGTTCTGCCTTGTACTTGGCTCTGGACTTCTCAAACTTGATTTTCTGCAAGCCGTCACAGACAGGCTTCAAGCTCTGGAAGGTAGCGGAGTAGTCATAAAGCCGCTTGATTTCTTTCATTCGTGCGGTCTGCCCGTCCAGCGTTTTCTTCAAGCTCTCTGTGGTGGAGCTGTGTTCATTGACATGGCTTTCCAAATCTTCAAGGGTGTAAATGCCGTTTGCCCGGAGATAATTGAAAGTCTCGTTCATCTCCTTTAGGTTGCTGATTTTGCCTTTCTGGGAATAAGCCCCGGCTTTGCGCTGGGTGTAGTAGGCGTTCAGCAGAGAAACAAGGTCGGGGGTCTGCGGCTTGGCAAGCTCTGCTTTTGCTTCGGCAATCCAATCAAACAGGAGAGTGATTTTCTTCTTGATGTCCCGGATAACGGCATTGGTGGCTTTGATCCAGCGGTTGAACTCTCCCTTTTCGGTGCGTATGCCTTTCTTCTCCATTGCCCGGACGGTTGCGCCCTCATGGATGGTGGGAAGTAAATCCACGCCCTGCCGTTCATAGCTTCGGTGGTCGATACGGACAGTAAGACCTTTCTCCGCAAACTTGGCGTTGCACATTTCAGCCCATGTCTGCCGCCAGTGTTCCAGCGTTTCGGGACTGCCCCAGTCGGTAGTGGGAACGGCATTGAAAACAAACTCTCCGTTCTGGTCTCGGATGCGGTTGCCGTCCTCGTCCAGCGCATACACTCGGCGTTGCTTTAGTCCCCATGTGCCGTCCTGCTCGATGGGACGGATAGGACAGAGGAAATGAAAATGGGGGTTGGGTGTGCCGCCGTCCTCATGCTCCTTTTCGTGAAAGGAAACATCAACGGTCATGCCACGGCTCACAAACTGCTCCAACAAAAATTTCCTTGCCAGAGCGATGTTTTCTTCAAGGGAAAACTCATTCTGCAAGGAAATCTCAAAACTGTATGCAAGCTGTGCCGTCTTTCCACGCTCGGCTTTTTCCACGGCGTTCCATAGGGTCTGACGGTCTGCGTATTCTTTCGGTGCATGGGACGGCAGGAGAATGTCGGAGCATATCACGCCGCCCTTTCGGGTGTAGTCGCTGTACTCGCCGTAATACTCGCTATACAGCCTTTCGCCGGAACGGTAGGCGGCAGAAGCGATAGCGGACTGACCTTTACTGCGTTTGGTCTGGGTGACGGTGAAGTGGAATATTGCCATCGGCTTTCTGCTCCTTTCCTCTGCTCGCTTGGTTGATGTGGGTAATCGCCATGTGACGGACGGCTCGCTGGACTTCGGGCAGAGAAAAGATGTACTCCATCAGCTCCGTCATTTCGGTGCGTGTGAGATCTTTGAACTCCGGGGCAAGGCTCTCAATCGTGCCGCCCAGATTGCAAAGACGATGGGTGCGCTTTTGTCTCTCTCCTTTCTCCAGATACTTCTTTCTGTTCTCCAGACGCTCCAGCTTGTGCTGTTCCTGTGCAAGCTGTGTCTCGACCTGTTCCTTTTCGGCTCGGAGCTGTTCAAGGTTTTTCGGTTTTGCCATTTTTCGTGACCTCCTTTTTTGAAAATGGGGATAAAAAAAGACCGTCAACTTTTCGCAGATTGCGACCAGTCAACGGTCAGTTTTTCGGTATTCAGTTGTTGTGTTCAGTTCGGTAAATTGAAGTTGGTCAAAGTTGTTGGCGAAGATATTCCACAACATTTCCATTCGTATCATAGAAACAGATGTTTCCTACATTGAGGGGCAGGACAATGGCGAAAGGCTTGCCACTATCAATATCAATCACCTGAATGCCGTTGCCATCATCTACTTCAAGTCGAACAATATTTTGGGTATTCATTGAGATAAATGCCCTTTCGTTATTTCCCTCAACAACAAACTCTGCAATGTAATCATCAACCTCAACTATATCTCCACCACCACGGAAGAAATATCCAAAAGACAAGCCAGGGCGATTTACATAGACAGAAAAAGTGTGGTCTGTCTTGTCCTGTGGGTAAGAAATAAATGCAGCCATTGTGTCGGAAATACTTCCATCAACAATCCAATCATCCAAAATTTTTTGAGATTGGCGAATGTCTGCTTCTAAACTGTTTGCGGTTTTACCAATGTCATTGTTTGCATAAAGGAAACCGAAAACCAACACACAAGCCAAAATAACACCCAAGAGGATTATGGGTAATTTCTTTTTCATAGAATCACACTCCTTTATCAAATTAAGATTCTTGATTTTCAAACTTGCTGGCGGCGAACGGTTTGTCAAAACCGTTTGCGGACGGCAAGTCCACAGGGGATAGCCGCTTTAGCGGCGCAAGGGGGTGTAGCCACCTTGACGGAACGAAGTGACGCAACATTCTCGGTCATGCAGTTTTCTTCTGCTGACGGAGAATGAAGCTCCGCAGGACGCACTACTCTCGACAGAGAGTATAGAAGTGCGCCCTTAGAGTTCTAAGGGTATTTTTAGATAATTGGGAATGTTTCTTTGTCAAACTGCGTAACATTGAACACGATACGCCACTCGACATCATCACCAACCGGTTCAAAGTGCAGAGCAGAACAAGCAGCATGAAGTTTTTCTTGTGAATTTGTTCCATATATAACTGCTGTCGGACCATCTGCACCACCAATAACACCAACAACAAAACAGGAACTACTGCCAACTGGACGGAACGAATGATCGTCTGGTGTAACTTCTATCGGTCTATCGCCTTCATCACAGTCAAAAACCGAAATGTTCTCCATCGGTTCAGGGGTAAGTGTATAACTCATGGCAATATAATGTGTCGGATAAATCCAGCGATCAGAACCAAAACTATTTTGAGGAACTGTCTGCTGTTCTATTTCCTGCACGGTCAGTGTATGGGTTATTCCGCTAACAGGATGGGAAAACATAAATGAATCTCCGGGTGCGTGAACTTTGAAATGTGAGCCTGGAACTTGTCCTGGTTGCTGCTCCATTGTAAGAAAAAGTTTATTGATTTCAGGGTGATGCTTGGTTCCCCAAGGAAATACGTCTCTGCATATGACCCAGCCATAAGTACTATCCAGCCCATAATGGTCGATTGCCCATTTTGCTTCCAACTCATTGATAACGCCATCTGGCAGACAAGGATTAAAGCTCACAGCGCAGCCATGGGTTGTCTGTAATATTTTCTCGTTTAACTTCAAGCAAGGTTTGAAGTTAAAACAAAGTGGGTTTTCCCATTCCATCTGCATCTGTTGCTCACGGGTAAAATTTTCACATGAGTCATTTTCCCAGTCCAGATTCCATTTTTTCATGAAGTCACGGATGCTTTCTGAATCAACTCGCATACAAAAATCAACGACAAGTCCTTTGCTACATGAATAAGCTGCCGGAATTACCCAATGATATCCAGCCCAATCGAATTGTTTATCCAGCTTGATCTCTTTTCCGGCACGGTCTTTACCTCGATGTCCCCAGAAATCTCCATCAAAGTAGACCTTCCATTCAGGGGCAACCAATTCTGCTTCTGAAGTCATATCATTATCGTAATAATCTTCTGTGTATTTAATCTGACTGTAATCAAAGGAAGATTGCAGGTTTTTGATATATGTCCACGGTTGTTCCATAGGCAACAAATTCATCTTCTCTGAAATTTCCGATAAAGTTTGCTGTTGTTCCTGGGTTGTAGGGTTTTCATTGAGAAAGGCTTCAAACTGTGCTTCGTTCCACATCCACGCTTGTTCCACTGCCGCCACATCACCACAAGCCAGTATAAGCCGCAGAAAGTCGGTAAAATTTTCAGCTACTGGATGAACATAATCAGGAGAAGTATTCATGGGGCTGACAGAGAAAACCATCTCTCCAAATCCACGAATGAAACAGAAGTGGATACCATCTATCCCTGCCCATCCAAAAACCGATGCCCCTTTTGGGGTACAAAAATAATTTGTATTATCCTCACGGAGTTCAACTCCCACAGGACTTAAATCGACACCCCGCTGTAAAAATTTTTTCAAAATTCTATTCATTAAGCATCCCCCCATAAAATTAGTGCTATCACGCTCTTTATTGTAGTAAATTTTATCACAAGAGTGTGAATAAATCTACTGGCGAATGCTGAAACCGCCCGAACAGTTTCTTTCTGCTCAGGCGGCTTTCTTCATCTATTTTTCTTTCTTCTGCTGCACTTGTTCATGGGCTTCCTGCTGAACATCAGCCCAGCGGAAAAGCCATACTTGAAGTGACTTTCACTTTCTTCACATTGGGCGATTGCTGTCTGCGCCCGGAGTTCCTGCACCAGCTCATAGTCCTCTTTGCTGAGCCGCTGGGACAACTGCTCCATGAGCTTTTCACAGGCTATGACTGCCTTTCGGTATTCCGGTGATGTAGGTACAACTGTCTCGCAGGGATAAAACTCCCCATTATACATGGCTTCCAAAATCATAGCTTTACCTCTCTCAACAGTAGATTAGTTCCGTCTTGATGATTTCCTCTGCCCGGCAGCGGATGGAGTTCATTGACTGCACCCATAACATCTGATTTTCCGCTTTCATGGCTTCGGTCACGCCCTCGGCTTTCATCATCTGCCGGATAATCAAGTCCAGCCTGTCTGCCGCCTGCTCGTTCAGATCGGCAACGACGGTGTGGAGCCTGCCGGACAAAATTAGCTCGTTGTAAAGCATGGGACGGTGCAATTTCAGATAGGACTGGTGCAAGCGTCCCCAATGCCCAATAGGTCGGCGTTCCTCCGGCAGCTTCAAGTCCGGCACATAGTAGTCGCCCACCAACACATAGTCCATACCGTTCTCATGGATTCTCGGTTTCAACTCTTTCATAAAATCACGCTCCCTTTCTCGGTCCCAGCTGCGGCAAACTGCTCACCGGGATAAATACCCCTCTGGCAATATCCTCGGTGCGGATTGCCTGTTTTCTGGCTTCAATCTCCGCTTTTTTCTTGGCTTTCGTGCGCTCCTCATACTCTTTCTGTTTACCATTGGCTTTCCGCTTCAAGTAGTTCTGATGAAGCCTGTCCTTGCGTTCCTCACGCTTGCGGATTTCCTCTAATTCCTCCGGGGTAAGCTCCGCTTCTCCAAACGCCGGGGGAACAAATCGACCGACAAAATTGAAGTAAATCTCGACCTCCTGTGTGGTCTGTATACTGCCTTTGCGGTCACGCTCATGCACAAGGATTTTCTCAATAAACTCGTTGAGCATGGCAATGGTCAGCTTGTCGAAGTTCTCGTACTTGTCAATCAGAGCGATAAAACGATCAGCGTCCTTTTCGTGCTTCTCATAGCTCTTGACAGCCTTTTCCAGAACAGAGATTTCGGCGGTAAGCTCGGTCTGCTCCTTTTCATATTGAGCGTCCAGAGTGGCATATCTGCTGTCAGACAGCTTGCCTAAAATGTTGTCCTCATAGATTTTGCAGAGCAGGACTTCCAGCTCGGAAACTCTCTGCTTGGCGGTGGCAAGGCGTGACCGCTGTTTCTTAACCTCTGCTGTCTGCTGGCTGGACTGCGCTTCCTGTACCACACGGACAAACTCGGCTCGGTCATGCTTGGCATATTCTGCAATGGCTTTCAGCATTTCTGAAACAAGGGACAGTACCACATCTTCATTGATACGGTGCTGTGTCATGCAGAGCTTTCCAACTGGGACTTTGCTGTATTGGGAGCAGGTATATTGAGAAATACGCTTGCCGTTGTTGGTGCGGTGGACATACATCTTGCCACCGCAATCGGCGCAATAGAGCAAGCCCGTGAGGGGAGCTGCTTCGCCCCAGCCGTCTGGGTAGCGTCTGACATTCCCACGGATTTTCTGCACAAGGTCAAAGGTCTGCTGGTCAATGATAGGCTCATGGGTATTCTCGAAAATTGTCCATTCGTCCTCCGGGACATAATGGCTTTTCTTGTCCTTGAAGTGCTTTCGGGTCTTGAAGTTGATGGTGTGTCCCAGATATTCACGCTTTTCAAGAATGTTGCAGATGGTGGAAGAACCCCAGCCGTACACATCTTTGAAGGTCTTATTTTTGTTCACGCCCTCGCCGTGCCGGGCAAGGTAAGCGGACGGAATGAGGACTTTTTCTTCTTTCAGCTTGCTGGCGATCTGATACGGACCGTAGCCGTCAATCGTCATGGCAAAGATGCGCTTGACCACCTCAGCGGCTTCGGGGTCAACCAACCATTGGTCTCTGGCTTCGTTCCAAAGATAGCCGTAAATGACCGTGCCTGTGAGGTGCTTGCCGGACTTGCCTTTGGACTGGAAAGTGGAACGGATTTTACGGCTGGTGTCTCTGGCGTAATACTCGTTCATAATGTTGCGGAAAGGGGTAAAATCATCGTCCCCTCTGGCGCTGTCCACGCCGTCATTGATGGCGATAAGGCGAACGCCACGCTGACGCAGGATTTCCATAATCTGACCGACTTTCAGATAGTCACGACCCATGCGGCTCATGTCCTTGATACACAGATACTCCACATTCCCGGCTTCAACCTCTCTCATCATTGCCAAAAATCCGGGACGGTCAAAGCAGGTGCCGCTAATGCCATCGTCCGTGAAATGGACAATGTTTGTAAAGCCCTGTCGTGCGGCGAACTCCTCCAACATAGCTTTTTGATTGGAAATGGAATTGCTCTCACGCTGTTGGTCATCATCTTTGCCAAAGTCATCACGGCTCAATCGTTCGTACAGAGCTGTGATTTTCTCGTTTTTTCTCATAACTTGCGCTCCTTTCTTCGGTTTTAGGTTGTGTGTTCTAAGAGACTTCCCAACCGCTTGATTAAGAAGTCTTTTAGAGCATACAACACCGGCAGCCAGCTTGTATTTTTTATACTGACGGACTGCAAAGTGATTCGGCTTTTTCTTTTCCAGGGCTTCAAACATCAGATCCACCGGGTTCTGGAACTCCTCATCATCTTCCCGCACCTCCATTGCGTTCAGGAACTCAATCAGGGTGGAGAAATTCTGTTCCTCAACCGGAGCTTCATAGTGGATATATCCGATCAAGGCACAGTAGAGCAGCGTTTCCGCCTTCGTCCAGAACTCATCACCGGCTTTTCCATCACCCTTTGTGTTGGCAATCAGCGTTGTCACCAGTTTCAGAATGTCTTTTTCTGAATGGATATAGGCAAATGGGTTATAGTGCATCGACTTCTGAAAGTTGATGGTGTTGAAAATCTTGATGGTGTAGCCATGCTTCAAAAGGGCGTTGCCGCACTCAATCACGATGCTGCCTTTCGGGTCAGTGACCACATAGGAACTGTGCATCTGGAGAAGGTTTGGCTTCAACCAAAAGCGAGTTTTACCGGAACCCGAACCGCCGATAATCAGAACATTCTTATTTCGGGCATTGGCAGGATTCTTCGGGCGATTGCTCATCATCAGCCGCTCCGTTTTCGTCAGGATCACATTGTCCTCGAACTTTGGTGCAATAAACGGCTCAATATCTTTTGCCGTTCCCCAACGAGCAGAACCGTACTCAACATTGTGTCGGTACTTCTTTGCGTTTTTGCCTTTTAGATAGACAGCCAGCCGAAGTCCTGCGCCGCAGAGAATACCAATCAGCAAATCCAACGGGTGAAAGCTGGGAAACGGATTGTTCAGGGCTATCGGAAGGGCATGAAAAAAGCTGAGGATTTTCGCAGATGAATCTGCCCCCTCAGCCAATCTCCATGCTTCTCCTAAATTCGTAGCGAACAACCCTACCAGAAAATACGGTAAATTCAGAATCAGGAGCTTTTTCATTTTTCTCTTATCCATCACAGATCACGCTCCTGTTTCTTCTCTCGAACCTTCTTCGGAATCGCTGCGACAATTTCCTTGAACTTCTTCAGCTGCGCCAGAACGCTCGGCTTTTCATTCTTGGTTAATGCCCTTGCCTGATGTTCCTTGCAGATTGCATCCAAAGCATCTGCATCTTTAGAACGGACAAAAACAAGAAACCGGGGAGGATCAACGGACTTATCTTTTCTTACGGCAAAGTCCACGCCATACTTCTTGGCGAGCTTTTCAAAATCACGGATACTCTCTTTGTCGATCTCAACATTCGTAGCACCCTGATTCTGTCCCAAAAGCTGTTTCACGGATTGCTTTCCATGAACGGCAGGGTCTCGTGCCTTTTTCATCTTCACTTTTTCCCGGTGCTGCAAATACTTGCGGATACCGGCAATGATAGTGCGCCCCGTCAGCTTGGTTGTGCTGATCGCCAGGTTTACTGTTCTGTTTTCAACTTCTTCCTGCATGATTCATCACCTCCTGCAAGCAGTAGAGTGAACAGATTATCGTGCCATATCTCTGTGGTCGTAATACAGATTGCCCTTGGCAACTGCGGCATGGCTGATAATCTTGATATTGCCAGCTTTCTGGTTATCCAGAGCCTTCTGATAACCCACATCGCTCAAATACAGGCGATTTCTTTCGCCTTTCCAACCGACAGGCGATTCATCGGTCAGCACATCGAAAATAATCATGTGCTTGGTGGCGTCATCAAATCGTGCCAAGTCCATATAGGTATGTCCCTGGTACTCCTTGGCACCATCCTGAATCCGCTTTCGCTCCATCAGCTCTCCAATCGTCGAATTTCTTTGCATAAGAACCTCCTTACAGAACATCTCGGTCAGGGTTACTTTTGTGGGGAACCGAATCAGCTTTGACAGGTGCATCTTCTTTCTTCACCATGTCATCCGGCAGGGGAAGCGCCATAATGCTGCGCCCCATGCGTACAAAAGTCTCAGGCTGATGAAAGTGTTCCTCAAACTGCTTCATCAGTTCCGGGGACAGAGAACAAAAATCATCCTCGCCCAATCCCACAACCAGAAAATCACCGGCGATAATGTCATAAATATCGCCGTCATCATCACGCAGCGCACGGTTCAGTTCTTTGCCTACGAGTTTACCTTCGTCGTGCATCACCAGTGCAACCGGCTCATTGAACGGATAAGTTGCCTCAATATCGCCACCTACGGCTTTCTGCAAATCCTCCAGCTCACAGCCGATCTGCACAGCCTGCGGATACATGAACGGCTTTACCAGCAACACATTCATGGTATCTGCCTGTTCTTTCTGAACCTCCCGTTCCTCGGTCGTGCCGAACGCAACACCGGTAAAGTTTTCGGAGTCCAGAATGTACTCCGAATTGTAATAAGCGGCTCTAACCTGTTCCTCTGCCGCATCGTGAGATTCTGCTTGCACCGTAACCGTTTTCTCCAAGGTTTCGGTGATCTTCACATCGTATTCTTTCAAGTTTCGATACCTCCGTTTCTTTGGAAATAAGAAAAGCGACCATCCATGAACCTGTTACAGTTCATAAATAGTCGCATCCACATCGGCTAAAAGCTCGAACAAGCAAATATCGTCCAGTTCGCAAATCAGGGAACCCATGTCGAAGAAAATATCGTCCTCGCATTCCACCGTAGTAACCACGCTGCGGTGTTCGTTAAGACAAATGGCTTCTTCCTTGTCCATCGTGATCGTAGACATACAGGACACCACATAGAATGTCATATCTTCTGCTAACCACAGCTCCTTGCTCTGAATCGTGCGAACTTTTTCATCGCCGCTCATATCTTCTACATAGGACAGAAGCCGCACGGCTCTGCTGTTCAGAAGTACCTTTCCCTGATAGTCGATACCCTCACCAGCAGAGGACAATACTCGATACTCGCTAATCATCTCGGCATTTTTCTGAAACGACTTTGCCAGAAGCGCAGGAGAAATATCATCGAACTCCTCACTGTAGTTTACGAGCATATCTACCATATAATCAGGATCGCAAAGGTCGTAGAGTTCTTCCAAAGCGCCCTGAATGTTTTTGGGTGTAAACATTTTTTACCTTACCTTTCCATTGATTTTTCTCTTTTTTTCTGCCATTGCTCCAAAAGCTGAATGATTTTATCCTCCATCTGCTTGTTGGTATAGGACTTCGGGAAGTATTTTCGCAACGAATCCGTTTTGAAGGTTACTCTGTCCAGCTCTCCCTTCTTGATTTCATTCATAATCTCGCACATCGCATCCAGCGTACACTCGCCCTCCTGTGCGAGCTTTTTAATTCGCTGTGCTTGCGAAAGGGAAGGAGCTGCTTGAGCATAATCCATTGCAGAAAGAAAATCCTTCTGTTCTTCACTTGCCAGATAGGAAAGCTCCACCGCAGGATTGAATTTGATCTGACCCGTATCTACCATATCCAGCAGTTCCGGAATCAGTTCGGTCAGACGGATATAACGGTGTACCTGATTTCTGCTTTCTCCTGCCTCCTGACCGACTATATCCATTGCCTGCAACTTCATCCCAACTTGGGATGAAGTTAAATCGGTGCGTTGACCTTGATGTTTAATCGCATCCAGCTTCATCTTATAAGCAAATGCTCTTTCACTCGGCAGGATACTCTCCCTCTGCAAATTCGCATCAACCATCAAAATAATGGCTGCATCATCGTCCAGGTCACGAACAATCGCAGGCATGGTTTCCTTACCCGCAAGCTCCGATGCCCGGTGCCGCCTGTGACCAGAAACGATTTCATAACCACCGTCGGGGTCAGGACGGACAATCGCAGGAGTGAGAACTCCGAAATCTCGGACGCTCTCTGCCGTTTTCATCATTTCTTCATCATCAACCACACGGAAGGGGTGTCCCTCAAAGGGGTGTAGCTCAGAAAGCGGAATTTCCTGCACACGCTCCTGCTGGGCTTCAGCTCTGGATTGATCGGTGGAGAAAATATCATCGTACCCCTTCAAGCTGATGTTTGCGCCTTTTTTCTGCATTGTTTAACACCTCCTTCGTCAGAATTTTATAGGCTTCGGCAACTTTGCCTTTGGGATCATGCTTGAAGATACTGGTTCCCTCTGCGCTGATTTCCTCTGCACGGACAGAGCGGGGAATGTCGGTCTTGTAAACCTTCAGCTTTCCGCCGTAGCTCTCCCGAATCAGATTGCTGATGTCTTTGGAGTAGTTGGTGCGGCTGTCCACCATCGTCAGAAGAATCCCTTCAATCCTCAGTTTCGGGTTGATTTGCCTCTTGACCTTGTTGATGGTTCCAAGCAGCTGTTCCAGACCCTTTGCAGGAAGGTATGCTGCCTGAACCGGTATCAGCACATTGTCGGCAGCTGCCAACGCATTGACGGTCAGCATACCCAAAGACGGCATACAGTCAAGAAGAATGTAATCATAATTCTGTTTGACTGTATCCAGGTATTGCCGGAGAATGGTTTCCCGGCTCATGGCATTGACCAGTGCTACCTCCATACCTGAGAGTTCGATGTTGGACGGCACCAAATCAACGCCCTCCGGATGATGAAGAATCCCTTCATCGGGAGTAATAGGGTTTTCCATCATAATCTTTCCCATCAGATCGGAAAGTGTCGGAGACAGATCATCCGGGCAGGGATTGCCCAAACTGACCGTCAGGGAAGCCTGGGGATCGGTGTCTACCAGAAGCACCTTTTTTCCTTCAAGAGCCAAGCCAACGCCCAGATTCTCGGTGGTGGTGGTCTTTCCAGTGCCTCCTTTCTGATTGACCACCGCAATGATGGTTGCTTTTTTCGACATTTATCGTCACTCTCCTTCCTCTCGCTTCATTTTCAATTTCTTAAATCCTCCTTCCAAATATCCGTGTGACATATCGTGCCGAACAAGAGCATCGTAGTAGGTGTCTATTGTCGTCGGCGCATTGTATATCGTAGTCAGCATATACTGACGGATATTTCTAATCTTTGTGGTGTTCTCCTTGAAGCAGTCCATAACATATCGAATGTGTTCGGCATTCAGTTTCATAAACCGACTGCGGACAATTTCTGCCGGACGCTCCTCTGCACCAATGCGAATCAACGGTCGCTTCGTGCAAACTGTTTCAACGATCAACTCCAGAATGTTATCCAGCATTTCGGAATCGTAAGGGTAATCCTTCTTCAACAAATCCATACTGAGCTGATCCGAGAAATAATCAAAGTATTCTTGATACCGGTCATTCTCGTCCATCATTCCACCATTTCCGGAAGGAAAGATAGAATCAGTATCACTAAATTCAGTATTTTTAATATCAGTATTATTACATTGTGATTTCGGAAGTTCTTGAGTTGTGATTTCCATTGTTCCAGAATTGTGATTTTCACAATTCAAGAGTTGTGAATCCACAGCAGAGATAAAGTTCTTCACATAGATCAGGTTGGGCTTTCCCAAACCCTGGCGCTTACGTTCAATCAATCCTGCTTTCTTCTCAAGTTCACTGAGCAGCTTGATAGCCTTTTGTTCAGCACAGTTCAGAGCCATCTTCGCTTCGTCGATTGTAAAAATGATATACACTCTACCGTTTTTATCTATCCAACCATTCTTGGCAGACAGGCTCATGCGGTCAAGCAAAATGCCATACAGCATCTTGGCATCGGCAGAAATATTCCAGAACCTCTCGTTCGTGAACAACACCTTCGGAACTCGATAGAATGTGAATAGATCGGATTGCTGACCGTAAAAATAATCAAAACTCACACGGCTTCACCACCTTCTTTCTGCGGAAAACTTTCTGTTGTCAGCGGAATGCTGCGGAAAGTCGTATCCGTCTTTTCGTAAGGACATCGGGCAAAATAGTAGAAGCGGTATTCCTGTTCATACACATCCATATCAACGAAGCCCCACTTCACGCATAACCTTCTTCGTACACCAACCAATGCACGGGTGATCTCGCCCATAGGGACAGCCATCACATTCCGACTTGGGTTTCGGCGGCAAAGAGATTAAGTAGTAGCAATTATTTCTACCCAGACGGCAGCCCTTTCTGCCATTCGTCCAGAAGTAGCAGTAATGACAGTCGCTCGGCTTGTCTGCGGTATAAACAGGCTTGCTCAAATAAAACACCTCCAATCTCTTGTATTTGCCCATGGGTTTGGGCATAAAAAAAGAGCGCCTATCCATCCCCAATGCGGGGCAAATAGACGCTCTATGTACATAACGATATTTAATTTTATCTGCTATAACTGCATGGTATTCAAAACATCCGCCTTTTTTGATTAGCTGGATTTTTGGCACGATTTTGGGGCTGATTAGCAGGAAGGGCATTTTCATTAGCAAGAACAGCCCGTTTTCTGCTAAAAATTAGCTGGCGATTTTGTCTTATAACAACCGTTCGATTCTGGAGGGGTTGTCAAAAATCAAATTTTGGAGTAGAATTTTATCTCATACAGTGAAAGAGCTTTTTCGTAGCTTTTTATATAAGAAAAGCCGAAAACCCTTGAAAACAAAGGCTTTCGGCGTTGTTCACTGGCGTCCATAAGAGGATTTGAACCTCCGACCCCACGCTTAGGAGGCGTGTGCTCTATCCAGCTGAGCTATATGGACGTGTCTGATATATGATTATAGCCCGATCAAAGTCGAACTGCAATCCCTTATTTAGTTTTTTTTGAGGTGGCCGTTGTAACGCAACCTTAGGAGGCGCTTGTTATATCCATTTAACTATGGGAACAAATGCCGTATTTTCGGGCTTTTTCAGCCTTTTCGGTCACGGCGACCAACTTTATGAACTCAATCACTTTCGTGATGAATTATCTCTTTCTTATCTCTTCTGATTTTTCAGATTTCGCTTCCTTAAGTGATCCTCAAACGCTACCCTTTTTCTTCAAAAGGGTTCCGCCATGGTTCTACCTTAGGAGGCGAACACTCTATCCTACTGAGCTACAGAGATTTATATGTTTCACGTGAAACATATATCGTATTTTCATACTGCATTTTATTATAATTCATTTTCATGTGTTCCGCAACTATTTTCTCTTCTCACATGCTCCGTATGCAATTTCTGTGTAGCTGTTCACGGGTAGGCACTTTTGGAACCGATGATTTTTTATAGACCTTTACGCAAAATGAGCCGTTCCCATCATCCATATTTTTCCTTTAAACCGACGTCCCGGAAGCGGTTCTCCAAGCAGGTCCATCTTATTGATACCCACGCGGAAATACAGATCGTTGCATTCCACCTTGAGATCATAGATTTCCTCGCCGGTAAACCGGTTTTTCTTACATATAACCTCTTTGATCTCGCCTAAAATCGAATACTGATCGCACTCGATCCCGCTTGGCATAAAAGTTGTATCGACGATCGAATAAATATCCTCTCTCGTCGCCCGGCGCGATGCCATCGAATAGAGATCCAGATCCTCGATTGTTAAGGACTCCATCGCATCCTCGTCGCCATTTTTTGCCGCTTCCAAAAGTTCATCCCGGTTTTTCGCCGCCACTTTGGCTTTTTCAATCTGCAGCGCCGTCTTTTTGATCGGAAGAAGCACCTTGCCCCGATTGGCAAATCCTGCCAGGCTAACCGAATTCACCTGTAAGCGCTCGCGCTCTTTCCGGTAACACTCCCTGTATTCGATCGGATTCAAGAGATAAAAGATCAGCGAAAGCCCTACCTTATACTCATCCAGAAGCCCCGCATAGGTTTCCTTCTCCGTATGACGCTGAATGGAACATTCTGCCCGCGAGGTTACCTCCTCGTTCAGGATATAGGGATAATAATACTCTATCTCCATCTCATCCTGCTCATTCAGCTCCCCATACATCGCCACGCCGATCCCCGGCGCAACTTCTGTCTTGATCTCATATAATTCGGTCCCCCTGTCAAGCTGAAGACAGCTGGAGGTTCCCGCCTCTCTCGCCAGACAGCGAAGCAGGGCACGGATGTCCTTCTTCTTCTGATACATACTAAATCCGGCAGCTCGCAAAAAACGATGCATATTGACTCCTTCTAACTACAATCCGCAGCTGCTGCCAACACATACAGCCGCCTCATTTCTATCCTTTATTTTCTTTACTTATACCCAAGCGCACGCTCCAGTGCTTCCTTCTCTTCACTTCCTAAAAGCACCTCGGTCTTGCCCTCTACGACATCCTTCAGATACAGGTAACAGCCTTCACGGCTGTGAACAGAATTCAGCACAAATCCCGTGTTGTTATCATCCAGCATGGCAATGACAAAACTCAGATTGCCGCCCATGCCCTTAAACGCATTGTACTTGACAATACCGGTTTTCTGGTATCCAGCCTGCGCCTTGGAGACAACCGAATCCACCAGGCGTTTTGTATCTCCGTCCTTTGCCCGCAGATACTCGGTCTCATCCACCAGTTCCATGATCGTGTCTTCGAGCGTCTCCGCATCTTTTCCCCGCATAAACATATCATATCTGCGATACAACTTCCTATACTGCGAAAAACAGATGACGGACGCAATAAATGATATGAGTGTCAGGATCGCCAGAACGATCACGATAACCCCCGGATCGATGCCAATCCCGCTAAAAATACTGCTCTCCATCTTTCATTCCTCATTTCCCATCATCCGTCCCCTGGGACGAATTTTGTGTGATTACTGTCTTAATGACTCCAAAAGCTCAATCAGACGTTCCAGTTCCGCTGATGAATAGTATTCGATCTCGATTCTGCCTTTATTCTTATCCTTGCGGTTGATCGAAACCTTCGTTCCCATAACTCCTTTCAGCTTCTCTTCCACATCCTTGAAAAAGACCTCCATATCGCGTTCCGGCTCTGCTTTCTTTTTCGCCTTTTTCGGCTTCAAAAGCTCTTTCACCAGACGCTCGACCTCGCGGACGCTCAAATGATTTTCTACTGTTTTAAGCGCCAACTGGTACTGTTTTTCACCATCTTCCAGCGAAAGAAGCGCTCTCGCATGACCTCCGGTAAGCCGGTCCTGAATCAGCATCTCCTGCACTCTCTCATCCAGTTTCAAAAGACGCATGCTGTTCGTGATCGTCGCACGGTTCTTCGCTACGCGCTCTGCCACGTCCTCCTGACGCAGCCCAAACTCCTGAATCAGCATCTGGTAGGCTTTCGCCTCCTCAATCGGATTTAAATCTGCACGCTGTACATTCTCGATCAGGGCGATCTCCATCGTCTGCTGTCTCGTATACTCGCGCACGATCACCGGAACTTCCCGAAATCCTGCCAGTTTGGCAGCTCTCCACCGGCGCTCTCCGGCAATCAGCTCATAACGATCGCCCTTTTTCTGAACCAGAAGCGGCTGCAGCACGCCGTAACGGCGGATGGATTCTGCCAGCTCTCCGAGCTGTTCTTCATCAAACATCTTACGCGGCTGGCTGACATTTGGCTCAATCTCCGAAATATTTAGAAATTTCTCTTTTTCCACCTCGACGATCCTTACGACCGGCTCCGCTTTTGCCGTCTGTGTCTTCGATTTTGCCGCCGTCTCCCCGGCTGTGCGGGTTTTTCCTTCTGCCGTCGTCTTTCCGGATGCCTTTGCAACTCCCACGCGGCTTCCTTTTCCCACTGTTTTCGCAGCTGTCTTTCCGGCAGACGCCGATTTTTTCTGTTTTTTAGATCCCGGAAGCACCATATCCAGCTCTTCCAGGCTCTTTTTCTCTATCTCCTGTTCCGTCTCACGAACGGAAGTCTTTTTTCCGGCTTCATCCGATGGCTTTGCGCTGCTTTTTCCCGCTTCTGCATTCTCGTAATCATTTCCAAAAAAAGCTCCCAGTCCTCTGCCAAGCCCCGTTCTCTTTGACATTTCCTTCCTCCTCACGAACCTCCCGACGCCCCGGCAGGCATCCTTTCTGAATTTCACTTCACCGTTATTTTCCTGCCTACAGCTCTTCTCCCCGGCTGATCACCTCTGCTGCCAGCAGACGGTAGCTCTCTGCACCAGTCGAACGGCTGTCGTACAGGTTGATCGGCATTCCGTGGCTCGGCGCCTCCGCCAGTCGCACATTTCTCGGTATGATCGTCTTGTAAATCCGCTCATTTAAGTTCTGTTTTACATTCTCTACGACCTGCAGGGAGAGATTCGTTCTCGCATCATACATGGTAAATACCACGCCCTCCAGCTCCAGCGACGGATTCATCTTTTTCCGGACCAAACCGATCGTCCGGAGTACCTGGCTCAGTCCTTCCAGCGCATAATATTCGCACTGGATTGGCACCAGCACCGTATCTGCCGCTACCAGCGCATTGATCGTCAAAAGACTCAGCGACGGCGGGCAGTCGATGATAATAAAATCATACTGATCGCGGATTGTCTCCAGATAACCGTTTAACACCGACTCTTTATTTTCCACATCCAGAAGTTCAATCTCAGCTCCTGCCAGATTCGAATCCGAAGGAAGAACATCCAGATTTTCCTGAACATCGCGCATCAGACAGTCCTCCAGTGTGCAATCGCCCAAAAGCAGCTCATAGACTGTATCTTCAATCTGTTCTTTTTCCAATCCCAAACCAGTGGTTGCATTTCCCTGCGGATCAAAATCGATCGTCAGAACCCTCTGTCCCGCCTCTGCCAGGCATGCCGACAGGTTGATCGCCGTTGTCGTTTTACCTACGCCGCCCTTCTGATTTGCAATCGCAATCGTTCGTCCCATACCGTATTCCTTCCATTTCCTCGGTTTTATCTCACATGAAAGACAGGAAAAAGCCTTCCCGCAGGCATCCGCACAGCGATTTCCAGCTTTTTCCCATTCTTGTCTTGCCTAATAGTATAACACACTTAAAACTCATTTCCTACTTTTTTAGAAAAATTTCATTTAAAATGTTTCACGTGAAACATCGGCTCCACCGTCTCCCCCAGAGCACACCATTTATCTGCCAGACACACAATCCATGCCTCGCGGCACTGAGGCGGCACCGGTATCAGCGGAAACATATGACGTGCGATGATATTTTTTTCCTTCCAATTTAAATGGTAATCTCTCTGTGCATTTCCAAGCGCTGTTTTCGGGTGACGGAAGCCGTGCAGGCGGTGCGAGGGATCCTTCTGATGCCAGTCATACAAAAAATAATCGTGCAGCAGTGCCCCTCTCACAAGTGATTTTGGTTCCAAGCGAATCTGCCACCGTTCCATCATCCAAAGGCTTGTGTAGGCAACATTGAGGCTGTGGCGGTAAATGGATGTCGTACCATGCTGCATCGCCAGCTTCTCCTCGTCTAAGCGCCCTTCCTGCTTCAGTTCGCGTATCGTTTCCGCCAGCAGCCGCTGCCTGCCCGCCGACAACTGAAAAGATTTCTCTGTCTTCCGTTCCATACGATGCTGAAAGCATAACTTATTTTCCTTCTTTATCATATCGCGCATTTCTTTCCCCATCGATTGATTTTTTGATACGTGAACATTATAATGATTTTAATATCGATTTTCAATGAAATTTTGTTTACATAAAATGGCATGTTCATAACTGTTCACAGGTAGAAATTTTCCAAACTGAAAATCCCGAACGCTACAGTTCTGGTTGCAGATTTTTCCGATTTGAAATGCGAAGCATCGGCAAAATCCCGTTACTTGGGCACACATCTGTGAACAGATATTCTGTGAAAAAACGCTGGAAATAGCTGAACTGGAATACAGGAAAATATGATATAATATGAGCACTTAGCGAGGTGTTTTCGATCCTAGTGCGAGTCATACCTAAATACTTAATGAAGCCAAGACAAAGGCGATAGCTGAATTTAGTATTTATGGTATAATAGAATTACTTGATGAGATATTTTCGAGTTTAATTTTTCGATTCAAAAGGAGCTTTCTATATGAACACAAAAAACAAGATCATGACCTGCCTGATGCTGTCCGCCGGCGGCGCAGTTTCACTGGCACTTTTAAATAAATATATTCAATTTTCTGCCACCTCCCGCGGTCTGACCCGGGAAGAGAATTCTCTCTGCTACAAATGGCGGCTGGGAAATATCTACTATACAAAATGCGGTTCCGGCAAACCGCTTCTGTTAATTCACGATCTGCACTTTGCATCGAGCGGCTATGAGTGGGAATCCATCCGCGAACAGCTCAGCCGCTCCTACACCGTCTACACGCTCGACCTTCTCGGCTGCGGACGTTCCGAGAAGCCGAACCTGACCTACACAAATTACCTGTTTGTCCAGCTGATCTGTGATTTTATCAAATCTGAGATCGGACATCGGACCAACATTCTCTCCACCGGTGATTCAGCGGCACTGTCTATCATGGCGTGCAGCAACTCTCCAGAACTGTTTGATCAGATCATGCTCATCAACCCGAGCAGCCTTACCGACTGTTGTCAGCTTCCGGGTAAAAATGCCAAGCTTTATAAGCTTCTTCTGGATCTCCCGCTGGCTGGAACGCTCATTTACCACATTGCGTGCAGCCGCTCTATGATCGAAGAGGCATTCCGCACCAAATATTTTTACAATCCGTATACCGTAAAACCGGTTCAGATCGACCGCAGCCACGAAGCCGCACATCTCGGTGAATGTCCGAAAGCGATCTTCTCCAGTATTGAATGCCGCTATACCAAGTGCAATATTTCCAATGCTCTCAGGAAGATCGACAACAGCATCTTCATCATCGGCGGTTCCGAGGAACCGATGATCGAGGCGACGATTCAGGATTACAAGATTTATAATTCCGCAATCGAGTCCTCTATCATTCCGAAGACCAAACATCTGCCGCAGTTAGAACAGCCGGATGCCGTGATGGATGCGATCCATATGTTTTTTTCTTAAAAAAGGATAATGAGTATGCATACCGCGGAGCGTTTTTTCGTCATAGGACGAAGCTTATTACTGTTCACGCATACGTGCCCAATAACGGGATTTGCCGTGGCTTCGCATTTAAATACGGCAAATTCCTGCTGCCACCGCGTTTTCTTACGGCACTTTCGGTTCCGAAAGTGCCTACCCGCGAACAGTTACTCTCTCTTTCCCACATCTCCATGAAATTCCTTTTTCATACTCATACCATGATGCAGATACCATTTTTCCAGTATCTTTCATATTCACAGCGTCATCCTTCCGTGCGCCTTGTTTGTTGCTTCTTGATAGGAACGGTCCTAATGTTTCATCCAGGTCCCGCCGCACTATCTATATACAAACAAAACCCCCGGAATGCTCCTCTTTATTCTACATTATTCCCACTCGATCTCCTCGGCTTTCGCACAAAAAACTATATTCTGTAACGAAAACTCAAATTTTATAAATTTTCCCTATTATTTCCAGCTCTGCCATCGCCTCTACCCGCTTCTCCAGATTTCCTCTGTCATATGCCTGATACGGCTTCTGGAACACAATCTTCCAGGACAAATATTCAGTCATATATTTTTGTTTAAACCCCGCCTATATGAAAAAGAAAGACTGCATACCCTACGTGTTCCATATACAGTCTTTCTCTATCTACCTTTTGATTGCTTTATTTCAGCGGCTCCCGCGACGGCGTTCCCGCTTTTCTCGGATACTTCTTTCCCGTCCTCTCTGTCTTATGAATCCGGACCAGGTTACGCTCATCCTCATTGGCAAGGTGGAAGGAAATCACATCCTCCAGCTCGCCGCCCAGCTTGCGGATCGCACCTTTTCCCGTCTTCATCTCTTCCTCCAGTTTGCCCGATTTGTACGGCACAAACCAGCCACCCACCTTGACAAACGGCAGGCAGTATTCCGACAGCGTGGACAGATTTGCCACCGCGCGTGAAACGCAGAAATCAAATGTTTCACGTGAAACATTATCATGTGCTGCATCCTCCGCCCGTCCGTGAACCGCCTGAATTTTTTCCAGTTCCAATGCCTGAATTACCTCGTTCAGAAAGTTGATCCGCTTATTTAAAGAATCGAGAAGCGTGACCTTTAAATTTGGAAATGCAATCTTTAACGGGATACCCGGAAATCCAGCTCCCGTTCCAACATCGATCAACGTATACTCTTTCTCTGCCAGATCCGGCACCGCTTTCACAAGTGCCAGACTATCCGAAAAATGTTTGGTCACAACTTCCTTCTGTTCCGTGATCGCTGTCAGATTCACCATCGTATTCCAATGAATCAACAGTTCATAGTAATCGTAGAACTGCTTGATCTGGTGTTCATTTAACGTGACACCCATCTCCTGCGCTTCTTTCTGAAACTGCTCGGTAAAGTCTGCCGGAGGCAGAACCACACCGCTTTCTACTTTATTTTCTTCTGCCATAAATATATCCTTTATGATATGTTCTATTTTTTCTCAGGTTCTTATCTATCTTACATTTTGAGTTGCTGCAATGCGTTTACCTGTTTCCATGCAGTCTCTGACTCGTTACTGTTCACGCATACGTGCCCAGTAACGGAATTTGCCGTGGCTTCGCATTTAAATACGGCAAATTCCTCCTGCCACCAGGTTTTCTTACGACACTTTCGGTTCCAAAAGTGCCTGCCCGTGTACAGTAACTCTGAATCCGCTCGTTTCTATATTTACAGTTCTTTCTTCTCTTCCCCATGCCCCGCATGGCGGCTCTGCTCTAAGTGTACCAGCAGCACCGAAATATCCGCCGGTGACACGCCCGCGATTCGGGATGCCTGACCGATATTTGCCGGTTTATAGAGATTTAACTTCTGTACTGCCTCACGGCGCAGGCTTCCGACCGTGGAATAGTCGAAGTTTTCATCCAGCTTCCGGCTCTCCATCTTCTTGAACTGTGCAACCTGCTGCAGCTGGCGGCGGATATAGCCGTCATACTTGATGTTGATGTTGATCTGCTCGATCACATCTTCCGGAAGTTCCGGACGGTTCGGATCCAGCTCTGCCAGTGCTTCATAGCTTAACTCCGGACGGCGTACCAGCTCTGCCAGCGTTGCCGCGGTCTTGAGCGGGGTGCTTCCGTGGCGCTCTAAAAATTCCTGCACTTCTTTTCCAGCGCCAATGTTGATCTTCTCCAGACGCTTTGCCTCTTCCTCGATTATGTTTTCTTTCCAGAGAACACGCTCATACATCGCATCACTGACCAGTCCAATCTCATGCCCGATCGGGGAAAGACGCAGATCCGCGTTGTCCTGACGCAAAAGCAGGCGGTATTCCGCACGCGACGTCATCATCCGGTACGGTTCATGGTTTTCTTTGGTAACCAGATCGTCGATTAAGACACCGATATATGCCTGGGAACGGTCGAGGATGATCGGTTCTTTTCCCAGCACTTCGCGCGCCGCATTGACACCCGCCATAAAGCCCTGTACCGCCGCTTCCTCATAACCGGAGCTTCCGTTAAACTGACCGCCGCTGAACAATCCCCGGATCGCCTTAAATTCCAGCGATGCCTTCAACTGGCGTGCATTGATACAATCGTACTCAATTGCATATGCATTTCGAACAATTTTTACATTTTCAAGTCCCGGCACGGTACGATACATCGCGTACTGCACATCCTCCGGCAGGGAACTGGACATACCGCCCAGATACATTTCATTCGTATAAATTCCCTCCGGCTCGACAAAAACCTGATGACGGTTCTTATCTGGAAATTTTACCACCTTATCCTCGATCGATGGACAGTAACGCGGACCTGTTCCCTCGATCGCGCCCGAAAAGAGGGGCGATCGATCCAGGTTGTTGCGGATGATCTCATGTGTTTTCTCATTGGTATAGGTCAACCAGCAGGACACCTGCTCCTTCTGCACCGACTCCGGATCGGTGGAAAAAGAAAATGGCACAACCCTCTCATCGCCGAACTGCTCTTCCATCTTAGAAAAATCGATGCTGCGCTTATCAACACGCGCCGGTGTGCCCGTCTTGAAACGGAACATCTCGATTCCCAGCTTTTTCAGGGAATCTGTCAGATGGTTTGCCGCCTGCAGACCATTCGGTCCGGTCGGATTGCTCACATCACCATAGATACATCTCGCTTTCAGGTACGTTCCCGTTGCCAGCACCACCGCCTTGCAGTAATACGTCGCGCCGGAGTACGTTTTCAGTCCTTTGATCTGACCTTCTTCCACGATCAGCTCTGCCACCTCTCCCTGACGGATCGTCAGGTGATCGGTATTTTCCATGGTACGGCGCATCTGGCGGGTGTATTCCTGCTTGTCCGCCTGCGCGCGGAGCGAATGCACCGCCGGTCCCTTGGACTGGTTGAGCATCTTGGACTGTATAAAGGTTTTATCTATATTTTTTCCCATCTCGCCGCCGAGCGCATCCAGCTCGCGCACCAAGTGGCCCTTCGAGCTTCCGCCGACATTCGGGTTGCACGGCATCAGGGCGATGCTGTCCACGCTGACGGTAAACACGATCGTCTCGAGTCCCAGTCTCGCGCTTGCCAGCGCCGCCTCACAGCCGGCGTGTCCCGCCCCGACGACCGCTACATCATAATTTTCTGTTAAACAGGGCATGTTTCCTCTTTCCTCTCTATCTCTGCGTTCTATTCAAGTCGAACGTCCGTGAGACTTGGCGCGTGATTCTGGTCAGCGTAAGCTGACATATTCTTTACAGAATCACTGCGCATCCTCGCGGAGCGTTTATCTCAGTCGGAGACAAGGCTTCCACTGAGACAAATTTGCTATTACTCACCACGGGAGTCTTCTCGACTGAGATAAACACTGCGGCTCATGCGCCGTATGATTCGCAGCCGATTTTACTGTAGCTGCACATTTCAATTCGATCAAACGCCTTATATTCTTTCTTGTTTTCAGATCCACCCTATCATACCACAAGGAAAGAAACCTTGCAAAAAAATTGATCTATTTCCCCATACAAAAATGGCTGAAAATCTCATTCACCAGATCCTCTTCCAGTGATTCCCCAAGGATCGTTCCAAGATGTTCATAGGCATCCATCAGATCAATCGAGAAAAAATCCTCCGGCATCGCATTGTCGATGCTTGTCTCGACCAGACGCAGGCTTTTCAGCGCCTGCTCCATCGCCGTCTTGTGACGGACGTTTGTCAGCATGACCTGATCGTTGAAATTCAGGTTTCCCTGCAAGAACATCGTCTGAATTTTTTCCTCCAATCGATCAATTCCCTGCTGTTCCTTCGCCGATACCGGGATCACTTCCTGCCCGCACGCTTCGCGAAGCGCTTCTTCTGTGAGAACCGGTTCCAGATCTGTCTTATTTAAGAGGACGATCACCTTCCGTCCCCGGATCAAATCGAGGATCTGACGGTCATTTTCATCCAGCTTCCTTGATCCATCGACCACATACAAGATCAAATCTGCCTCATCCGCAATTTTTCTCGCCCGTTCCACGCCAATCTTTTCAACGATATCCTCCGTTTCCCGGATGCCCGCCGTATCGATCAAATTTAAACTAAGCCCGCGCAGACGGATATTTTCCTCCAGCGTATCGCGTGTCGTACCGGCGATCTCTGTCACAATCGCGCGCTCCTCTCCCAGCAGTACATTCATCAGGGACGATTTTCCTGCATTCGGCTTACCTAAGATCACGGTTTTGATCCCCTCCGTCATGATACGCCCGTTGTCAAACGTCCCGATCGACGCCTCCAGCTCCATCTCAATCGGCTGCAGCGTCTCCCGAAGGCGCTCCGGGTATCCGTCCAGAGAAATATGCTCCGGATCATCAAGTGCGGACTCAATAAAGGCAATCTCATAGATTAGTTTTTCGCGGAGTTCCCGCACTTTCCGCGACATTGAACCGCTCAACTGGCTGACCGAAGACTGCAGCGCATACTCATTTTTCGACTGGATCACATCGATCACGGCTTCCGCCTGCGAAAGATCAATTCTGCCATTTAAAAACGCCCGCTTCGTAAATTCGCCTGGTTCCGCCAGCCGTGCCCCACATTTTACCGCCAGCTCCAGAATCCGCTTCATCACCAGCACGCCTCCGTGACAGTCAATCTCTACCGTATCCTCCGCCGTATAACTGTGCGGACCGCGCATCAAAAGAAGCAGCACTTCATCGATCCGTTCCTCTCCATCCCGAATATATCCATAATGAATCGTATACGTTTTCTGCTCTGAAAGCCTCTTCCCCGCCACCGCCGGTTCAAACATCCGCTCCGCCACCGCAACAGCGTCCGAACCGCTAATCCGGATAATCCCAATCCCCGAACTCGAAAGCGCCGTCGCGATCGCGGCGATTGTATCTGTATATACCATATATATATAAATCCTTCCTTGCTTTTTATCTTCTTATTCTATACCATATGGAAGCATTTTCCCATCTTTATTTACAAATCTAGTCTAATATTTATTTCTTTTTTCATGTTTTAACGATAAACCTCTCGCGCTCGATCCCCCACAAAAAAGAAGGTCTAGATACCTCCAGACCTTCTTCGTCACACTTATTTACTTCTCATATCTCCCATACCCGTCACTTCTCTCGCGTCTGCCCTCACGCTTCAGCGAAATAATCACATGCCGGAACGGATCCTCGCCCTCGCTGCGGGTGGTGACATACTTGTCATTCTGCAGCGCTGCATGAATGATCCGTCTCTCATACGGGTTCATCGGCTCCAAAGATACAGAACGTTTCGTTCTCTTTACCTTGTAAGCAATGTTCTTTGCCAGTGTCTCAAGCGTCTCTTTCCGTCTCTCGCGGTAATTCTCGGTATCGAGCTTCACGCGGACGTAATTCTCGCTCTTCTTGTTGACAACCAGGCTGACCAGATACTGGAGAGAATCCAGGGTCTGACCTCTCTTACCGATCAAAATACCCATATCCTCGCCGGAGAGATCGATGTTCATCTCGCACTCTTCCTCATTGAAAGCCGCTGCGATCTTCACATCTAAGTTCATCGCATCAAATACCTGGCTTAAAAAGTCGATCGCACGATCCTCGAGCGTCTCTTTTTTCTTAGCACGGATGATCGCCGGTTTCGCGCCGATCCCCAGAAATCCGGCGCTTCCTTTTTCGACCACTTCGTACTCTAATTTATCACTGGTGGTTTCCAGTTCAATCAGTGCCTTTGTTACTGCCTCATCGACTGTCTTAGCGGTAACCGTAATCATATCCATCCTGCGCCCTCCTTCTATTTTTTCGCGTGCTTATCGTTGTACTTCTGCACCATCTTTGCCTTGGAAGCCAGACTGCCCGGCTTCGGATCGGAATTGTAAAATGCTTCAGACGCCTCCATCTGCTTTTTATTGCGGGAGATCTTGTCCTCTTTCGCCTTGCTTTCCGCATCCTCGCGTGCCTGCAGCGCCTTTAAATTCACGCTTGCCTTCTCGCTGACATTGGCCGGCGGCAGACCTTTTCTCGCTCTCTTCTTGTTCATCTTCTCCACGTTGCGGCGGATCAGATCATCGACATCGATCTTGTTCATATGTGCATTTACGATCAGCTGCTGAACGAGCTGGAATGCACCCTGAACGACCCAGTAGATACCGATCGCGGACGGCAGGGAGAAACAGAAGAATACGGACATCAGCGGCATCGTGATCATCATGCTGTTCATCATGCTCGCGCCCGGTGCGTCCTGATCCACCTGCTGTAAATTGGAAATCAGCTTGGTGGAGAGCCACTGGGTCAGACCTGCGAGGATCGGGATGATCCATGCGATCGTGATGTGGTTAAAACCGGTAAACGGAGGAGTTGCCAGATTGATGCCGAAGAAATAATTCATGCTCTCAATCTTGTCCGCATTCTCCGCGATGGTGGAAGAAATCTGCGGAAATAGACCTTCCAGCGTATCCCATCCAGCCGGTGTCAACTTATATAACATATCTACGACTTTGTTTGCCACGGTGTAGTCTACCTTGTCCACCGCCATGCCGACGCCGCTTGCCAGCTCGGAAATCTTGTTGATGTAATCCGGCTGCTCCATCAGCGGGTTCGCTACGTTGTCAAAAAAGACGCGTACTGACGGTACGTATGCCGGAATGTTGTAGATAACCCGGTACAAAGCGAAGATAATCGGAAGCTGAATCGCCATCGGCAGACATCCTGCCATCGGATTCGAGCCATATTTCTCATAGACTGCCTGCATCTCGACCTGTTGTTTAGCCATCGATGCCTGATCGGTTTTTCCCTTATACTTATTCTGAACCGCCTTGATTTCAGGGTTCATAAGCGACATAAGTTTTGACGATTCCTGCTGTTTGATCGTCAGAGGAAATAACAGTAACTTTGTGATAATGGTAAACAGGATGATACACAGACCGATATTCATGATCCCCATGCTGCTGGTAATCCGGAATAAAAAGTCCATGATATAACCAAACACGCTGGCGATCGGTCCCATGATCGAACCTGCTTTTGTCGCAACTAAAACGCTAACGTCCAATGAACTACCTCCTCATCCTTTACGGAACTGGATCATAACCGCCTTCTGCAAATGGATTACAGCGAAGAATCCGCTTACATGCCAAAATCATACCTTTTACAGCGCCGTACTTTTTAAGTGCCTGGATGGCGTACTCCGAGCACGTCGGCGTGTACTTGCAGTGAGGTCCTGTCATAGGGGAAATATAGAGCTGATATCCCCGAATCATCTTTATCAAGATCTTCTTAATCAATATTCTCACTTCGATTCTCCAGAATGTTATGCAGTCCGCATAAGTGCAGGTATGCACTCTCAATTTTTTTGAAGTCTGCTTCTTTCGCTGCCGGTCTGGCAACGACTACGATGTCTAATCCGAGTCTGACTCTGTCCTTATTTAACCGATAGCTCTCCCGTACCAACCTTGTCACGTGATGGCGGACCACGCTGTTTCCAACCTTTTTGCTGACGGAGATACCGATCCTAGGCTCCTTCCCGTCATCCACCCGCTTCACGTACATAACCAGAAGCTTATTGGCATAGGATTTCCCTGTCTTGTAAACCTTTTGAAATTCGCTGTTCTTCTTAATTGAATTAAAACGCTTCATTAAAATCACCAATTCCCCTGCACCGAGTGTACATCGCAGAGCTTTTCTTAATATTCTTAGAACTTTTTCTATGAATATTAAGAAAGGCCACAATCTATAACTCGATTGCGGCCTCGTTCATTAAGCAGATAATTTTGCTCTACCTTTTGCTCTTCTGGCAGCCAGAACTTTTCTTCCACCTGCGCTGCTCATTCTCGCACGGAATCCATGAACTTTTGCTCTCTGTCTTTTCTTCGGCTGAAATGTCATCTTCATGTCTGCATACACCTCCTCATCCATAATATAGTAAGAGAAATCCACGCTTCCTCCGGTTCGCGCCGAAATCCGCATTCATCTCAACATAGTTAGACTATTGTAATTAAACATCTTCTCCATTATATAGAAGAATTCCGCATTCGTCAACCACTATTTTGATCTTTTTAATCCCCATAGATCAAAGATTTTCTGCGGTTTTTCCACCATTTCGATCCTGAGTCCTCACAGATCGATCGTCGATTGCTGTCGCAGCGCTTTATTGTATACAGTATACACGTTGGAGCATTTCCATTTTGTGGATAAAAAAATCCTTATTTTATCAGCATTCCCACCACCTATTCACAGCTTATCCTCCACTTATCCACATTTTGGGGATAACTTGTGGAAAAGCCGTGGAATACGATCTGGATAAGCTTCTGATTGTTCACACCCATTCACCAAAAAGCCTTATTTTTCGGCGTTTTTTCCACGTGGATAACTGAATTTCACTTATTCACATTGCGGGTTTTTATTGAAAAATGTGGACAAATCATGTAGAATAGAACTTAGATTGGGTTATTTTGCAGTTTTGGCTGCTTTTTACGTTTAGGAGACACAGTATGATAGAGAAAATTAAGGAAAAATGGGATGAAATTCTCCTCCATATTAAAGAAGAACACGAACTGACGGACGTTTCTTTCAAAACATGGCTGCTTCCGACGCAGCCTTATTCCATGAAAGACGGCACCCTTCAGATCCTGGTTCCGGATGTGCAGTTTCTCGGCTATATCAAAAAAAAATACGGACTTTTGATCCAGATTACCATCGAAGAACTAACCGGAATCGAGTGTGAGGTCGATTTTGTCACCATCGAACAGGTCGATGAGCCGCAAAAAGAGACGGACAAAAGCCATCTGATCAACCGCCCGTCCGAGGTCAGCCGCCAGCTCATCCAGGATGCGAACTTAAATCCGCGCTACACATTCGACACCTTCGTCGTCGGCGCGAACAATAACTTAGCGCACGCCGCTTCCCTCGCCGTGGCAGAATCTCCGGGTGAGATCTACAACCCTCTCTTCATTTACGGGGGTGTAGGTCTGGGAAAAACGCATCTTATGCACTCGATCGGACATTTTATCTTAAAAAACAATCCAAAAGCGAAGGTTCTCTACGTTACAAGTGAGAAGTTTACGAACGAACTGATCGATGCGATCCGGAACAAAAACAATATTTCCACCACGGAGTTCCGTGAAAAATACAGAAACAACGACGTCCTCCTCATCGATGATATCCAGTTTATTATCGGTAAGGAATCGACACAGGAAGAATTTTTCCATACCTTCAACGCACTCTATGAAGCGAAAAAACAGATCATTATCTCCTCAGATAAACCGCCGAAAGAGATCGAGACGCTGGAAGAACGGCTTCGTTCCCGTTTCGAATGGGGCTTGACCGTCGATATCCAGTCGCCGGATTATGAAACCCGTATGGCGATCCTCCGCAAAAAAGAGGAACTCGAGGGCTACAATATAGATAATGAAGTGATCAAGTACATCGCCACCAACGTCAAGTCCAACATCCGCGAGCTCGAGGGCGCCCTCACCAAGATCGTCGCCCTTTCCAAGTTAAATAACAAGGAGATCACGACGGAGCTGGCGGAGGAAGCGCTCAAGGATCTCATTTCCCCGAACGCGGAGAAAGAAGTGACCCCGGAGCTGATCATCCAGGTCGTTGCCGATCATTTCGGTATCACTCCGCTTGACATCTCCTCCCAGAAGCGCAACAAGGAGATCGTATTCCCGCGCCAGATCGTGATGTATATCTGCCGTTCGATGCTCGGAACTTCCCTGCAGAATATCGGCAAATATTTAGGCGGTCGGGATCACACGACGATCATCCACGGTCACGACAAGATCGCTGCCGATATGGAGAAAAACGAATCTCTTCGCAATACAGTGGAAATCTTAATGAAAAAGATCAGCCCACAGTAGGTTTCTTCCACAATTTCGCGTGGAAAAGTGGTTGAAAACCTGTGGATAACTTTTCCCACATTTTGCTCCATTTCAGGGCTGTGGATAATTCAAAAGTTATCCAGCCGGTTCCGGACAGTTTTACACAGCCTTTTTAACCATTCAAAAGGAGTCTGAACCCCTGTATTTTCGGGGCTGTCCGGAGAATTCCACATATTCACAGCCCCTACTACGATTGCGACGGAATTTATATATATCTTTTCTTTCCGTTCCACGTTATTTTTAGCAAAGGAGTTATCAACAAACATGAAGCTTTCATTTGAAAAAGATCATTTAATGAACGGCATCAACATTGTTCTGAAGGCCGTTCCTTCCAAAACCACCATGCCGATTCTCGAATGCATCCTGATCGATGCTGTTTCGGATGAGATCAAACTGACCGGCAACGATATGGAGCTGGGAATTGAGACGAAGGTCGAAGGAACGATCCTGGAACGTGGAAAAATCGCTCTTGATGCCAAGCTTTTTTCCGATATTATCCGCAAGCTCTCCGGCGAAAATTCTACGATCACGATCGAATCGGATGAAAAATACAACACGACGATCACCTGTGACAAGGCTATTTTCCAGATTCAGGGCAAGGACGGCGATGAATTTTCCTATATTCCCCACATTGAGCGGGATAAATTCATCACACTTTCCCAGTTTACCTTAAAAGAGATCATCCGCCAGACGATCTTCTCGATCTCGCCGAACGACAGCAACAAGATGATGACCGGTGAGCTGATGGAGGTCACCGGCAATGAACTTAAGCTCGTTTCCCTCGACGGACACCGCATGTCGATCCGCAAAGTTGCATTAAAAGAACAGTACAGTGATATAAAAGTCATCGTTCCTGGCAAGACTTTAGGTGAGATCAGCAAGATCTTAAACGGTGACAACGACTCTGAGGTACAGATTTTCTTCAGCACCAACCACATCATGTTTGAATTTGACGACACGATCGTGTTATCCCGCCTGATTGAGGGCGAGTATTTCCGGATCAATCAGATGCTTTCCTCCGATTATGAGACGAAAGTTACCTTGAACCGCCGTGATTTCATGGATGCGATCGACCGTGCGAGCATTCTCGTCCGTGAAAATGATAAGAAACCTTTGATCTTAAATTTTACCGATGAAGAAATGGAGTTAAAAATGCATTCCGCCTTCGGTACGATGGATGCCCGTCTGGCGATTACCAAGTTTGGAAAAGACCTGATGATCGGCTTCAACCCGAAGTTTTTGGGTGATGCGCTGCGAATCATCGATGATGAGGAAGTGACTCTGTACATGATGAATCCGAAATCCCCGTGCTTTATCCGGGACGAGGAGGAGACTTACATCTATCTGATCCTGCCGGTCAATTTCAATGCGGCAGCGATCTAACCTGCCATTTTTAGACATGGCAGGTGCAGGCAGACAGTGACAGAAAGGATCTGAAATAAGATGGAGATAAAACTGAGAGATGAATTTATAAAACTGGGTCAGGCGCTTAAGGCAGCTGGTCTGGTAGAGTCTGGCGTGGATGCTAAATTTGCGATTCAGGACGGGCTTGTGAAGGTCAATGGCGCGGTGGAGATGCAGCGCGGCAAGAAGCTTTACGACGGGGACAAAGTCGAGTATGACGGAGAGACCGTAACAATCACCAAATAAAGGATGGTTTCATGTTTATCGAATCGATCGAACTCAAAAATTACCGCAATTACGGGGAATTACATATGGATTTTGATCCGGGGACGAATGTTCTCTACGGGGACAACGCGCAGGGTAAAACCAATATTCTTGAAGCGGTCTACGTGTGTGCGACGACCAAGTCCCACCGCGGCAGCAAGGACAGGGAGATCATCGAATTCGGAGAGGACGAGTCCCACATCAAGATGCAGCTTCGCAAGGACGATGTGCCGTACCGGATTGACATGCATCTAAAGAAAAATAAGACGAAGGGCGTGGCGGTCAACGGGATCCCGATCCGGCGGGCGAGCGAGCTTTTCGGCATTGTTAACGTGGTGTTTTTTTCGCCGGAAGATTTGAATCTCATTAAGAACGGGCCGGCGGATCGACGCCGTTTTATTGATCTGGAATTATGCCAGTTAAACCGTCTCTATGTTCATTCGCTGGTGCAGTACAACCGGGTAGTGATACAGAGAAATAAGCTCTTAAAGGAGCTGTTTTTCCATCCCGAGTACGAGGAGATGCTGGATATATGGGATATGCAGCTTGCTTCCTACGGGCGGGAGGTGAGCCAGTACCGGCGGGAATTTATCGGTGAATTAAACGAATTGATCCGTCCGCTCCATCAGAAATTGTCGGGCGGAAAGGAAGAGCTTGTTATTCAGTATGAGCCGAACACGGAGGCGGATCAGCTGGAAGCGGCTGTCAAAAAGAGCCGCGAGGCGGACCGGAAGCAGAAGACGACGCTGGTCGGACCGCACCGGGATGACTTAAGTTTCTATGTCAACGGGATTGACATCCGGCGCTTCGGTTCACAGGGACAGCAGAGGACGGCGGCATTATCGCTCAAACTGGCGGAGATTGAGCTGGTTAAAAAGATCAAAAAGGAGTATCCGATTCTGCTTCTCGACGATGTTTTGTCGGAGTTAGATGGGAAACGGCAGGATCATCTGCTCGCCAGCATACGTCATATACAGACGATCATTACCTGTACAGGCTTGGATGATTTTATCAGCCACAGCTTCCAGATAGATAAGACCTTTCGGGTCGTGAGCGGGACGGTCACCTGTGAACGTCCAAACAAGACAACTAGTCAGACATAAAACAGCAAGTGAAGGAGGAACTATGGGTTCAGAATACAGTGCAGATCAAATACAGATATTGGAGGGATTGGAGGCGGTCAGAAAGCGTCCTGGTATGTATATAGGCAGCACATCTGTAAGAGGCCTCCATCACCTGGTGTATGAGATAGTTGACAACTCCGTAGATGAGGCATTAGCCGGATTCTGCAGTCACATCGAGGTGCAGATCAATGCGGACAATTCCATCACGGTACAGGATGACGGTCGTGGCATTCCGGTTGATATTCAGAAAAAAGCCGGACTTCCGGCGGTTGAGGTTGTATTTACGATCCTGCATGCAGGCGGTAAATTCGGCGGTGGCGGATATAAGGTATCAGGCGGACTTCACGGTGTAGGTGCATCGGTTGTAAACGCTCTTTCCGAGTGGCTGGAGGTTGAGATCTGCCGGGATGGAAAGGTATATAAGCAGCGCTATGAGCGGGGCAAAACCATGTATCCGCTGAAAGTAGTCGGTGAGTGTGCTCCGGATAAGCACGGCACACGGGTTGTATTCCTGCCGGATAAGGAGATTTTCGAGGAAACGGTCTACGACTATGATACGTTAAAAGTACGCCTGCGTGAGACGGCATTCCTGACGAAAAACCTCCGGATCACGCTGCGTGATGACCGCGAGGTAAAGCATGAGAAGACTTTCCATTACGAGGGCGGTATCAAGGAATTTGTCACCTACTTGAACCGGAGCAATGAGAAGCTCTATGAGCCGGTTATTTACTGCGAGGGCATCAAGGACAAGGTATTTGTCGAGGTGGCGATGCAGCATAACGATTCCTACACGGAAAATATCTACACATTCGTCAACAATATCAATACCCCGGAGGGCGGTACGCATCTGGCTGGTTTCAAGAGCGCGCTGACGAAGACTTTTAACGATTATGCAAAGAAAAATAAGCTTCTCAAGGAAAATGAACCGGCGCTCAGCGGCGAGGATATCCGCGAGGGCATTACAGCCATCATCAGCGTCAAGATCGAGGAGCCTCAGTTTGAGGGACAGACGAAGCAGAAACTCGGCAACAGCGAGGCCCGCGCGGCGGTTGATGCGATCGTGAGCGAGCAGCTGACGTATTTCTTAGAGCAGAATCCGGCGGTTGCCAAGATCATCTGTGAGAAATCGATTCTTGCCAAGAGAGCCCGCGACGCAGCCCGCAAGGCCCGCGAGATGACGAGACGTAAATCAGCGCTCGATGGCATGGCGCTTCCAGGAAAGTTAGCCGACTGTTCCGATAAGAATCCGGAAAACTGCGAGATCTACATCGTAGAGGGAGATTCCGCGGGCGGTTCCGCCAAAGAGGCGAGAAATAAATCGAATCAGGCTATCCTGCCTCTTCGAGGCAAGATCTTAAACGTAGAAAAAGCAAGACTTGATCGAATTTACGGCAATGCGGAGATCCGTGCGATGATCACGGCATTTGGTACCGGTATTCATGAAGATTTTGATATTTCAAAACTTCGTTACAACAAGATCATTATCATGACCGATGCCGATGTGGATGGTGCACATATCAGTACCCTGCTTCTGACGTTCCTGTATCGTTTTATGCCGGATTTGATCCGGGAAGGACATGTATATCTGGCACAGCCGCCGCTTTATAAGATCGAGAAGAATAAGCGTGTCTGGTATGCATACAGCGATGATGAGCTGAATTCGATTCTGACTGAGATTGGGCGTGACAACAACAATAAGATCCAGCGTTATAAAGGTCTGGGTGAGATGGACGCGGAACAGCTTTGGGAGACGACTATGGATCCGGAGCGCCGAATTCTTCTCCGTGTCCAGATCGACAGTGAGACTGCTTCGGAGGTTGATCTGACATTTGCTACCCTGATGGGGGATCAGGTTGAGCCGCGCCGTGAGTTTATCGAGGCAAATGCGAAGTACGTAAAGAACCTGGATATTTAATTAAATTTAAGTCACTTAAATCCTTTTGAGGACGAAAGGAGTATAGATGGAACCAAATATATTTGACAAAATTCATGACATTGATCTGAAAAAGACAATGGAAACGTCTTACATCGATTATGCGATGAGCGTTATTGCTGCCCGTGCACTTCCGGATGTGCGGGATGGCTTAAAGCCGGTACAGAGACGTGTTCTGTATTCCATGGTCGAGCTGAATAACGGGCCGGATAAGCCCCACCGTAAGTCAGCCCGTATCGTCGGTGATACAATGGGTAAATACCACCCGCATGGTGACAGTTCAATCTATGGTGCGTTGGTAAATATGGCTCAGAAATGGGCGACCCGTTACCCGCTTGTAGATGGACATGGAAACTTCGGTTCCATGGACGGTGATGGTGCCGCAGCGATGCGATATACCGAGGCGAGACTGAGCCGTATTTCCATGGAGATGCTGGCAGATATCGGCAAGAATACCGTTGATTTTATGCCAAACTTTGATGAGACTGAGAAAGAACCGACGGTTCTTCCGGCTCGTTTTCCCAATATTCTGGTAAATGGCGGCACCGGTATCGCCGTTGGTATGGCAACGAATATTCCGCCTCACAACCTGCGTGAGGTGATTGCTGCCGTTGTCAAGATCATAGATAACCGGGTGGAGGAAGACCGCCCGACTACCATCGAAGAACTGATGGAGATCGTAAAGGGACCTGATTTCCCGACAGGGGCAACCATCCTTGGAAAAGCAGGCATCGAAGAAGCCTACAGAACCGGACGCGGCAAGATTCGTGTACGGGCTGTATACAATATCGAGACCATGGCAAACGGCAAGAGCCGTATCATTGTGACAGAGCTTCCTTATGCAGTAAATAAAGCTCGTTTGATCGAAAAGATCGCAGAGCTTGTAAAGGATAAAAAGGTGGATGGAATCACGGATCTGCGTGATGAGTCCAACCGTGAGGGACTTAGAATCTGTATTGAGCTGCGCCGTGATGTAAATGCCAATGTTATCATGAACCGCCTGCTGAAGCATACACAGCTGCAGGATACCTTTGGCGTGATTATGCTGGCTCTGGTAAATAATGAGCCGCGTATATTAAATCTGCAACAGATTCTGGAATATTACTTAAAGCACCAGGAGGATGTTGTAACCAGAAGAACCAAGTATGATCTGAACAAGGCGGAAGAGAGAGCCCACATTTTGGAAGGCCTCTTAAAAGCACTGGATCATATCGATGAGGTTATCAAGATTATCCGTGGTTCTGCCAATGTCCAGGCGGCGAAAGCCCAGTTAATGGAACGTTTTGATCTTTCGGATGCACAGGCTCAGGCCATCGTAGATATGCGTCTGCGTGCTCTGACCGGTCTGGAACGAGAGAAACTGGAAAATGAATATAAAGAGCTGGAGGCAAAGATTGCAGAGTTGAAGGCGATTCTGGCAGATGAGAAGAAGCTTCTGGGTGTTATCAAGGAGGAGATCTCCCTCATTGCTGATAAATACGGAGATGACCGTCGGACCGCCATCGGATATGACGAATATGATATGTCTGCGGAGGATTTGATCCCGGATGATGATATCGTTGTGACCATGACCAATTTTGGCTATATTAAGAGAATGTCCAGCGACAATTTCAAGAGCCAGAACCGCGGCGGCAAGGGAATCAAGGGAATGCAGACCATCGATGAGGACTATATTGAGGATCTTCTGATGACCACAACCCATCATTATGTCATGTTCTTTACCAACAAGGGACGCGTGTACCGCTTGAAAGGATATGAGATTCCGGAGGCAGGACGTACTGCCAGAGGTACTGCCATCGTGAATCTGCTTCCGCTGATGTCAGGTGAGAAGATCACATCCATCGTTCCCATGAAGGAGATCGATGATGAGAAGTATCTCTTCATGGCAACCCGCAATGGTATGGTCAAGAAGACACCGATGAGGGAATACAGCAATGTCCGTAAGAATGGTCTTCAGGCGATTGTACTTCGTGATGACGACGAATTGATCGAAGTTAAGGCAACGGATAATACCGAGGATATCTTCCTGATCACGAAGAAAGGTATGTGTATCCGCTTCCATGAGACCGATGTCCGCGTGACAGGACGTGTTTCCATGGGTGTCATCGGCATGAAGTTTGATAAAGGCGATGAAGTCATCGGCATGCAGATGGCCAGCCAGGGAGAATGCCTGCTGGTAGTATCGGAAAATGGTTATGGTAAACGTACTCCGATTGAGGAATTTACAGCCCAGAACCGAGGCGGCAAGGGCGTGCGCTGCTATAAGATCATCGATAAAACCGGTGATTTAGTGGGTGCAAAGCTGGTAGATAATGATCGCAAGATCATGCTGATTACCAATGAAGGCATCATCATCAAGATGGCAGTCAGCGATATCTCGATTATCGGACGCAATACCTCCGGTGTGAAGCTGATGAGTATTGATGCTGAATCCGGCATAGCAGTTGCAAGCATCGCCAAGGTGCGGGAGAGCGACAAGGATGAGGATGAAGAAGACGAACTTCTGGAGGAACAGGACGGAGAAGAAACCGAATCTGAGAATACAGAAGATGTCATGGCTGAACTGTAACGAATAAAAAGTAAAAAAGATCAGATATCCTTGATCCTTGAAAAGAAAATCATAAAAAAGAGAACATCCGGCAATTCATAAACTGGAATTAGCGGGTGTTCTCTTTTTGATCTTTATAAGGCGCAGTATTTTAACAGCGTCACAGCGTCGTTTCTCTCTGAATGAGTCGGCACCTGAATTCCTGGTAGGTAAATTCAGATTCACGGTTTTCGATCATAGCAAGAAGAAGTTTGGCAGCATACTCGCCCATTTGATCGTAGGGAATATCAATGCCGCTGATAGAAGGATAGTCCATTTCATAGAAATTCACCTCGTTCAGGAAGATATGGCGAATTCTCTGAGGGATGGAAAAGCCTGTTTTTAATATTTCACGCTGCAGCAGCAGTCCAATGTCGTAGTTTTGAGAAATGGCAAGATCAAAACTGCGGTTTTCCATGTATTTAGCTAAAAATTGCTGCAAATGAATCAGATCACGATCCTTGATAGGGCAGATCACGTGCTCCAGATGGCAGTTCGGTGCCGTCCGGCGAAGCAGGGATTCAAAAAGCGGATATTTATTATTAACTAAAAGACCGTCGTTGCTGATGGAAAAATACCGCACTTCGCGGATTCCCTTTTCCAGACAGAAGGAGGCACATTCCTGCAGGGCATATTCAAATGCATGGGGGAACGGTGTTTTTTTTGAGAAAACCCCGTCCATACAGATAACCACATAGGGAATATGATTTTCATCGGCCGGTTTTGTAAAAGCAGCGTGATCATCGTTGGAAATAAAAATGAGTCCATCGATCACGTTGGAATAATAGCTTTTGACATAATCCGGAGAAGAATCTATATCATCCATTTCATTGAAAATCGTGATGGTATAGTCGATCTGGGACAGGTACTGGCTGATTCCGGTAAAAGCGTTTAAGAAAGCCTGGCGGCTGTAATCCTTTGCACATACAATTCCGATGGACGTGCAGTTTTTGGTCCGCATGCTTTTGGCGGAAGCATTGGGATAGTAGTGAAGTGTTTCAACGGCATCTAAAACCTTGCGTCTGGTTTCCTCACTGATCTTCTGATTCTGGCGATTATTGATCACATAAGATACAGTCGCCTGAGAGACTCCGCAGAGTTTTGCGATGTCTTTTGCAGTAACATTTTTTTTCATAATTTTGTAGACTCCTTATAACACTTTTACAGTTTATTAAATTTCTCTAAAAATGTCTATAGAAATTCACTAAAATACACAATAATTTAATATTGCTAAAAAAATAATTGAAATGCCGATCCTTTTGTGATATTCTAACAATACAAAATTTACTTATACGTATAAGTTAGGAATGGAGGAAAAAATGGGAAAAGCAAACGAACAAGCAAAAGATAAGCCTTCGTTATTAAACCGCTGGCTGAACGGAATTGAGAAAGTCGGAAATAAACTTCCGCATCCGATTTCTATTTTTGCAATTTTAGTTCTCTTTGTTATCGTTCTTTCTGCTGTCTGTGAGATGGCTGGAGTTTCGGCAACAGGTGAACTGGTTAACCGTTCTAAGGGAGTCGTAGAGACTCAGACGGTTCAGGCTGTCAGCCTTTTGAATGGTGAGGGGCTTGTGTACATGCTGACACATGCAATCACTAACTTTACAGGATTCGCTCCTTTGGGAGTTGTCCTGGTAGCTATGTTTGGTATCGGACTTCTGGAGGACAGTGGTTTAATCGGAGGCGCATTAAAGTCTGCTGTAGAGGTTACTCCGGCTAAGTTAATCACTCCGATGATCGTATTCTTAGGCGTTATGTCCAACTTGGCTGACGCAGTTGGATACATCGTTCTGATTCCGATTGCTGCACTGATGTTTATGGCATACAATCGTCATCCGGTAGTTGGTATGGCTGCAGCATTTGCAGGTGTATCCGGTGGTTTCTCTGCAAACTTATTAATCGGTACTCTGGATCCGCTTCTTTGCGGTATTACCAACGAGGCTGTAAAGATGGTAGACCCGACTTATGTAGTTGAGCCGACCGGAAACTGGTACTTCATGATGGTATCTACCTTCCTGATCACAATCTTAGGTACTATCATCACTGAGAAAGTCGTTGCACCGCGTTTTGGTGAGTATCACGGCAATGGGGAAGAGAATGAAACAAGCTCTGAGTATAAATTAAATGACCAGGAAAGAAAGGCTCTGAAAGTAGCTGGTTTAACCTTACTGGTTATGATTCTGGTTCTGGTAGCTTTCTGTCTCCCGGCTAACTCTGTTATGAGAGCTGAGGATGGAACACTGTTAGGAAACTCTCCGTTTATGGAGGGCATCATCCCGATTATCACTGTACTTTTCTTCGTACCGTCTGTTGTATATGGTCATATGACTGGTGTATACCACGGAGAGAAGGATGTCTGCAATGCTATGGGACGTGCCATGGGAACCATGAGCTCCTACATCGCTCTGACCTTTGTGGCAGCACAGTTTATTAACTTCTTTGGTTATACCAAATTAGGAACGATCCTTGCATTAAAGGGAGCTGAGTTCTTTAGAAACTCTGGTATTGGAACTATCCCGACCATGATCTTATTCGTTCTTTTTGCAGCATTCATCAACCTGTTCATGGGTTCTGCATCTGCAAAATGGGCTCTGATCGCTCCGGTATTCGTACCGATGTTCATGCTGTTAGGTTACACACCGGAGTTCGCTCAGGTTGCTTACCGTATCGGTGACTCCTGTACAAACGTTATCACTCCGATGATGTCCTATTTCGCAATGATTATCGTATTCATGAAGAAATACGATAAAGAGGCTGGTATTGGAACTCTGGTTTCCACCATGCTTCCGTACAGTATATGCTTCCTGATTGGATGGAGTATCCTGTTAGTATTATGGATCGTACTTAACCTTCCGTTAGGACCGGGCGTTGGAATGTTTCTTGGCTAATGGGGTTGAATCGTTACGATAATTTAAATAACTAGAATTAAGATGTACTCTGGGAATGTTTTATGCGGAATGCATAGACATTCCAGGAGTACATATTTTTTCAAAAAAATCGTATGAAGGAGGAAATAATGAACCAGACAAATGTAAAAATTGGACAATTAAGAGATCGCATGAAAGAACTGGGAATCGATGCATACCTGGTTCCGACTGCGGATTTTCATGAATCTGAGTATGTAGGCGAATTCTTTAAATGCCGTCACTTCCTGACCGGTTTCAACGGAACCGCTGGAACGGCTGTTATCACTATGGACAAAGCCGGACTCTGGACAGACGGAAGATACTTTGTACAGGCAGAAGAGCAGCTTTCAGGCAGTGAGATCAAATTATACCGCATGGGTGAACCTGAATTCCCGACTCTGGACGAGTTTTTAGAGGAGGAGCTTCCGGTTGATGGATGCCTTGGATTTGATGGCCGTGTTGTAAACTCTGAGCTGGGGTATGGTCTTCAGAACTTACTGCAGGAAAAAAATGTAACAATCAACTGCAGCAAGGATCTGGTAGGTGAGATCTGGACTTCCCGTCCGGCTATGTCCTGCGAGCCTATCTGGAGCCTGGATGTAAAATATGCCGGAAAGAGTACCGTAGAGAAACTTTCAGATCTTCGTGATGCCATGAAGAAAAATAAAGCACAGATTCATCTGATGACGGCTCTGGATGAAATTGCATGGTTATTCAACCTTCGTGGAAACGATATTGTAAATAACCCGGTATTTCTGTCCTATGCACTTATTACACAGGATGAAGCCTATTTATACGTACAGAAAGAAGCTATCAAAGAAGATACTAAGATGGGAAAAGAGGTTTGTGCGGCTTTAGCTGAGGCAAAGGTTCAGGTAAAAGAGTATGCGGAATTCTTACAGGATGTGGCAGCCCTGAAGAATGAGAAGATTCTTCTGGAACGCAAGAAAGCAAGCTTTGCTGTATGCGAGAGCATTGATGCTTCCTGCCGTATCATAGACGAGATGAATCCTTGTGCGACCATGAAGGCTGTTAAGAATGCGACCGAGATCGAAAATATGCGTAGGGCCCATTTAAAAGATGGCATTGCTGTTACCAAGTTTATGTACTGGCTGAAGCATACCATCGGAACCTGCGATATGACAGAGATGACAGCGGCTCATAAAATTGAAGAACTGCGAGCAGAGCAGGGCAATTATATCGAGCCAAGTTTCGTAACCATTGCAGCTTACAAGGAAAATGCAGCAATGTGCCATTATCATCCAAGCGATGAGGTATGCAAGAAATTAAAACCGGAAGGTCTTCTGCTGGTAGATTCCGGCGGACAGTATTTAGAGGGAACTACTGATATCACAAGAACCTATGCGTTAGGACCTCTGACCGAGAAGGAAAAAGAGTACTACACAATCGTAGCAGCCGCTATGCTGAAGGTATCAACCATGAAGTTCCTTCACGGCTGCCGGGGAATCAACTTAGACTACACCATCCGTGAAGCATTCTGGAAACGTGGTCTTGATTTTGCACATGGTACCGGACATGGTGTTGGATATCTTTCTAACGTACATGAGAGACCGAACGGACTGCGCTGGAAGGTTGTTCCGGAGCGTCAGGACAGCGCTGTGATCGAGCCGGGCATGATCTGCTCCGATGAGCCGGGTCTGTACTTTGCAGGCGATTTCGGAACCAGAACCGAGAATCTGATCTTATGTGTCGAGGATGAGAAGAATGAGTACGGACAGTTCCTGAAGTTCGAATTCCTGACCAAGGCGCCGATTGACTTAGAGGCACTGGATACACGTTTCATGGATGACGCGGATATCGAGCGCTTAAATACATACCATAAAGACGTATACGAAACCATTTCTCCGTACATGAATGACGAAGAAAAAGAGTGGTTAAAACACGTGACAAGAGAAATTTCAAGATAATATGATGTTACAGTTTAGCCATGCGCTGGTTTGAATGAATATGGAAACAAGAAGATGTCATGGCTGAACTGTAACAATATAATACCTCCTGAATAGATAGAAATAAATTCAAGTCGAACGTCCGTGAGACTTGGAGCGTGATTCTGGTCAGCAAAGCTGGCATATTCCTATCAGAATCACTGCGCATGAGATCAAAATCTATTCAGGGGGTATTTTTATTACATCTATTCAGAAATGATTGCAAGATTATTTAATTTCTATTATGATGATATAAGAGTCATTAATGATTAAGAGATGCGGTTCTGTCAGCAGGGGCAGATAAAAATTTCATGGAAGAAGGGTAGTTTTCAAATGAGAAGAATCAATGTTGAAACCATTACACAGAATATCAAAGAAATGTGCATTGAGGCCAACCATTTTCTGTCACCGGATATGAAAAAGGTGTTTGATGAGGCGGCAGCGAGTGAAGAATCTCCATTGGGACGTCAGATTTTAGGCCAGCTGGAAGAAAACTTATGTATCGCTGGTGAGGAGATGATTCCGATCTGCCAGGATACCGGAATGGCAGTTGTGTTTATCAAGGTGGGACAGGATGTACATCTGATTGGCGGTTCGCTGACCGATGCCATCAATGAAGGCGTGCGCCAGGGATATGTAGACGGATATCTCCGTAAATCTGTAGTAAAGGATCCGATTTACCGTGAGAATACGAAGGATAATACACCAGCTATCATTCATTATGAGATCGTAGAGGGTGAGCAGGTAGAGATTACGGTGGCTCCGAAGGGATTCGGAAGTGAAAACATGAGCCGTGTGTTTATGCTGAAACCGGCAGATGGAATCGAAGGAGTCAAGGATGCCATTTTGACAGCGGTGCGGGATGCAGGACCCAATGCCTGTCCTCCGATGGTAGTAGGTGTCGGAATCGGCGGAACCTTTGAAAAGTGTGCAGAGATGGCGAAGCACGCGCTGACCAGAAATCTGGAAGAGGAATCACCGGTTGAGTATGTGCGTGACCTGGAAAAAGAAATGCTTGAAACGATCAATAACCTTGGAATCGGTCCTGGCGGTTTAGGCGGACGGACAACCGCCCTGGCTGTCAATATTGAAACCTACCCGACCCATATTGCAGGGCTGCCGGTAGGCATCAATATCTGCTGTCATGTAAACCGTCATGCGCACAGAGTGATTTGATGAATATTTTTAGGATTGCGAAAGTGCGAAGCACATAGCAATCCGGTATCAAAAGGGAAAAAATCTCTTGTGACCCAAACATCATTTGATAGTATAAAGAATGTACTCTCGGAGTTTTTCCTGCACAAAAAGATACCGAGAGCACATAAGATAGATTTGGAGGAAAATATGGATAGAACAATCACAGCTCCAATTGACAGGGAGACATTAAAAAGCCTGCATGCAGGTGATTATGTATATATAAGCGGAACCATCTATACGGCACGTGATGCAGCTCATAAGCGCATGATAGAGACGCTGGATGAAGGAAGAGAACTTCCCCTTGATCTGAAAGATAATGTAATTTATTATATGGGACCGTCACCGGCCAGAGAGGGCCGTCCGATTGGTTCTGCAGGTCCGACCACAGCCAGCCGTATGGATAAATATACTCCAAGACTTCTGGATCTCGGCATGGGAGCCATGATCGGAAAAGGAAAGAGAAGCCAGGCAGTCATCGATGCCATCGTTCGCAATGGTGCCGTTTATTTTGCGGCAGTGGGCGGAGCCGGAGCAATTCTTTCAAAGTGCATTAAGGAATCGGAAGTGATTGCATACGATGATCTGGGAACAGAGGCGATCCGAAAATTGACGGTAGAAAATATGCCTATGATTGTGGTAATTGATTCCGAAGGAAACAATCTTTACGAGACCGCAGTAAAGGAATATCAGAGATAGGATAATAAGATATCAGATGTGGGATGACTCCCATCCCGCAGCAAGAATGCAGATGCATTTTTGAGTTTTATGAAGAGAGGTTATTGGCTGTTTTGCAAATAACCTC
>NZ_QUEG01000011.1:0-73163 GCF_003477925.1 Clostridium sp. AF32-7AC
GACTTGTTAGTTCAATTAGCAAACGGAAGAATCCAGGCTTGTATTGTGGATACTTACTGTCCACCGGAAGAATATGAATGCCACGAATTATTCGAGTCTGAAATCATCTGCATCTGCGCTCCCACTCATCCGCTGGCCGGAAAAACCGTAGATTTTAAAGAATTACATCCCTATCGGTTGATTTTCAGAGAAGAAGGTTCAAAATCCTATCTCAATCTGCGTTCTATTCTTCACGGTTACAATCAGGACATACATAATTTCGCCTCTTTTGTAGAAGTCGGAACCATCAATACCGTTCATAATCTTGTCATTGAAAATGTTGGTCTCTCATTTGTATACAAGTTTGTCGTACAGAAAAAACTGGATCGCGGTGTTATGAGCCAGATTTTTATTAACGATTTTAAAAGCAAAACCTTCATTAACTATGTATGGATGAAGAACAGCTTTTTCGCTGAAAAAAACAGGGAATTCCTGGATATATGCAAACATTATCTTGCCAGTCTGGGAGATCTGAATTTATAAGAAGAAATGTGCCATGGCACATAGAACGAGGTTTCCTATGGCAAAACAGCCGCTCCGCAATCTTATTGATCGCGAAGCGGCTGTCGACACTTATGTATAAGCTTTTCATACTTCTATTGCATATCTTAACTTAATTAATTCCCTCTGTAAATTTATCAGGTGCTACCTTTGCCTTCACCTTCATTATTACATAATAGGTAATACCGGTTATAATCAGAGATTGTGCCGGCGGAATTCCAATTACTACAACATAGGTTGTAATATAGCCAACTGCAATTCCCACAATCATTGCAATTGTAGCCATAAAATTCCATCCCTGCTTATCTTCCCACACTCCCTTTCTGAGGAAGAAATCAACAAACATAACCCCTGCAATGGCCGGATAAAGAAGAGCAGCCAGACTAAGCAGTTTCTGTAAATTTTCCAGAATACCCGTAAAACAAAGAAGAAGTGATAAAAATGTACCTGCGGCCGTTACAATCGCTCTTCCTTTATTTGTTTTTATATTCAGCATATTGGAGAAAGAAAGTCCCATTGTATAGTTATTTACAAGCTGACTGGTCCAGGCAGCAAGCCAAAGAACAATAAATCCCCAGATAGGAAATCCTAAGTTTTCCATAACTGCAACAATATCTGCAGTTCCATTTCCTGCTCCCATGATGGCACCAATAAAAAGAAGCGGAATACCAATTGCAACAATTCCAATCGGAATTAAAATATTATCCTTCCAACACGGTTTTGCATATCTTGTATAATCAGCAGAAATAACAAACTGCGATACATTCATGCCAAGTATCATCGTCACACCGGCAGCAAATGAAATCTCACCGCTTCCTTCGTAACTAATAATGTTCGACCATCCAATGTTCTTTAATGCCAGGTAAATACCAACAATGCACAGAAGAATTCCACCAGGAACCGCAAAATAATCCGTCCATTTCATAGATGAATATCCAATAACAGAAGGAATTGCGAACAATATTCCTGCGACAATGGTGGTAATCATCCAGGCAGTTCGATTAACTGTATAGTCAATTCCCAAAACTGCACAAAACGCATTGCCTGTTACCGATGTCTGAACGGCCCACCAGCCCATACTGATAACACCGATAACTAGTGCGATAATAAATTTTGCCTGTTTGTCGCCAAATCCTTGTTTTGCAATTACGGAAGAGGAAAGACCTGTTTTGGCTCCCATATATCCACTGATAGCATTTCCTACCCATGTTAAGCATATGAAAGTGAACAGTACAACCGGTATGATTCCTTTTAAGCCAAATGCGCCTATTAATGTAGAACCTATCATCAACAAGGTGACACTGAATTCAAGGCCTCCGAAAATAAATGCCGGTGCTGTCCAATGCTGCCGTTGATTTAGCGGTACCGGGGTCATCGGATCATCTATAATCACCGTTTTTTCTTTTTCTAATTCTTTTCCCATACAATCTCCTTCCTATATTTTGTTATAAACTTCTTCACGTCTCATTAATCTCCACGGGATGGTTTCTTTCGCTTTCTCCAAACATTCCTTTTTGAGCACAACACGTGTGTAGGATTCTTCTGATGTGCATAATCTGGCAAGCGTTGTTCCATCCGGATTCGAAACAGTTGTATTACCACAATACTCCACGTCCCCGGATGCCCTGTTTAATCCAACCGTATAAACCTGGTTTTCTGCTGCTCTTATACTGCTGCATCCGGAAAACAGATAATCCCAACCCGGATTCCACGCGCTCGGATACATAATCACATCTGCGTTCTTTTTTAATGCTAAAGATTTTGCCAATTCTGAGAATCCAAAATCCGCACAAATTAACAATCCAATTGTCCAGCCTTTAAACGAAACCGTAACCAGCTCTTCTCCTTTCGCAAAAAAATCATTTTCCTTATCCCATAAATGAATTTTTTTGTACTCTCCCAAAAGTGTTCCTGTTTCATCCCAAATACAGGCAACATCATAATGCTGGTTTCCCTCTTTTTTATTAATTCCGGCCATGATTGCTATCTTATATTTACTGGCAAGCTCTGAGAAAAAAAGTGCTTCCCTATCTGAAATTATGGCCTTTTCAAAATTGTATCCGCTGATACAAAGTTCCGGAAAGCAAAGAAGATCTATGTCGTCAGAAGAATGGTTTCTAACAAGTTCTTCTATATGAGCACAGTTTTTTTCGATATTTCCTTCCTGGATAGATAATTGAATAATTCCTAGCTTTAACATATGTCCTCCTTTTTAAACTTACTTTTTTTCAATTTAATCCAAATATTCGATCCTTTTCTCCTTTCATTTTCATACTTACTCACGAAATTACGTTTCTTTTCTTGATTTTATCACGCAAATCAAACAAAATAAAATCATATTATTTTATAAAGTAATAAATCGTCATTATACCGACTATAGTCTGAATTCAAGTCTGTCGTCATTTAGATATAAAAATATAGTAAAAGCCCCGGAGTTTTGTGATTCCGGGGCTTTTACTATATTTTGATACCGGATTGCTATGTGCTTCGCACTTTCGCAATCCTAAAACTATTCAAACATTGCGCTCTCAGCGCCTTCAATCTGAAGATTGGTCTGATAGAATTTGGTCAGAGCACTGATTGCATACTCCACATCCTTCACACCGGCTGTCTCGTAGCAGGAGTGCATACCAAGCTGCGGAAGACCGATATCTACCGCATGGACGCTGACCTGTGTATTGGACAGATTGCCCAGTGTGGAACCGCCTGCGCTGTCGCTGCGGTTTGCAAATGCCTGAACCGGTACACCAGCTTCATTGCAGATATTGGTAAATACTGCACGGCTGAATGCGTCCGTGGTGTATTTCTGGTTCGCGCTCTCCTTGATGACGATACCTTTGTTCATCCAGGAGCAGTTGACTGCATCCGTCTTCTCCCCGTGGTTCGGGTGAACGGCGTGTGCGTTGTCGCAGCTTACGAGGAAAGAACCGGCAACTGCCTGATAGTAGTCCTCCGGCGTCTTGCCAAGTGCGCCGTTGATGCGGTGCAGGACATCCTGTAAGAAGGTGGACATCGCCCCCTGCTTCGTATTGGAACCAACCTCCTCATTGTCGAAGCAGCAGTATACGCTGACATCGCGCTCATTCTTCGCCTCCAGGAATGCTTTCATGGAAACGTAAGCGCACTGTAAGTCGTCCAGTTTCGGGCTGGAAACGAACTCGTCCGCATACCCCCAGATCGTACCCGGCTGGCGGTTTACAAGGAAGAGATCCTTCCCTAAAATGTCCTCCGCTGCCACACCAAGCTCTTTCGCAATCATCGCGTCAAACGCGCCTTTTTTCAGCTCACCGGCAGAGAACAGCGGGCATAAATCAACCTGACGGTTGTATTTGTATCCATTGTTCACCTCACGGTTGAAATGAATCGCTACGTTCGGAATGATGAGCAGGTCTTTATCGATGTACAGAAGTCTCGCGCTCACGCCCTGACCGTCTTTTACCAGTACACGGCCTGCAACGGTCAGAGGGCGGTCAAACCAGGTGTTGTCGATCATGCCGCCGTATGCTTCCACATCGAGGCGCAGATACTCGCCCGGACCATTTAACTCCGGTACATTCTTGATCTTGTAAGTCGGTGAATCACTGTGGGAGGCGCACATCTGGAAATGGTAATCGCCCAGTTCCTTTCCGACGCGGAACGCAATGATACTGGAATGGTTGCGGATCGTGTAATACGTTCCGCCCTGCTTCACGTCCCAGCAAGTTCTCTCCGGCAGATAGGTAAAACCTGCCTCATCCAGCATTCCCTTGATCGTCTCAATCGAATGAAACATACTCGGGCTGTTCTCAATAAAAGTCAATAATTCCTTCGCAGCATTCATCATGCAGACTTCCCTTCTCTCTTCTTAATCGCCGGTAAAATCAGTCCCAGTGCTACCAGAACGACTGGTGTGATGACATTCAGCATGGTTGTGTACAGATCACCCTGTTTGTACATACCTAATAAGCAGCAGGCTGCGGTCAGGATAAAGCACCATGCGCCAAAGCCCAGTGCCACTCCGTTGTTCTTCACAAAACGATACTCGCGCTCAAACTTATCTGAATGTTTGCGAAGCATGAAGTACGCAAAGAATACCCACAGATAACGCATCGGCATGGTAACCGAATTAAGCTGTGTCAGCTGGCGCAGAACCGTATCCGCATTCGGAACCAGAACCTGAGCCAGAATGATGGAACCGGACAGGATGACTACCATCCAGATACCATTGACGTAAGCGCCAAATTTGTTTTTCTTTAAGAGCTTGGTCGGGATGAACTGACGCGCATCCTCGTTGTCAAGCAGCATACGAAGCGGTGCATCGATGCTGACTACCAGCGTCGAGAACTGGCCGATCGCGTTGCAGGCTGCATAAATGATCATAATCAGGTTTCCAACGCCGTAATACTCACCCAGTTTCTGGAATGCCCAGTACTGTCCATTCGCATTGTAAGAGTCAAAATTAGCCTCAACCAAGGATACATCGAACATCATACCCATCGCGATTGTACCGAAGATCGCGCAGACGATTACCATGATCGCTGCAAAAATCATACTCTTCGGGAATCCCTTGGACGGATCCTCTACCTTGTTTACATATGGGGAGATCTTCTCACAGCCGCCGACTGCAAATACAAGGATGGACAAGCTGCTGAAATACTTCCAATCAAAATGCGGAATCAGGTTTTTCAAGCTGAAATCCACCGACAGGTAACCACCGTTCGGATTGATGACCGGTGCAGCAAACATCAGCAGAATGTACAGGATACTCATGACAAACATACTGGTTCCCGCCAGGGTAGCCAGTTTCTTTAACGGGTTTAAGCCGCGGCTTGCAACCCAGCAGAAGAACAGCAGTACCGCAAAGGTAACTAACTGAACCGCTTTCGTGTTAAAGGACGCATACTTCTCTGCGTTCTGGAAAATCATCCAACTCAGCGCTTTCAGACCGCCGGATCCCTTCGATGCGATGTAGGTGACATGGCAAGCCCAGTAGGTCCAACCTGCGTAGTATGCAGCCTTCGCGCCGGTTGTCTCATGAATCCAGGAGCTGACACCGCCGCCCGAATTCTTAAATGCGGAACCAAGCTCTCCGACCATCAGTGCGTACGGTACAAAGTACAGTGCGAACATCAGAATCCAGGAGAAGATAACCTGTGTTCCATTGAAGTATACGAAACCATTTAAAACGTTTCCAAATCCCCAGAGGGTGGAGAAACACATAAAGGAAAGCATATACCACTTGATTTTGTTTTGTTGTGATTTGTTCATATCTTATTTTCTCTCCTTACTGAAAGTATCTTTTTTATTTTCTATGCTGCGTTAATTGTCAAAAGTATTTTTTTATTAACCCAGTATTTTCCAGTCCGAATCGGTAGTATTCTGTAGTTTGTGGCTATTTTTTGTTAAATCCATACAATATGCACCTATTTTTTCCCCAAAAAAAGCGGCGATTCGAAAGAAAACGCCGCTTTTTGCCTCTTGTTTTATAAATATTTTATTATATCATTTTCGATATACACAGCTCCTCCAGCGCCACGTTAACCCCCGCGCAGAGGAAGTGCCAGAAACTTAACTTCTGTCCCTACTTCATGTAACCTTTCAGCGCCCACTCATACGTCTCGATCGCCTGCTGCAGGTTCATGTTAGCTGTCTCCTTATCGATCTGCTTTTCCAGTACGGAGACTTCCTCGCTCTTGTACTCCATCTGGGTCGTCATGCCAAGCTCCAGCTTCTTCTGCATCGCATTCATCGCCTGCGTCTCTGCTGCCAGAGACGCATCGGCAAGCTGCAGGGCTGTCTGCTTCTGCATGATGTCGTTGTAGAGTGTCTGCATACTGGAGCGGATCGTCTGCTCCTGGTTCTTGATGGTGCGGTCCATGTTTTTCTTATCAGCTGAACCTTCTGCCATATTGGCATAGCCGCGCTTATTGGACTGTAAGGACAGGTTCTGTTGGAGCGCCGTCTGTGTGTCCGCCGCCAGGTTCATTGCCGCGATCCGTCCAAGATCCGCCTGCGGCAGATCCTGGATATCCGGTTCCGCGTCATAGGTCCAGCCGGTCTGGACGCAGAGCTGCTGGTGCTGGGTCTGAAGCCCCGCTTTCGTCTGTGTCAATGTGGATTGAAGCGACTGCAGCGATTTCTGTGCATTTAACACATCAATCTGGGTCGCCTGACCGAGCTGCTGGCGTTTCTGAGTCATCTGCAGTGTCAGTTCCTGCAGTTCCAGCGATTTCTCCATCAGCGGAATTGTCTTTTTGACCTGATTATACGCCGCAAACGCTGCCTCTACCTGTACCACGACCGCATCCTGGCTGTTCATATAGTCCAGACGGTCCATCTCGCTGTCGCGGTAGGAGGCATCGGCCGACTGCTGCGTTTTTAATGCATTCTGCTCGACCATCACCGATGCAGACATCAGGCTGGCATACGCACTTGCCATGCCCGGCACTGCCAGATAATCCTCAATCTGGTCTGCCTGATCCCGCAGGTTATCCGCGCTGTCATACAGGTCATTTGCCTGATTGTACTGCTTATCCTGCACTTCCTTCGCATTCTTTGTATCGCGTCCTGCCTGATAGGTTGTCTGGTTGTTTAAATACGTCGGGTTGTACTCCTGTACCAGATACGGCAGCTCGCTGTATTCCATCACATTGTCCTGAAGCTTCGCCCATGTATCCGCATCGTAGGCGAACTGCGGGCTGGCAGCCAGCGCCGCAAATGATCCCTGCAATGCCAGAACCGCTGCTGCCGCTGCGCTCAGAAGCGCCGTTTTCCTTCTTCTATGTTTCATTTCCGGTTCCTACTTCCTTTCTGTTCCCATTCACGTTACGGTTCACGCATACGTGTCCAGTAACGGAATTTGCCGTGGCTTCGCATTTAAATACGGCAAATTCCTGACGAACTACTTGCTTACAATCAGGCCTCTAACTGCCCACTCATAATTTTCCACCGCTTTGGTATATTCCAGCTCGGCGGTCTTATACGATGCCACGCTGCTGAGCCAGGAACACTCAAGCCCCAAATAATTGGCTCTTGAGAGCATTCCCAGTGCGTTCTGGCGCTTTGCCGCCTCGTAACTCTGCGCGGCCGCCTGATATCCGGCTGCTGCACTGTCATACGCCTGCTTCTTGGATACTACCGCCGCATAGAGGTTCTGGATTGTGATCGCCACCGAATCCTCGGTATAAGCAACGTTTCTTTTTTTGACCGTACGGTTGGAAGAACCCGTTGCCTTATTTGCACGTACCGACATCAGATCATAATTCGCACTGACTGCCGCCTGTGTATCGGTACCCAGATCCATTGCCGCGATCCGGGACGCATCCGGAACCGGCACATCCGCAAAGGTTACCGGCGCATCCGCGCCAAATCCAAGTAGCATTAAAATATTCTGTTTGAGCTGCAATGCCCCGTTTTCTGCCTGCTGGGCGCTGGAATTGGCCTGTTGCAGCGCCTTCTGCGCCGTCAGGACCTCCTGCGCGGAAGCACGGCCGAGCGCCTGCATCTTCTGTGCGGCATCGGCATTTACCTGGCACATTTCCACATTCTTTTTCGCTGTTTCCACCTGCGGGAGCAGTTCCTCATACTGGATGAGCAAGTTCTGCACCGCCTTGACTAACTTATTCTTTGTCTGACGCAGGGTCCGGGCATAGGTGCCGGAAAGCTCCTTGTTCGTAAGCTTTGCCCCCTGTTTGCGCAGCTCTCTCGCTGCCGCCTTGTAGCCCTCAAACAGCTCTCTCGTCTCCGCATCCATATCGTCGGACTTCAGGTCCATCGCATCTTCCATGAGGGCGCTCGCCTCTGCCGCCAGGGCAGTTCCCGCCGACTGGCTGGTCGTCTGGCTGTAGAGCTGGGAACGCAGGTTTAAGTACGTGCTGTTGTACCCCTCGATTCGCCATGCGATCTCGCCATATTCCAGCGTCCCATCCTCTAGCTGTTCTTTGGTGTACGGGGAAGTTTCCTCCTCCACCTCGGTATTGCCGCCCGTCAGCACCGGACCGGTCGCATCGTCGCCAACCAGCGCATCTGAGCCGATCCCCGGCGTTTTAGCCGCATATGCCGGCATCGTCATAGCCGTGCTGACTAACGCCGCCTGTAAAAGAATGGCAAACAGTTTTTTCCTGTTTTTCTTCATCTTACTCATCTTCATTTCCTTTCGGCGCTCTGCGCGCCCGCTCCCGATTCTATCCCAGCGCCCCGTTTCAGGATGCCGAGTGTCAGGGCAAACCGTTCCCGGATACGGTTTTCCGGAACTCCGTCGTGAAAGCTCTTGATCTCCATCGCGATCGCCATCATCGCCATGCGGAAAAAACTCATATATTCCTCCCAGCCCATCTTCCGCAAGGATTTTCCCACGCACGACTCATAGGCGGCACGTTCCAGCTTCCGTCCACGCACGGCGCGTGGACTGTCCGGATCGGAGCTGAATATATCAAAGATCAGCGCCTCGCGGCTGCTGCACTCCATGATGTTGCGGATGAAATCGGTGCGTCTCTCATCGCGGCACAGGGCAAGCGAACCGTTTAAAAACTGCCCTAACATCTCCCAGATGTCCCCCTGCGCCTCTTCAAGGCAGCGCACGCCGCACTCATAAAATTCATTGATAAAACTCTCACACAGATATCCTAAAACATCCCATTTACTGTCAAAATACGTATAAAAACTGCCCCGGGAGATCCCGGCATCTTCTATCATACGGTTGAGCGATGCTTTTTCTATCGTTGTCCGCGTATATTCAGCCATACACGCGTCCCGGATTTTCTTCTGTTTTTCCTCCGGCAATCGCTTAAATCGTTCCGACGGCATCTTCTTCTCCCCCTTTTTCTATCCGTACAGGCAGCTTCCCCGCCCCGGGTCCGCCGCCTGACAGATTCACTGCTTAACCTGCTTTTCCTTAGTCGCAGTCCAGCTTATCATACTCATCTTCTTTGCCTTTTCCCATGTTATAAACCACCCGGTAGAAGGACGGAAGCAGTACCAGCGTCAGGATCGTCGCCGCAACCAGACCGCCGACGTTTACAAGCGCTAAGCCCTGCATCATCTTGCCCGCCTTACCAAATGCCAGACAGTTCGGGATCATCGCAATGATGGTCGTCAGTGTCGTCATGCAGATTGGGCGTACACGGATCGCACCGGCTTCTACCAGCGCCTCGTCTAACGGCATCTCCATCCGCAGCTGGTTCACCGTATCCACGTATAAAATACCGTTGTTTACAACCGTACCGACCAGCATCAGGAAACCAAGCATGGAGTTCATACTGATCGGGCAGTCCGCCAGAAACAGGAATCCAAAGGAACCGATCAAACTGAACGGGATCGTTGCCATAACCATCAGGGAGAATTTCGGGGACTCAAACTGGATCGCCATGACAATGAAAATCAGAAAGATCGCTGTGACAAGCGCCATTCCCAACGCGGAAAGCTCCTCGCCCATCGACTCATCCAGGCTATTGGTCGCCATCTCAACGCCGTACGGGAATTCCCAGTTCTGCACGAAGCTCTTGACATCTTTTTCAGCCGTCTTCTTATAATCTGCCTGTGCCTGCATCGTGATCGATACCTGGTACTGTTTCTCTTTTCGTGAAATCTCCTGTGGGCTATCCTGGTAGTAGATCTCTGCCAGATCCTCCAGCGGAAGCGTATTACCCGTCGCCGTCGTGATCATCATGCCCTGCAGTTTCGCGATGGAATCGTAGCGATCCGGCGCAAATTCTACCTTCACGTCCTGATCATTGCCGTTGACGGAGATCGTCGCCGCTTTCACACCGCTTAAATTACTGTATACCATCGAACCGATGCTGGCCGGGGTCAGTCCCTCTGCCTCTGCCTTAACCGGATCCACATTTACCTTGATAACCGGCGCCGCATTCTCAACAGAAGAATGTACCTGCATAACATCCTCGCGCTTGCGAAGCTCAGTTACCAGATCATCCGCTGCCTTCTTTAGGGTGTCGTAATCGGTACTCTGCAGATCCACCTCAATTGAATCACCGCTGCTCATGCTGCTGCTCATACTGCTGCTGCCCTGTTCCAAGGTAATGGTCGCATCAACGTAGTTCTGTGTCGCATATCTCCACTTCTCGATAACCTCGTCCGTGGAAAGTTTTCTCTTATCTTTTAAGTAGGCATTCAGCGTCACATCACTTCCGGAAGTCATGCTGACACCACTGTTTCCATATGTCATCAGGTAATGATCCACATCCTCGTCTGTCTCTACCATATTTTCCAGATCGAGCACAGTGTCACGGATCGCCGATACCGAATAACCCGGTTTCGTCTTGATCGTCATCGTGACGATACCTTCATCGATCGAAGACATCAGCTCCAGGTTCAGTCTGGACGCCATGAGGATGGACAGGACAACCAGCACTGCAGTCGTTCCGAATACAAGCGCATAGCGCTTGATGACATGCGGCATATGCTTGCGATACCAGCCCTGGATGCCTTTGATTATACGTCCTGCCGGCGCATGATCCTTCTCAACCGGATGCCAGAACATATAGCAGAGCGGCACGATGATGACTGCTGAGAATAAGGAAGCCGTCATACAGAAAATGATCGTGTACCCGAGCTGTGTAAAGAGCTGTCCAGACATACCATTTAACATCAGAAGCGGAATAAATACAACACAGGTTGTCAGCGTACCGCCGGTGATCGAGCCGATCATCGTGCGCGTACCTTCCAGCGCCGCATCATAGAAATCCAGTTTTTCCTTTGCCCGGAAACATCCGTCGAGGACGTTGATCGAGTTATCAACCATCATACCTACACCGAGAACGAGCGACGTCAGGGAAATAATATTCATTGAGAATCCCATCGCCGCCATACAAATGATCGCCAATACAACGGAGATCGGAATGGACGTACCTACGATGACCGACGCACGCAAATCGCCATAGAATAAGAACAGAATGATCATGGACAGGATGATCGCCAGGATCAGGGTCTGGATTACGCTGCTTAAAGACTGTTTCAGCGTGTCACTGGCATCATCTACCACGGTGATTTTAAGACCCGGATACTGCTTTTCAATTTCCTGCACCTTCTTGGTTACCTGGTTGGAAACCTCGATCGCGGTGGAACTCTGCTGTTTTTTGATTCCCAGGGAGATAACATCTTCGCCATTGTAACGTCCGATCGAGCTTGCATCCTCCAGCGCCTCATAGACATTTGCGATATCAGAAAGATGGATCGTCTCACCGTTTGCCAGCGGAAGTACGACATTTTTCAGACTTTCCGTGCTCTTAAATTCGTTGCCGACACTGACGTCGAGATCCTGTTTTCCAACCCGGACATCGCCCGCCGGGATCGTGAAATCGGCGGCACCGACTAACTGTGCAACCGTATTCATATTCAGGTGGTACTGTGCCAGTTTTTCCGGAATCAGTTCCACGCGGGTGTAGCTATCCTGACCGCCGGCAATCGAAACCTCGCCGACCGAGCTTAATTTCTCAAACTCAGGAACAATTTTGTCATCTACATATGTATAAAGGTTCTGATCAGCGTCGCCGCTGACTGCCAGCGTAACCGTCGCCATCGAGTTGATATCCAGCTCCATGATATTCGGATCGTTGGCATCGTCCGGCAGATCGCTCTGAATGCCATCTATCGCCTTTTTCAGGTTAATGTATGCGGTATCCATGTTGGTACCGTACTCATACTGGACAATGACGATCGATACATTTTCACGGGAAATGGACTGTACCTTATCGACCGAGTCCAATGATGTGATCGCATCTTCTTCTTTCTTGGTAACCAGATCGGTTACGTCCTCCGGGCTGGCTCCCGGATACACCGTAGCGATGATTAACATCGGCATCTCCATCTCTGGCGTCAGTTCCAGCTTCATGCCCATGACGGACTGAAGGCCGAAGTACGCGATGGTAATCAGACAGAGAATGATGGTAACCGGACGCCGCAGTGCGAGTTTTGTCAGTCGAATCATTCTTTGTCACCTGCCTCTGTCGTCTCCGCTGCTGTCTCATTGTTTCCGTCTGTCTGCGCGCCATCGGTATCCTGTGCTAACAGGACTTCTCCCTGATCCACCAGCTCGTTGCTCCAGCTCACGATGACCTGGCTGTCACTCGTCAGACCCGATTTTACTTCCATATTTTCATCGTCATAGATACCTGCTTCGATCTCGGTCTTCTCCGCTTTTCCATCCTCATAGAGATATACAAACGGGGCACCGTTGTCATAGCTGACTGCATCGACCGGAACGGTCAGCACCTGGCTGACATGGTCCATGATAACCGTCATTTTTACGCGAGAACCATTCGTAAGACCTGCTGCATCCGGCACCATCGCACGCGCGTCATAAAGGCCGCTGCTCTCGTTGACCATAGATCCGATTTCGGTTACAGTACCGGTGTAATCCGCACCATTTTTCTCCAGCGTCACGCTGTCGCCCAACTCCATCGTCTGGTGGATCTTCTCGGTGATGCCGAATTTAACCTGTAACTGGCTGGCACCGGAGATCGTGCAGATCTCGCCTGCCGGAGATACATGATCATGCGGCTCGACGCTCCGGGACTCGATCACACCGTCGATCGGCGCCGTCACGGTCGTGTATTTCACCTGCAGATCGTACTGGTTCTTCGCAGATTCATAGGAAATCTTCGCATTCTGTGCGCTGTTTTGTGCCTGCTCCATCGCCTCCTGGGAGACAAAACCATCAGCAAAGAGCGCCTGGGTACGGCTTAAATTGCTGTCCGCATTCTTTAAGGCAACGGAAGCCGCATCCACCTGTAGCTTTAACGCTGTCAACGCGTCGGAATCGATCTTGCACAGCGCCTGCCCTGCCTGGACCGTATCACCCGCCTGGAAGTAAACCTCCAGCACCTCGCCGCTCATCTTCGGCATGACGCTCGCGCGGGACTGCGGCTCTACCAGTCCGGTCAGATCCGTGTACAAGCTGATGTCCTGACGAACCGGATTTTCTACTCTTACGGTTGGACGGGATTCATATTCCACCGCCGTATTCTTATGACCGCATCGGGACAAAACGACAGCGCCAACAACTACAATCGCAGCCAGCGCCAGAATCTTTCCTCTTTTTTTCATAATTTCCTCCATCTATGCTTGTTCTTGGTAAAAATTTTTCTCAGTCTATATTTTACTCATCTCGTATACACTTTGCCACTCCCAAGTTCGGACAGGTGTGTACACAAATTCGCCAAAATGTATCTATCCATGTTCATCTTTTTTTCATGGCACCCGAATTCTCCTGCCGCTGACCGTTTTTTCCGGGTACATGACAGCAAAAACGCAGAAAAAACCAACCAAATACCGCTGATTCCTCCTGCGTTTCCTTGTTCCATTTTCTAATTGATAATAATTCGTAACTGTTCAGTACCTTCACAGTCACGCGCAGACCTACTGAACAGTTACAATAATTCTCAAAACTGCCGGAAACCTGCTTTCCTAACGGACCTGCATAGGGTCACGCCCGGTGCATTTGCGGATCACGCTCATGAACGTGGCGACGCGCTCCTTCACATCCGCCTCATCCTTAAACGGCGCGTCAAACGCAACTCCCATAACCGAGAAAATGATGATCTGCACCGCCATCGCCGCCTCCGGCATCGTCAGGTTCTTAAACATACCAATCCGCTCCAGATGGTTATAAAAATACTGGTACACCTTTTCTCCCATCTGACGGCGCAGCGCCATGAACTGTACCGACTCGGACAATGCCCTGATATGCTTCTGATTTTCCATGATATACATATACAGCTGTGTCAGCGCCTTCTCCGGATCTGGCTGGCTCATCGTCTCTTCCATGACGCGCTTCATCTCGCGTTCCATCCGGTATTCCATCAAATCATATATATCTTTAAAGTAATAATAAAATGTTTTTCTTGTGATCCGGCTCCGCTCGACCAGCGCCGTGACCGTGATCTTCTCGACCGGTCTTTCCGACTCCAGCTCGATATAAGCCTCTACAATCCGTTCCTTCGTATTTCCCTGCTGCATACTCTTTTCCTCCGGCAAACCGTTGTTGTTTAAGTATAGTTTATAATTCAACAAACTGCAAGTATTGCCTGAAATTTCCATGTTCCTACTATGAATCCGCGTTACTGTTCACGGATAGGCACTTTTGGAACCGAAAGTGCCGTAAGAAAACGTGCTTACTTGTGAACAGCAGCCGATACGGCCGGTCCGATTTCGTGTTTCACACGCCCTTCCACCTGCGGCAGTTTCTGCGAGTATACAACCACCCGGTCGCCTTCCAGTATCTGCGTACCGCCGTCTGGAATGATGATCTGGCTGCCCCGCTTTATCATCACAATGATCGTATTCTTATAGAAGCGCGCCTCCGCGATCTTCTTACCACACCAGCGGTGATCTGGTGTCATCAAAATCTCTTTTAAAAGGATTCCCTGGCTGTCCGTAAAGCCCTCTGCACCCAAGACGACGGTATCCCCTTCCTGAATTACAGTCTGTCCTTTGGGCACAATCGTCTGCGCGCCGCGCCGGATCACTGTGATTAACATACCCGGAAGCATCTCGATCTCACAGATTTTACGGTTTTTCCACGGATGATTGTCCCCGATCGGAAGCTGCACGAACTGAATCTGCATATCGCCCGTATAGTCCGAGAACGTCCGCATGACATCGGTCGAGTTGTCAATCATGTCACATTTTTCTGCCACCTTCGGAAGCAGCGAACCCTGAAAAATGATGGAAAATAAAACAACGCAGAACACAATGTGGAATATATCATATTTCATATATCCCTCACTGAGCGTCGCCATGATCGCAAATACGATTGATGCCGCACCGCGCAGACCCGCCCAGGAAATAACCAGATACTGCCCGATCGGCGATTTCGACGGCGCGAGCAGCAAGCCAACCGCCGCCGGACGCGCCACAAATGTTAAAAACAATGCGATTGCGATCGACGGAAGCACGATCGACGGCATCTGCGAGGGAAACGCCAGAAGTCCCAGTAAGAAAAACAGAAGCATCTGCATCATACCGGTAAACGCATCAAAGAAGCCAACCAGCGCTTTCTGGTTCTTCAGCTCCTGATTTCCGAGGATAATACCGGTCAAATACACACTTAAGTAGCCATTTCCGCCAATCTGGGATGCAAGCGCGTAGGAAATGATTGCCGCCGCAAAGACAAAGATCGTGTCAAATCCCTCGCCATAAAAGGCATACCGCTTTAAAAGCCATGTCACCAGAAACGCGATCGCCGCGCCGGTCAAAAGCCCGAATGCGAGCTGGCGGATCAAAAGCAGAACCGCCGAACCGCCGCTCACACTCCCCGTCATCGCAGACAGCAGAATCACCGTCATCATGTACGCAAACGGGTCGTTGCTTCCGCTCTCTAACTCCAGCATGGATGCCGTGCCGTATTTGAGGTTCAGCTTGCGCGAACGCAGGATCGAGAACACGGATGCCGCATCGGTCGATCCAAGAACTGCGCCGAGAAGCATTCCTTCCATCAGTGCCATCTTAAGCACCAGATGACAGAACAGGCCGGTCAAAAGCGCCGTCAGCACTACACCCACCGAGGATAACAAAATCGACCGCCCCGCGACCGGCTTCGCCTCACTCCAGCGCGTGCCGAACCCGCCGTAAAACATGATAAAAATCAGTGCCACCGAGCAGACCTGTTCCGCCAGTGCAAAATTGCCGAATGGAATCTTAAAAATACCGTCCGATCCAAACAGCATTCCCAGCATAATAAAAATAAACAACGTCGGCACCCCCAGCCGCCCCGAAAGACGGCTTCCCGCGATGCAGACAAGGATAATAATCGCTACGACCAGAAGCGCAAATGAAGTTGAAATATGTATCATTCCTTTCTATGTTTAGTAGGTATCATAAATGTGGTGTTTTTATAATGATACAATATCTCTATGCCTCTTTCGTGTTAAGATTCCATTAAAAAGAGGAAATCTTACAGCGACAGATCTCCCTTCGCCCGCGCCCTCCGGTCGCGGATCGACTGGATCACCGGCACCAGGAACATTGCGACGATACCGCCCGCAAATCCATTGTTATAGAGGTTCATGCCCCCATACACGATCCCGACATTGAGCGCCACCGACGCGTGCAGAAAACCGGCTAACACGCCGCATAAAATTCCAAACTCTCCGGCGATCGGCGCCAGCGTCGTGGAAAAGAGCAGCGCCAGAAGTGCCGACGGATTCGTGATATCCCACGCCCGGACGGTGCTCGCAATGCAGACGCCCGCCATGATCGGGAAAATATTCCGCAAATGTTTTCCAGTCGCACTGAATCCAACGATGGTAAAGATTCCGCCGATCGTCGGTCCATTTAGGTTTCCACCGACTGCCAGCACAAAGAAGGTCGCAAACAGACCATTGAGTCCCATGTTGAGAAGCGTCACCGCACCGCCCAATTCCAGCAGGTAATCGGTACCGCCGATTCCCGTTGTCGCAAGGAGTTTTTCATACCCTAAAAGCGTATCTTTTCCGCGCCACAGCACTGCCACCACCGACATGCCTGCAAACAGGACAAATAGCAGCCCTAAAAGCATCGCATCATTGCCGGAGGACCAGATAAGACGCGCCTCCGTCTCAATTCCAAAGGACTTAAACGTGGAGACCAGGACCGTCGCAATGATGCCAGAGGCAAATCCCACATTATAAAGGGAATATCCCTTATGGGCATAGTGGGAATGCGTCGCGAGCGGTGGAAGCACGAATCCGATACAGATTCCCACCAGAATCGTCACACAGAAGCGCTGCCAGAGCGGCAGCTCCACCACGTGCATCAGCTGTGTGATGATCGGAGACAGGCTCGTTCCGTAGATGCCGACATAAATATAGTTGGATAAGTGCATTTTATGATATTTTGCATAGAGAAATACACCCAGAAAAATCGCCCAGATATTCATCAGATTTTTTCCGAACAAAGAGAATCCAAACATCAGACAGCAGGATGTGATCGTATGCCCGTCCATCTCCATCCCAAGACTATAGACAAAGTAGATGCTGATAAGCGCCATCATCCCGGCATTGACAAACGCGGCTCCCATGCCGCCGACCGCAATATAATCGGTGATCAGGAAATCCGGTTCCCTTATGATTTCATAGATACCAGTCACAATGGAGTCAAACGGCTGTATAATCAGCCCCACTGAAATGAAATAGATCGGAATCAGTGCCAGAAGAAAGAATTTCATCTCTCTGGACAGAGATTTCACTGTAGTCATATACGCACACCTTTCAAAAAAGGGATGCAAAAAAGATTCCGCATCTTTGCACCCCCGACTGTTAACATTCTATAAAAATGGTTACTATTCTATTGTATTGGATTTTCAACTGTTTTGCAACTGATTTTTTTCTCACTGTAACCCGTTATGAAACCCGTCCGACAGAACCGGCTGCCCCCATTCTCATGTGAAATTGTTACTCTTCCTCCGGCGCACTTCCCAGCACATAACCGCGCTCTTCCAATATTTCGCGCAGCTCATCAACCACCGCCCCCAGCTCTTTACCTTCCTCGTCGATCGTGATGTCTGCGTATTTCTCAAAATACGAGATCCTCTCATGGTAGAGATCCAGAAGTGTCATGCCGTCTTTCAGCGCCACGCCGCGGTCCTTGACATCGCCGACGCGTTTTACCAGCTCGTCATAAGTAATTTTCAGATAGACAACCAGTCCGATGGATTTTAAATGTTCCATCGCTTCCTTTCCGTAGATCACGCTGCCCCCCGGTGCGATGACCGCCTGCTCGGCTTCCACCCCCGCGTTGACGCGATTCTCCACATCGAGAAATCCATCCAGTCCCTGTTCTTCGATGATCTCGCGCAGACGCTTACCTTCCTGTTCCTGAATCAGCAAATCCACATCTATAAAGGAATAGCCCAGTCTCTTTGCTAAAAGCACTCCGACCGTGCTCTTTCCTGCGGACGGCATACCAATCAGGGTTACATTATTTTTCATCTTTGGCACCTCTTCTTTTTCTTTACACTCCATCCAAATGTTCCAAGAAGCTCTGAAAGCCCATAATAGCCGCCATGCGAATACACAATCGGTTCCGCCTTTGCAAGCTCCAGGCTGCCGCGCTCGTTGAGCCACTGCTCGTCCACGCTGACACCCGTTACCTCTGCCAGAAACATATGATGTGACCCCAGTTCCTTGACTTCGGTCACCCGGCACTCGATCGCGACCGGGCTTTCGGCGATCACCGGCGCCTTCACCGTCTGCGCCGGAACCGGTGTGAGCCCTGTCTCCTTCCATTTATCCACATTCCTGCCGGAGCGGACGCCGCAGTAATCGGTCGCATACGCCATCGACTCCGTCGCCAGGTTGATGACAAACTCACCGCTCTCCCGCAGCATATGGTAAGAATAGCGCTCCGGGCGCACCGAAATGTACGCCATCGGCGGGTTCGTACAGATCGTGCCCGTCCAGGCAATCGTGATGATGTTGCTGTTTCCTTCGCAGTCCGCCACTGTGACCAGCACCGCCGGAACCGGATAAATCATATTGCCCGGCTTCCACTGGGCGCGCGGTCCCGGAGTGTTCCGGATCTCCATCCGTTTTTTCAACTGTCCTTCCGGGTTCTGCCTTGCTCCTCCCCGGCGACGCTCTTCTGGCTTTCCAGCCGCTCTCTTCTGTGCCATCCCTATATCCTCTTAATCGTTGTCCGGGAGAAGTTTGATCCGGACCATGATCTGTTTCACCATGCTTCCTTCCGGCAGGCTCATATCATCGATATGCGTCTGTGCCGGCAGATCGCCCTCTTCCTCCAGCTCCAGGCTGATCCAGTTGTACGCTGCCTCCCGCGCATTTTCCACCGCATCCTCCAGATCCGGACCTTCCGCCTCGCAGCACTCCAAATCCGGGAAATATGCATCATACCCTTTTCCATCTTTCTTAGGCGTAAAAACCGCCGGATATACAAATGTCATGGTATCCTTCCTTTCCGTCCGACCTTCCTGCCCTGCACGAACTATCACTGGATTTTCCGTATGAAACAATCCCGTCCGCGCACTGTCACCTGATTTACTGCTCCAGTGTCACTGTCAGTGCCGGAATCAGCTGTTTCTTTCTGGAAACAACGCCCGGCAGTGTTGCCGTCTGCTTCAGCTCTTCATTTGCATCACCTACGTGGAACGCATCTGCCACAACCTGTGCCGCCCCCTGTCCAACACAGAGAAGTTCGGTCGTCTCCGTCAGGATATTCGTCAGCATGAAGAAGAGCATATCCAGACCTTCGTCCTCACGCGCCTTCTCCATAAACGGCAGCATACGGTTCTTCAGCTTTCCAAGCTCCTCTGCATTCAGGGAGTTGATCTGACCGACGCCGAAGTTTGTCTTTCCAGCTGAGAATTTCTTGAAATCCAGATACAGAATCTCTGCATCGCTCTTGCCCTTTAACTCGCTGCCTGCCTCAAACATCTGGTTTGCGAACTCATCCAGCTTGATGCCTGCCATCTCAGCCAGAGAAACCGCTGCTGCCCGATCCATCGGTGTGCAGGTCGGAGAACGGAACAGAAGCGTATCGGAGATGATCGCACTGCAGAGCAGACCTGCGATGGTCTTGTCGATCTCCAGCCCCTGTTCGCGGTACATCTGGAAGATGATTGTTGCCGTACAGCCGAGCGGCTGGTTACGGAAGAAGACCGGTCCGACTGTCTCCACAGTACCCAGACGATGGTGGTCAATCAGCTCCAGGATATTGGCATTCTCGATGCCGTCTACCGCCTGGCCGCGCTCATTGTGATCGACCAGAATCACGTTCTTGCCGCGCGCACCCAGTAAGTTACGGCGGGAAATCAGGCCTTTGTATTTGCCTTCTTTATCGAGTACCGGGAAATGACGGAAACGCTTGCTTGCCATCACATCCTTAATATCATCGATGAAATCATCTGTATCAAAGGTGATCAGCTTCTCAGTCTTCATGAAATAGCTGATCGGCATACTCTGGTTAATGAGACGGGCTGCCGTGTAGGTATCATACGGAGTTGTGATGACGGTACAGCCGCGCTCCTGTGCCAGTTTTTTGATCGTCATGGAAACGCCAGCGCCCTCACACACGATGATACAGCTTGCACCCATCTCGATCGCGCACAGCTGTGACTCATAGCGGTTGCCGAGGATAACCAGGTCGTTCTCTTCAATATAATATTCCATCATATCCGGATTAGCTGCCGCAATCAGGACTTTTCCTTTATCAAAGTACTCTTTCTCATCGCCAACAAAAATCGCGCCCTCCAGGGTCTCGATGATATTTGCATACTGGGTGCATGCTTTGGAAAGAATGCTGCTGTCGTATACATTCATATAAGAACGGGTAATATCGCCGACTGTGATCAGACCTTCCAGTATATTCTTATCGGTAACAGCCGGAAGTGTTACCAGACCATCCTCCTGCATCAGGTTCCATGCTTTTCTCAGGGAAATATTCTTGGAAACACCTGGAGTCTCGCGGATCTCAATATCCTTGACCTGCGTTTTGACGGATTTAATCAGTTTCGGCACAGCTACCTTAAAGTAATCCAGTACGAAGGTTGTCTCCGGGTTCAGTTCTCCGGCACGGCACGGTACATATTCGCCGCCCGTCTGAAGTGTTTTGAAATTCGCATAGCCGATTGCAGAACAAATCGAATCCGTATCCGGGTTTTTATGTCCAATTACAATCGTTTTCTTTGCTTTTTCTGCTGCCATTTTTTCCTCCTGATTCGCACCGTGCGCTGCAAATTCTGCCATTTTTCTTTCTATCCTCTGTTTTGATAGAGAAACCTCTGATTCATGAAACTTTTTTGTACAAAATCGCCAATTTTCATAATCTGTTTACACGGTGTTCATATTTTATTCATATCTTATTTTTATACTAAAAGCATAAAAGATTTCACTTTTTAAATTTGTTTTATAGTAATTTTGCACATAGATTTTTCATAATTGCCCCGGATGCTTGACCGCTCCGGGGTCTCCTCTTGTCTACAGCATATTTTCGTCATATCTGGACGTTTTTCTATCTCTATTTCCTTCAAACGTCCAGACCATTTACCCTGCACTCTGTCACTCAAAACAAGGCGCCTAATCTAAGATCAGTCTCGCCGCCCCATAGATACCTGCGTCATTTCCCAATGTTGCCAGGCGAACCTCGCCCTTATTCTCAGAGATCGGGGTCAATTCACGGTAATAGCGGTCAATCCAATCCGTTAAAAAAGTCCCCGCCTTTGACACGCCGCCTCCGATGACAAAAATCTCCGGATCCACGGTCATCGAAATAGTCGCCAGCGCCCATCCGAGATAATAGCACACGGTGTCCATAACCTCCAGCGCCAGTGAATCCCCAGCTTTTGCCGCATCCAGCACATCTTTTGCGGTGATCGCATCACCGTAGGCACGCATCACCGACGCATCCGGCTTTGCCACCATCTTCCGTCTCGCTTCCCTGGCGATACCGGTCGCGGACGCTACCTGTTCCAGGCAGCCGTGTCCGCCGCAGTTGCAGGTTTCTTTCTCGCCCTCGCGGATATGGATATGACCGATCTCGCCGCCCAGTCCGTGGCGTCCTGCAACGATCTTCTGATCGTGTACCACGCCGCCGCCGACACCGGTTCCCAGCGTCACCATCACGATATCATGGCAGCCCTTGCCGCCGCCCTGCCACATCTCGCCGAGCGCCGCCACATTAGCATCATTACCGGAGCGGACCGGCATTCCATCTAATAACTCACTCAAAATCTTCTGCGGGTTCAGATCGCGCCATCCTAAGTTGACGCAGACCTCCACATAGCCATCCGGCTGCACCGGTCCCGGAAATCCCATGCCTGCGCCGATCACGGCATCCATCGGAATTCCCCGCTCGTTCAATTTCTTCCTGATCGAAGCGGCTACATCCGGAAGAATGTACGCCCCATTCTCTTCCTTGCGGCTCGGAACCTCCCACTTATAAACAAGCGTTCCGTCCGTCTCAAAAATACCAATCTTAACCGTCGTTCCGCCGACGTCTATCCCAATACATTTTTTTTCCATGTCTGGATCCCTTCCCTTACGGCTGCACTGGCAGCCTTTCTTCTATGCCCTCATCTTTTTTCTGCGCTGGCTCTTATTATACGCAATGCATCCCCGTTTTGCAAGGTTTGGAAAGCAAAATACACCTGCCTGCCGGAGAAAGGCGCATTTCTGCTTAAGCGGTACCGCATTCTTTTCTACCGACAGACAGGTGCCTGTCTTTTATCTTATTTTTTTACCAAAATCAGCATTATTTCAGGCTCTTAGCCACCTCTACCACATGCTCAACGGTAAAGCCGAACTTCTTGAACAGAAGCCCTGCCGGTGCGCTGGCGCCGAAACGTTCCATCGCGATGATCTTGCCGTCTAAGCCGGTGTACTTGTCCCAGCCGAAGCTTCCAAGCGCCTCTACTGCTACACGGCGGCGTACTTCTCTCGGAAGTACGGATTCCTTGTACTCCTCGCTCTGCTCCTCGAACAGATCCATACACGGCATGGATACAACGCGGACTTTCTGACCTTCTGCTGCCAGAGTCTCTTTTGCATGAACCGCCAGAGCTACCTCGGAACCGCTGGCAATCAGAATTAACTCCGGTGTGCCCTCGCAGTCGTCGATGATGTAGCCGCCCTTTAATGCCTCACGGCTGCTGCCTGCCATCGGCTCCAGATTCTGTCTGGTCAGCACCAGTGCGGTCGGTGTGTGCTCGGAAGTAACAGCACTGTACCAAGCTGCCTCTGTCTCGGTCGCATCACACGGGCGGAATACATGGAAGTTCGGCATCGCACGCAGCGCTGCCATCTGCTCGATCGGCTCATGGGTCGGTCCATCCTCGCCAACGCCGATGCTGTCATGCGTAAATACATAGGTCAGCGGCACGCCCATCAGTGCAGACAGTCTTGCCATCGGTTTGCAGTAATCACTGAATACAAAGAAGGTCGATACATACGCACGCAGACCGCCGTGCAGCATGATGCCATTTCCGATCGCTGCCATCGCAAGTTCGCGGACACCGAAGTGCAGGTTACGTCCAGCTCTGTCCTCCTTGGAGAAGTCGCCCGCATCCTTCATGTTGGTCTTGTTGGACGGTGCCAGGTCAGCAGAACCGCCAAACAGGTTCGGCAGAACATCCTTGATGTAGTTGATCAGGCGTCCGGAGATCGCACGGCTTGCTTCCGGTTTCTCCTGTTTTGCCCAGAATCCGGCGTCATCTTTCAGCGCCTCGCCCGCCTTTGCATTGTGATACTGGTTCCAGAGCGCTTCCATCTCCGGATATTCCTCGCAGTAAGCGGCAAACATCACGTTCCATGCAGCTTCTACCTCTGCCTTCTGCTCTGCGATCTCGGAGTAGTTTTTGTATACCTCTTCCGGTACGAAGAACGGCTCTTCGCTCGGCCAGTTTAAGTTCTTTCTGAGTGCTTCCACATTCTCCACGCCCAGCGGCTCGCCGTGTGCGCTCGCCTTGCCCTGTTTTGCCGGGCAGCCGAAGCCGATCTGCGTCTTGATGGTGATAAAGGACGGATGCTCGGTATCTGCCTTTGCAGCCTCGATCGCCTTGCCGATCGCGTCGATATCATTGCCGTCTTCTACCGTGATCGTCTGGAAACCAAATGCCTGCATACGCTCCTGTACATTCTCACGGAATGCGATGTCGGTGCTTCCCTCGATGGAGATGCGGTTGGAATCATAGAGAACAATCAGCTTGGAAAGTCCCAGGGTACCTGCCAGAGAGAATGCCTCAGAGGAAATGCCTTCCATCATACATCCGTCGCCGCCCAATACATAGGTGTAATGGTCAACTACCGGATAATTTTCTTTGTTGAATACGCTTTCCAGATGTGCCTCAGCCATCGCCATGCCGACTGCCATACCCATACCTGCGCCCAGCGGACCGGTCGTCGCCTCAACGCCAACGGTATGACCATATTCCGGATGTCCCGGAGTCTTGGAATCTAACTGGCGGAAGTTCATCAGATCTTCTTTGGAAAGATTTCCGTAGCCAAACAGGTGCAGCAGAGAGTAAAGCAGCATGGAACCATGACCGCCGGATAAGATGAAACGGTCTCTGTTCTCCCACTTCGGGTTGGCTGGGTTATGGTTCATATGATGTGCCCACAGTTCATAAGCCGCTGCTGCACATCCCAGCGGAAGTCCCGGATGACCGGAATTTGCCTTCTGGATTGCGTCTGCGGATAAAATCCGGATCGCGTTTACGGATAATGTGTCAATCTGATTCATAAGTAACCTCCTGCTATGTATCTTAATTTTAAAAACTAAACGTGTGTTATTTGAGGCGGATCTCGCGCATCCGGTCGCCGCCGCTGATAATCAGTGAATTGAACGCGCGGCCGCGTGTTACCTGCGCCACAGAGAAATCAAACTCCCCGGCAAACCGCTCCTTGCCGGACAGACTGTAGACCCGACAGGAATTTTCGTTATTTAGGATGACGAAATCGCCCTGTATATTTATGTTACGCCACGAATACGAGAAATCTGCCGTACCCATAGCGGTTCCATCGGATTTAAACATGCTCAAACGGCTCTCACTTCCGCCCTCGGTGTTGTCCGAGATGACCGCCACATAGTCCTTCGACCATGCCACGCCGCGGACTTCCCCGTCGATCTCCGCCTGGCGCACCAGCGCCGGGCTTGTTACATTTTCCAAAGAGAAAAATGCCACCTGATCATCCGCAAATGCACACGCGTGATCCTCATCGAGAAACCGGACGCGCGGACAGATGCTGTCTCCCAGCTCATCAAAACCTCCGACCAGACGGTCTGGATAATTCTTTCCATATTCGGAGAAATTGTAAAATACAATCCGGTTTTTGAGTGCCCCGTCCTGCAGATACAGGTCAGAAAGCATGACCTGCGTACCATCCGGCGATAAGGAAACGTCCATCAGGTAACCATTTCCCGACATAACCGTCTTGATCGCCCAGTCAAGCTCGCTGCCGTCTTTCTTGAAAAAGGTCACATACGAAGCATTGCTGTCCTCCACCAGCGCCGCCACGATGCCGTATGCCGATACGCTGACGCGCAGGATCGGCAGAAGCGTCGTCGCCTGTCCCTGGCTTCCGGTCTTGTCCACAATATAAATATCATTGCCCTGCTGGTCCCCGATCACGGCATAATCGCCGTTGACATAGCAGATTGGTGATTTCAGCTCATAACTCATCGACCAGACCGCCTTGCCGGACTTGTCCAGATAGGAAGCTCCGTCCTTCGTATATTTCAGGACATTTTCCCCAAATGGAACAAATTCCGTCGTGCTGCTCTCACTCGCCGCAATCTCTTTTTCCCACGCTACCGTATAGTCCGTGTAGGCATGGTTATCTTTATAATACATAAAACCAGCCGCCAAAAGCGCCGCGATTAACACCGCCGTCAGCACCCTGCGGAGACGTTTCCGTCTGGAATGGCGCTCGGCTTTCTCCGCCACCTCTTCCTCATTTTCCCCGTGGCTTATGCCCCGGCGGGGAAACATGTCCTGCGTGGCGGTGTCGATCACACGCCCTCTCAGCTGCTTTTTCTTCTGTTCCCGTTCAATCGGGTTCATCTCACTCATTTTTTTATCTCCTGTAGCTGGACTGCCATCTTGATTATACACTATTTTAGATGGTTTGGCATTATCTTTTTGCTATTCTCCGGACACATCCGGCAGCACCAGCGTCTGCCCTGCGATAATGCGGTTTTCATCGGTCAGATGGTTGACCGCAAGGATATCGTCCAGATGACGGATATTACCATAAAGCTTAAAACAGATCCCATAGAGTGTCTCCCCGTCCCCGACCGTGTACGTGCCGCCGGGCTTCAAGTTTGTGACCGGATAGTCCTGTCCCGCCGTCGAATTGCCGCCCGGATTCGGCAGGTCGCGCTGTGCCTCCGGCTCCGGCAAAATGTACGGGGCTTTCGTCTCCGCCATTTTTCCGTCCTCTTCGCTCTGCCCGCCGGAAGCCTGTCCATTCTGTCTGCCTGCTATGGCAGTGCCCTCTGTATCTCCATCCGCCGCGCTCTCAAGTGTCCATTTATGCGCCTGTCCTCCGTTTTCCGCTGTTGTTCCGTCTGCATCCACATCGCTGCTCTCAAGCGGCGTCACACTACCGCGGAGCTGTTCCACCGTGACCGCCTCTTTCCCGTCCGCAGTGCCCCGCACACCATCCGGGAGGACGGATACCAGCACACTCTCCATCTCGCGCATTTTCTGGTAATTGCCGAAAAGCACCACGCCGCCGGCAAGCACCGCGACCGAAAGCACGCCGCACAGCGTCCCCAGCGCCCGGATCGTCCCGTAACGCGACGCCGCCTCCTGCTGCCGCTCTTCCATCCGGTTACGGAAATCGCGGATCACCCGATCGCCGGTGCCTGTCTCCACCCGGCGGGCGTCCTTCCGCAGAATCATATAGTCCTGCATCATCTGGTTTTTCTCGTAGTATATATGATATCCTTTCAAACGGTAAAACCCGTCCTCCGACATCACATAGTATGCCGCCTCACCGTCCACACCGCTGTTTATGTACATGAGCTGGTTTTTCCCACCGAAATACTGCTTGTGCAGCCGCCAGTAGGTCAGGGGACTTAACATACACCCCGGCGCGCCGCAGATAAACCACCCCTGCACGGTCTTTTTCGGAAATGTCTCCTCCATCCGCTGGTATGCCTTTTTCCATGCCGCCTCCGAAAAGACAATCTTCTCCCCGGACGGCACAACCTCCTCCATCTCCAGCGCCCCGTCCACAAAGAGGCACGGAACCTCCTGCTGTGGATCCGAATTTCCGAGCAGCAGCCCGACCCGGAGTCCCGGTCCGCCGGATGGATATACCTGTTTCAAATACGTGTTTACATAATCCTCCACATACAACCGGACCACCTCATCCCGCTCGCCGATCTGCCGGATATTTTTCGGCAGTTCTGCGCGGGAACCAGAATATTCTCCCATATGTTCACCCCGCTATGATAGATTCTCCTGAAACCGGGTCTGTACTTGCTTCCATGATTTGATTGCTGCACCGTGCAGCATTTTCAGTGCTGAAAATACCTGCTCAAATACAGTAACATGATTTTCCGTAATTTCAGGAGTATGATGAATTTCTTTCCGCCTATCATAACGCCGATTGCATGCAAAATTTGTCAAACGGAGGCAGCATCCAGGCAAAAATTTTCGACAAGCCCGATCCCCGCGCTGATGCAGTCTGCCAGCTGCATAACGAGTGCCAGGCGGATACTCTGCAGCATCATCGGATCGTAATGGCTGCAGCCCGCCACGATCCCGGTGATAAAGAGATCTCCGACCGCGTGAAGCTCCTTGCAGACGCCAAGCCCCGGCTTTAAAGCCCCACGCCCCAGCGTGACATAGCCGATATGGTTTTCATCGCCAACCGAGGCATCGACCGCCACCACCAACGCATCCGGGTACCCATTTTTTAAAACCTGCACGTAATGTTCCAGGTTCATCGCGTGCACGGGGCGATCAAGTGTTCCGAATACCAGCGTACCGCGCCGCCGTTCCTGTTTGAGTTTATATCCGATCAACGGTCCCAGACTGTCTCCGGTCGAGCGATCCGTGCCGATGCAGAGGAAAACCAGTTTCTTTTTATGCCTTCGGGTCATTTCTTCCTGAATCAGCCCACTTAACTGCCCTGCCAGCTCTCCCACCGCGTCCCGGCGGGCTGAATTGTAGTAATATATCTCCGGACTGCCACCGAACCGGCTGCGTCCCCGTCTGTTCATCTCCCACACCGTCCTGTTTTCTCCCTGCCTGTTGGACAGGGGTTGTTTTACCTTTATTATAGGCGGGGTGGCAGGAAATTATGCGAAAATTGAAGGATATATACACGGACGAAAAAAGATGTGACAGAAGGCAGCTTTACAGCGCCCGGTGTCACATCTTTTTTCTGGTTGTTCCTATATCTAATTATTTATTTTTATGAAATAATTTCCACAGTTTACTTTCCGCCGCGTTCGCGGTACTCTGCGATGACCTCGCTTAAATTAACGGCTGTGCTGTTATCCAGAATATGTTTTAGCGCGTCCAACTTTTCTGGATTCAGAAATTCCTTGCCTAAGTAGCACTCGTAGGTATCTGTGATAAAGATTCTCTTTTCCTTGATTACCGTCTCGGTATAGTGCAGGCGGCTCTCGACCTCCTGATGGCCTTCTTTGAGTTGTTCGAGCTTTGCACGGCTGTTGCTGGTGATCTCATCGGTCAGGATGGTTTTTGTCACATTTTCGAAGGTGTTTAATGCGTCCTTTTTCTTCTTCGCCGTCTCCTCCAGATCCTGCTCCATCTGGGAGATCTCATCGTCGTATTTTTCCAGATCGTAGAGCGCTTCACTGCGATCCCGACGGATCGAGGAGGTGATCACCGCGATCTTGCGGTTGTTCGCCGCGATCAGACTGCGGATCGAACGTCCTTCCTGCAGCGCCGCCAGATGGCGATCCTTCGTCCAGTTTCCAATCAGGATATACAGTCCGCCAAAAACAACCACATCCACGCCGTAGATCATCGCCAGGTATAAAGTCTTCTGTTCTGGAAGCAGCTTGTAGATGCCGCACGGGATCAACAGGAAACAGATCGCAAAGGTAATCAACACCGTCAGAAATTCTTTGAATCCCCTCGGAAAATACAGCGCATAGTACAGTGGGCTTTTGCAGACAAATGGAACACGATCCGACTGGAACAGCGTCCGCATCCGCACGGCAAGCTCTCGGTTGTGCGCGTGAAGCTCCTGCGTTTCTTCCTTAATCCGCTCCTTGATGCCCTGGTTTTTCGCCTTTTCGCGGCGTGTCCGCGTGCGTTTCAGCTTATCCTGCAGCTTCCCAAGCTCATCGTCATAGCTTTTTTCAATCTCATCCCGGCGCTTTTTCACGGTCGAATTCACGGCATCCGCCACCGCTTTCCGCTCCGTCTCCAGCACGCGCAGACGCTTTTTCTCTTCCTGAGCAAGCGTCTCCTCCTGTTTTTCAAACTCCGCCAGCTCCACCACTGCCTGTCTGGCGTCTTCCAGAAATGTTTTCACATCCGTTATCGCCTGTGCCATCTCGCCCCTCCCGGTCTTTGTCTTTTTGTAACGGCTGCCTGCCCTTTATTCTTCCAGCACCTGTATCTCCAGATAATCGAAATCGATGCTCTCGATAAAGTTGTCCTGGGTAAAACGCGCCTTATCGTGACGTTTGAACTCCTCGATCGTCTTATCCAGCCAGACCGGATGCCCCAGATCAAAGGCATAGCAAATCTGGTCGATCGCGTCAAACACCATCGCCGTTCTCGACATTGTATAATCACCGTTGCTGATCACAATATCCCTAAGCATCCGGTTTTCCTTCATCATTTTTCCCCAAAGACGAAACATCCTGCCGTTCCTTTCCCGCTGTCAAATTTCATTTTTACCGTGTCCGGATGTTCTCTCCGGACATCTTTTCTCACAATCTTATGTCCAGTATATCAGCTTTTTTAAGAGTTGACAAGGCGGGGCTTTTCGGCAAAATTCACTGCCACTGTGTCATCGTGCAGCACTTCCCATTTTCAAAAGAAACTGCAGATCTTCCTCAATCCCCCGCACATTTCCAGAAACGTCCATCGCATACTCCATGACCCACTCGGCATCCGGCGTCGCCTGCTTTGCCAATTTTAAAAAGCAGTCAAAATCAAGTGTTCCCTCATGAATCCTCTGATGGCTGTCGTGGACACCGTCGTTGTTGTGGAGATGGTACGCCACAATCTGGTCCGCCAGCGCGTTTACGACCCGCTTAAGCGACCAGCCGTTCGCCCAGGCGTGCCCGATGTCGATGAGCACCGCATACTGTTCCCGGCGGCACAGATCGATAAATTCCTGCTCATCGAAGAGACGGTTTCCGCGCTCCAGAACTCCGGCATTCTCCACGACCACCTGGGTTCCCGCCTCCTCACACAGCTGTTTCACGGTGTAATAATTTTCACAGGAAACACGGACGCGGTCTTCCTTCTCGCCCGGTATGATGCGGCAGTTGTTGTGATGATAAACGAGATATTTGCTTGAAAGCTCTTTCGCATACGAAAGCGTCTTTTCAAGCAGCTCCATCGTGCGCGCATACTCTACAGTCCCCTCCGCTGCCGAATGCTCTGCCTGATAATATGGACCATGGAAGCTGACCGGGACTTCCTTTAAGAGCGGCATGGCGTCCCGCAGGTTCTTCTCAAAGCATTCCTCATGAAACATCGGAAACACCTCGACTCCCACCTGTCCAGGAAACCGTTTGAGATACGGAAGAACCTGACCGAACTCGCTGCCTTTATACATATTAGTGCTGATAAGAATTTTTCTCATGATTGCATGTCTCCTCTTCAAAATATACGTTCATAATCTTGTTTTGAAAACACTTTTTTCGCTCTATTATCTCTATTCTTACTGGGCGATCGCCTTTTCCAATTTCGGCACCGCCAGCTTTTCCTGTGCGCGGATCACCATCTCCGGGTAACCGAGCGATTTCTCCGTCCCGCGGTCAAACAGATGCAGCTTTTCCGTCTCCACATGGATGTATACCTTCTCACCCGGCTGTGGAATCTCGCCCTCGCGGATGGCAATCAGCTCGTTCTTGTCTCCCTCGACCTGAATATAAACACCGTACCGGTTTCCGTAATCCTCCACGTAACGGACCATGCCCTCGATCGACCGCTCCTGCGGGGTGCGGCTCATCATCACGTGTTCCGGGCGGACACCGGCGTACAGCAGTCCCGACGGGCACTGCGCGGCGATCCGCTGCCAGATACCCGGAAGTTCTACCTTCTGCTTCCCGATGACAAGCGCCCCGTTATGATATTCCGCCTCCACGATATTCATGGACGGCGAACCGATAAACTTCGCACAGAACACGCTTGCCGGACGATTGTACACGTGTGACGGGGTATCGAGCATTTCCATCTTGCCCCGGTACATGAGCGCGATCCGATCGCCAACCGTCATCGCCTCGATCTGGTCGTGCGTAACGTAGACTAACGTCGGGTGGTACATTTCATGGATTTTTACCAGTTCTTTTCTCGCACGCATCCTAAGCTGTGCATCCAGGTTTGACAGCGGCTCGTCCAGAAGGAAATAGTCGGCGCGCTTTACCACGGCTCTCGCCAATGCCACTCTCTGGCGCTGTCCGCCGGAAAGCTCCTTCGGCTTCCGATCCTCCAGCCCTTCCAGTTCCAGCATTTTGAGGACTTCTTTTAAGCGCGCATCGATCTCGTTCTCATCCATCTTGTGCGCTTTTAAACCATATATGATATTATTCTTGACGCTCATATGCGGAAACAGCGCATAGTTTTGAAACACCATCGAGACACCGCGCTCGCCGCACGGCACATCATTTACCACCTGGTCGCGCATCCACAGGTTTCCGGCGGTCACATTTTCCAGTCCCGCAATCATGCGAAGTGTCGTCGATTTTCCACAGCCGGACGGACCTAATAAAATCAGGCGTTCGCCCTCCTTTACCTCCATGCAGAGGTCCTCCACGACCACATTTTTGCCATACGCTTTTTTAACATTTTCAAATACAATATTTTTCATTGAATTAATCTATCCCTTTCTTATGTCCAGCGCAATCTCCCATTATCCCTTCAATCTAGACGCCGCAAATGTATTGATGATATAGCGCTGGAAAATGATATACAGTACCAGCGGAATCAGCATCGTGAGCACCGACACCGCCATCGCGATCGTAAATTCCGTACCGCCCTCGGCGCTGATGTACATCTGCAATGCCAGCGACAGCGTATAATTTTCCTTGGATTTTAAGATCAGCACCGGCCACACATATTCATTCCACGAATTGATAAAGAAAATGATGCCGGTGGAAATGATGGACGGACGCACCAGCGGAATCACAATGTCGCGCATGATTTTCATGTGCCGGATATTTTCCATCCGTGCCGCCTCAATGAGTGCCAGCGGGATTCCACGCATTGCCTGGCGCAGCAGGAAAATTCCCAGCACATCCGCCAGCTGCGGCAGTGCGACGCCCCAGATACGATCGCGCAGACCGATTTTAGAGATCAGAAGATAATTTGGAATCATCGTGACCGTAAACGGGATGAACAGCGTACTTAACATAATAAAATACAAAAATCCTTTTCCCTTAAACCGGAAATAGACGAACGCATACGCCGCCAGAAGTCCCGTGATTGTCTTAAAAATCGTGACCGTCGATGCGATCAGAAACGTATTCAGCGTGATTTTCACAAACGGCAGTTTGTCAAATACATGCCGATAATTTTCCAGCGTCGGATGCAGCGGAATCACCTGAAAAACCGTGTTGAACGCCTCCTGCATCGTCTTGAAAGAGTTGGAAATTGCAAATACGATCGGCATCAGAAGGAGGAAAACGACCACCACCAGAAACAGATGCCAGCCGATCTGTCTGTCTTTAGTTTTCATAGTAAACCCCCTTTTCTACAAACCGGAATTCCAGCACCAAAAGAATGATAAAGAGTGCCATCGTCATGACCGATACCGCCGAGGAAGTTCCTGTTTTATAGAGTGTAAACGCCTCATGGTACGACATATAAATCAGGTTCGAACTGGCATAGTTCGGTCCTCCCTGTGTGACGACCTTGATCGGCGTGAACACATACTGGAGTCCCTGCACGATCGTCGTAATAAACACATAGATTCCAGTTGCAGAACTCATCGGCACGACGATATCCTTAAAAATCTTCCACATCGGCACATTTTCCAGACGCGCCGCCTCGATGACCTCCATTGAGACACCGGAGACGCCCGCTAGGATGTTGATGAAATTGTAGCCAAACGTCTTCCAGGTCGTGATAATACAGAGTACCGCGATGACCCAGCCCTCCGTTTTCGACCAAAACGGCAGTTTCAGCCCAAACCAGCCTGCCACAATCGCGACCGGACCCGAAATCGGATTCAGAATCCATGTATACAGAATCGAGCCGACGACCAGCGAAATCACACTCGGCAGGAAAAAGACCGCCTTGTAAAAACTCTGTCCCTTTTTGATGACGCACGAAAGAATGAATGATAAAATGTACGGCATCACAAAGTTAAACACCAGAAGAATCACGATGTACCAGAATGTATTGCCAAAGATTTTCCATGTATTCGGATCCTTCAAAACGGAAATATAATTCCCCAGTCCCACAAACTTCTTGACCGGCTTTACCATGTTCCACTCAAAAAAACTCAAATACAGCGTGTAAAAAAGCGGATAAAACATAAATACCGCAAACATGACGAGCGACGGCAGCAAAAAAACATATCCAAGCGCTGCCTGTTTTTTGTCCTCCCGATTCAAACTATTTCCTCCATTCCAATGCATTTTATGAAGGGGCTGCCGCCAAACAGCTCTTTCGCGCTCCGGCCGCTTCCTGCGTCTTATCTGCACGCAGTCCATTCTGCCAAAACACGTTCTGCTATTCCGCAACAACCCCATTCTCATTTCTGTCCTAAATTTTGTAATGATTTTTCTGCCACCCGAAAGCCGTTCCAAGCGTCAGGCTGCCTGTCCCTACTGTGCATCCAGCAGCTGGTTGATCGCATCCTGTGTGCTCGTCATACCATCTTTCGCAGATACCTGACCGCCCAGAATCTGGTCTCTCATATCCAGAAGAAGCTGCTCTGCCTCAAGGCCTGCATCGCCCGGGAATGCGGTCCATGATACAACGCCGTCCATCTGCTCAATCGCTGCATTCATCATTGTGTTCTCAGCCAGAAAATCTTTCAATCCATTTTCTGCCTCTGCCACATCTTTTCTCGGCGGTACATAACCGGTTCCCTCGGTCCATGCTGCCATTGATTCTACGCTGTAAAGATACTTTTCAAACTCCCATGCCGCCTGAATCTGCTCGTCGCTCTGCGCGGTGATGGCTAAGAAACAGCCGCCTGCCGGAACCTTGCGCTCCTTGTCGTTCCACAGCGGGGATTTCACGGTTGCTACGTCAAACTGTGCCCCCTTCTGTACGGAAGCGCGTCTCGCAATGGTGGTGTAGAGCATCGCGCAGTTGCCGTCGATAAAGCTCTGGCAGCCCTCTTCCCATGAAACATGAAGGGCAGAACCATCTTTTACCATATCCTGCATCATCTGCATTGCCGCAATGCCGTCCTCGGTTGCAAAGCTTGCTTTTTTCTTGCCGGATGCATCCGCAGTCAACATATCCGCTCCCGCGCTCTCAACCAATGCCTGCTGCGCCCAGAAGTCTGCCGGTTCCTGCATATAGAAACCATATTTTCCTGTCTTCTCTTTGACTGCCTCGGCAAATTCCTGTACTTCCTGCCAGGTCTCCGGTCCATCTTCGGAAAGGCCCGCTTCTTTTAAGAGATCTTTATTGATGTAGAGAACCGGGCTGCTTAAGGAGTACGGGATTCCGACCTGCTCGCCGTTGCTGTTGACCGCCAGGTCTAAGACATTTGGAAGGAAATTGTCGGTTAAGAAATTTGCATCCTCGCTGTCGAATTTATCAATCGCATCCTGCGGCGCCACATAGTCAAAGTTATTGGAGAAATAATCCAGAAATGCCCAGCCAATCTGAACAAGCGCCGGTGTATTTCCGGTCGCCGCTTCCGCCTGCAGATTCTGCATCAGACCTTTGTACATATCCGGGTTGTATTTCGCTACTACCTCGATGTGATCATTTTCCTCATTAAATTTCTTTACCAGATCGTCTACGACCAGACCTCCCTGGGTTTCTGCGTTACAGTGCCAGTATTCAATCACCGTTTTATCGCCGGATGCCGCCTTCTCTGCCCCGCTCTCTCCGGACGCGCTCTGTGTGTCGCTGCTTCCTGTCGCCGAGCTGGATGCCTGGCTGCATCCTGCCATCAATGTCATCGTGCCTGCCATCGCAAGCGCCATCAGACGTCTCATACTTACCTTCATTCGTTCTCCTCCTGCTGCGGTGTCCCATCTCCCAGTCTGTCTTACCTTGGAACCAGCCATCTATGTCAAAATCGTGATCGGGAGTCCTTTGCCGCGCTTCTCTTCTGTCAAATCACTTGTGCTGTGTCCAGATTCTATCTTAAAGATGGTTTGTAAAATGCAGGAGGTGATTTATGTAAAAATTATCTATAATTTTTGAAAATTGTTTTTTCGAGGTTCTGCGGCATAAAAGAATGTGCCTTTTTGTGTAATGGGGAATTCCAAGGAATTTCCTATTACACAAAAAAACGCCTCTATCAGTTTTTGCTGATAAAAGCGTTTTTTATTCTATGTTCCGTTTTCTATGTTTATATCCGGGCTGCAGTTTCCTTCATGGAACATGCCGGAGAGAATGCCGCAGAACGCATACTTTTTTATATGTCCGCCCCCTACAGTCTCTTAAGCAGCGCCTCTCTCGCTTCCTCATAGCCCGGTTTGCCAAGCAGTGCAAACATATTTTTCTTATAGCTCTCTACGCCCGGCTGGTTGAATGGATTGACACCCAGAAGGTATCCGCTGACGCCGCAGGCAAATTCAAAGAAATAGAAGAGCTGTCCCAAGCTGTATGCATCCATCGCCGGGATCATCACTTTCAGGTTCGGCACACTGCCGTCGGTATGTGCCAGAATCGTGCCGTTCATCGCACTCTTGTTGACGAAATCCACGCTCTTGCCAGCCAGATAGTTCATACCGTCCGTGTCAACATCTTCTTTCTTCAAAATGACCTCCGCCGGAGATTCAGCCACTTCCAGAACTGTCTCAAACATGATTCTCGCGCCGTCCTGGATGAACTGACCCATCGAATGAAGATCGGTCGTTAAATCAACCGCTGCCGGGAAAATACCTTTCTGATCCTTGCCCTCGCTCTCGCCGTAGAGCTGTTTCCACCACTCCGATACATAGTGCAGGCTCGGCTCATAGTTTGCCACAATCTCGACCTGTTTGCCCTTCCGGAGCAGAATGTTGCGGACCGCCGCATATAACAGAGCAGAATTCTTCTCAAACGGAGTCTCCAGTGCATTCTTTCTCGCGTCTGCCGCGCCCTGCATCAACGCATCTATATCCGCGCCGCTGACCGCGATCGGAAGCAGACCGACTGCCGTCAGGACGGAGAAACGACCGCCAACATCATCCGGAACCACGAAGGACTCGTAGCCCTCTTCATTTGCCAGATTCTTGAGTGCGCCCCGCGCCCGGTCTGTCGTCGCGTAAATTCGCTTGTTTGCCTCTTCTTTACCATATTTCTCAATCAGCATCTCCTTAAATACACGGAATGCGATCGCCGGCTCCGTTGTCGTACCGGACTTGGAAATAATATTGATAGAGAAATCTTTTCCATCGACCAAATCCATCAGATCATGGATGTATTTGCTGCTGATGCTGTTGCCAACGAAGTAAATCTCCGGTGTTTTTCTTTTTTCTTTCGGAAGATTATTGTAAAAACTATGGGACAGGAACTCGATCGCCGCTCTTGCGCCCAGATACGAACCGCCGATACCGATTACCAGCAGGACATCGGAATCCTTCTGAATCTTCTCCGCCGCTTTTTTGATGCGTCCGAACTCTTCCTTATCATAGTCCACCGGAAGGTCGATCCATCCAAGGAAATCATTGCCCGCGCCGGTCTTTTCTACCAGCGTCTCTCTTGCCGCCTGCACGCCCGCCTTGATACCGGCGATCTCTTCCTCATGAATAAATGCAGCTGCTTTTGAATAATCAAAGATCACATCTTTTCCCATATGTTTCCTCTCCTTTGCATTTCAGCCGTCCGCAGGCGGCGTGATTACTTTGTCAAAAACTTAACTTATCTTTATTATAGCAATCTGGACACCCGTGTGCAACCAGTTTTCAGTTGGAATCATCATTTACAACCCCGATAAATACTCCCTCATAATATCCCCCAGAACCTGCGCCTCCTCGCGGCTCAAACCTTTCATCCAGTCACCCGCATTTGCCTCGCCATTTCGTGTTTTCCGCGTATCCCGGCTTGCTGCAATCTGGTCGAGGCTCTGCTTCAAATACTCCATTTCCTTGTCGCCGGGACGCTCCTTCGCTTCCTGCCTGGGACCCGTATTGTTTTCCGTTTCATTTCCTGATACCATCCGGCGATCCGTAAGATGCCCATCTGTCTCATGCTTGTCCCGTTCCTCCGCTTCGCGCGGTGCAGTGCGAACTGCCCGCATCAGATTCTGTGCCCGTGCATCCCGCTCACGGAACGGATTCACTCTCATCGCTGTCCGCGATTTTCCTTTTTCAAACTCCGTTTCTCCCAGATCCCGGTTATCCGTTTCAGCACCATCCCGACCACTCACGCCACGATCTGCCCGCAGAGTACTCTGCAGCCATTTCGGCATTTCCCGCACATTCGAGTCCACGCCAGCAATTCCGCCGGATACTCCAGAAGCTCCGGACATTTCCTGTCCGCGCGTCTCCTTCTCACGTGCCGCCCGAAGGAACACCGAATTATCCACATACTCCAAAAGCGCCGTTTCCAGCCGCTGCTGTTTCTGGTCAATCTGGAAACAGCTCTCGATAAATGCCAGAAACAGACCGCTCATGACAGCTGCCGACGCATACAGCACAATATAGCTCGCATCCAGCTCATACCAGTATGCCAGAAATGCCTCCGCTGCTCCGGTCAGAAGCCCTAAAAGCACCATTTCCATTGACACGCCGTTCCACGCATCCAGCGAAATATGTAAAAATGAAAATCCGTCAATCTGCTTGTCCAGATATGCCTGCGTGTTCACGATGTTCTGACCCAGGCGGCAGGTATTTTCCAACCGCTGCTTCAGATTTTGAAGATTCTTGTTCCGGGTCATCGCCATGTTGTCAGTTTCTTTTAATAATCTTTTGTAGAGGCTCCGTGTAATCAACTTGCTGACAAATCCGATCATTCCGATTGCCGCAAGAACGGACAGCGCTTTTCCAGTTTGTAAAAATTCCAGCATAAAAAAGCTCCCCTTTCTCTACTTCCGGATCACTTCCGGGTGGCTTGCCACAGGTCAGGTTTAGGCGCTTCGCAGTTTGTCTCTTGCAATTTGCTTTTCACATTCTGCTTTTTGCATTCTGCTTTTCACATTCTGCTTTTTGCGCCCTGTCAAATCCCGCCTGCATCGTGGCTTTATTATATCCGCCGAAAGAGTCTTTGTGAAGATGAGAAAGGGGAAAATCGTTCGTCAAATTCTGCCTTAATTCGATTTTTAATAGGTATTAATAATGCGTATCATGCAAAATTTCTGGTTGTTAAAAATTCCGTCTGTGAATCATATTTATGACTCATTATGCCTCATACCGGGATGCCATTTCAAGCAGTAGGTTTACCGAATGCTTGATCGCCTGCGCCTCAAATGCCGCATAATCCATACCTGCGCTGTCATCCGCCTTATCTGAAATAGCACGGATAATCAGGAACGGGATTCCGTTTAAATATGCCGCCTGTGCGATCGCTGCGCCCTCCATCTCGGTACAGCTTGCGCTAAACTGCTCGATCAGCCACTCCTTTTTTGCCTTATCCGAGATAAACTGGTCGCCGCTTACCACGCGTCCCGGAAATGCCCGAATCTCCGGATTGACCTTCTGGTTGCACTCAATCGCCAGCTCGCGCAGCTTCTCATCCGCCTCAAATGCAAAGGTATCTACACGCGGAATCTGTCCGATCCGATATCCAAATCCGCTCGCATCCATATCATGCTGCACCGCATCCGTCGATACAACGATATCGCCAATGTTGATCTCTGCACGCAGGGAACCGGCGATACCTGTGTTCACAATCGCGCTGATATGGAACCGATCCGCCAGAATCTGACTGCACATACCTGCATTTACCTTGCCAATACCAGAGCGGACCACAACTGCGTCCTTTCCGCCCAGTTTGCCTTGATAAAAATCCATACCGGCTACGCTTGTCACGGTAACATCCGTCATTTTCTCCTTGATCTGAGCCACCTCTTCATCCATCGCTCCGATGATTCCTAACATCTGTTTATCCTCCTGTTTTTTCTAAATGTACTCTCGGAATCTTTCTGTGCTTGATTTTGTGAGATAATTTTTTGTCAGTTGCGCCCAAATTTCTGAAGCGTTGGCGTTGCGTCCGCCTCTGAAATTCGGGTGCAGCTGGCGGAAAATAAGCCGCAAAAGCAAGTGCAGAAAAGACTCCGAGCGTACATTCTATTATTCATCCTTCTATTCTTTTTAACACGACCGTATCGTCACAGTTCACACGTTGTGCAAATTCCTGCTGCCACCATGTTTTCTTACGGCACTTTCGGTTCCAAAAGTGCCTACCTATGAACAGTTACACCGTATCTTCTCAAAAGAAAGTATACTGGATTTTTGTTATCTTGACAACACCTTTACTGGCAGACTATAATCATTTTACTGCGGTGGATTCCCGCCACAGCAGATTAAAACACATACCATTTTGAGGAGGTTTTACCATGACATACAAGACAAAGGGAGTCTGTTCCCGTGAGATTAATTTTGAAGTAGAAGATAATAAAGTAAAGAATGTGCAGTTCGTCGGCGGCTGCTCCGGCAACACACAGGGCGTTGCCCGCCTGATCGATGGCATGGATATTGACGAGGCAATCTCCCGCATCGAAGGCATCCAGTGCGGCTTCCGCCCAACTTCCTGCCCGGATCAGCTGGCACAGGCGTTGAAGGAGTATAAAGCGAACGTGAAATAGGAATTTTTGAGGAGATTCTTTCACGCCTGTTGGCATAATGAAAAACCGTTTAAGAACCCCCACCTGAAAACATCTGGAATTTTGAATCAGAAATTCCTGGATGGTTGCAGGTGGGGGTATTTATGTGATCGCTTTTTTCATACTATTTCGTGTTGCAAATATAAATTTAGTAACACTGTCCCCGTTTAGAATTAGTCGCCGTATTCGGTGATTTTGATTCCCTCTGTTTTTGTCATAAAGGACTGTCCCTTTCCATTTGACTCTACATAATGAACGCCAACTACTCTATAATAATATCCTGTTTTCTGGTTTTTCACTGTAAAATCATTCGACATTCCTGATAAATCTTCCGTTGGAAAATCCTCTTTGCTAGCATCATATATATATCTAGAAACTTCTACCCATTTACCATCCTCTTCTCTTTGCAGAACTGCAATATTTTTTATTTTATCACACTCTACATGAGCTACTGTCTGAATAAGGATTCCAATATCTCCTTTTCCTAAATTACTAATTCTTGTTAATGCCGTATCAATAATACTTCCCCTTGGTTCTATCCCCCTCGCAATTCCCTCCGAAACATTTTCATTTAATAAACAAGCATTGCTATAATCCGCCTCTTCAACCGAAACTCCATTAATATACTGTGTGTCTGCTGCATAAACTTGCATCATACTTGCAGCTATAATCATTCCTGCACATATCAGTGTATATAATTTTTTTCTCATATAAAATTTCCCCCTAATAATTTTCTAAAAATAAATTTTCAACAATCTTTTTAAACTCTTTTTTAGGAATTATCCCCGAAATTTGATAGTATGTATCCCCTTTTACAATATTAGCACTATATTCAAATTTCCCATCTGAAAGCTCTGATTTTTCAAAATAAATATTTTCTTTTAACAAATCATTATAAATATACTCTTCTTTTTTTCTATCAGATATAACATTTGTAGAATTACCAGTACCACCTACTTCTTCTAATATCTTTACACGATATTTTTCATAAGAAAAATACATTATAACCCACGTTTCTCCTATATCTGCTTTTACATACTTCATCTTTTTAGGCATATACGCAAGTTTCAACGGACGAACCTTTGTTTTTTTAGTTATTTCTATATATGCTTTATCTAATTCATCCTCTCCAGGAATAGCCTCAACATTATTTAAGACAATCTCATTCCGTACACTGTCCTTCTCCCGCACCACATACCGATACTCCCTCTTCGCCCCAACCGAAATCCCCATCGCCACAACCATCACTGCGATAGCGGCGGCAGCTACAGAGACTTTTACAATCGATTTCAACCGGCGTGGTTTGCGAGCTTCTTCGTGCAGTTTGACAATGTTCTCGCTGGATGATTCTTTTTCACTTTCCGGGCTTGTTCCCACCTCCGCTTCTAACTTTGCCATCAACCTCTCAAAGCCATCTTCTGATCCTGGAGGTATGTCGCTGTCTTTTACTTCCGTCTGTGCAAGGATAAAATCCTTCAACAGCTGATCTTCGCTGACTCCAAACGCTTCCTGCAGCAGGCGCTCTGCATCTTCTCCAGCTTTTTTTCCGCGCCGGCTTCTGCTCACTTTTTATCCCTCCTCTCTGTCCTCGTCCTAACTTTTAGGTTGACTTTTCTTTTTTTCCGTTTACTATACTAAATGTAACCCTTTGCGGGTATGATAAAGCATAAAAACAGTTGTTTTCAGGTTATGGTTGTCCCCTCACACCGTAACCAGCGGCTGATGTGTGGAGGAAACTACTATGAAAAAAATCATTCTGACCGGCGGTGGTACTGCAGGTCATGTTACACCGAATCTCGCCCTGCTTCCGGCACTGCGCGAGGAAGACTTTGAGATTCACTATATTGGTTCTTATAACGGCATTGAGCGCCGCCTGATCGAGGCAGCCAGCATCCCTTACGATGGAATCTCATCTGGAAAACTGCGCCGTTATTTTGACCTTAAGAATTTTTCAGATCCGCTTCGCGTTCTGAAAGGATACTTTGAGGCTCGCAAGCTTATGAAAAAATACAAACCGGATATCGTCTTTTCCAAAGGCGGTTTTGTCGCTGTTCCGGTCGTTCTGGCTGCCAAGCATTATAAAGTGCCTGTCATCATCCATGAATCCGATATGACCCCAGGACTGGCAAATAAAATCTGTATTCCAGCCGCTTCCAAGGTATGCTGCAACTTTCCGGAAACACTTAAATATCTTCCGGAAGATAAGGCGGTTCTGACCGGTTCCCCGATCCGTGAAGAGCTTCTGCACGGGGATCGTCTGGCGGGACTCCAGTACGCCCATCTTTCTGCCGATCGCCCAGTAATTCTGATCATCGGCGGAAGTCTCGGCTCCGTCACGGTCAATCAGGCTGTCCGCGGCATTCTTCCGCAGCTTCTGAAAACCTATCAGGTAATACATATCTGCGGAAAAGGCAATCTGGATGAGTCTCTCATCGGCACCGAAGGATATGTTCAGTATGAGTATGTGGATAAACCACTCCGCCATCTCTTTGCAGCGGCAGATCTGATCATCTCCCGCGCGGGCGCAAATTCCATCTGCGAAATTCTGGCACTCCGCAAACCGAACATTTTGATCCCTCTGTCGGCTGCTGCCAGCCGCGGCGACCAGATCTTAAATGCCAACTCCTTTGCAAAACAGGGATTCAGCACCGTTCTGGAAGAAGAAGTTTTAACCGCAGATACTCTCAGCCAGGCAATCGAAGAGACCTATAAAAATCGCCAGCAGTTCATTGATAAAATGTCTGAAAGCCACTTAAACAATGCTGTCAAAACCATCATGGGGCTGATTCATGATTGCGCACGCAGTTAGTAGCATTGCTACGTTTGTATAGTACAAGACTAAAACACTGAATATGTAAGCTTATCATCACATCGGACAGATTCGAAACGGCTCTGCTTCGATGTGATTTTTAAATATCAAACAGCTTTGCCCTCAACACGCGCTTCTGCAATTCTGCTTTTGCCCTGTAAAGACGTGTACAGCATACCGTTGATTTGATTTTCAAAACCGCACAGGCTTCTTCCGCCGTCAAGCCCTCCAAAACACGGAGAATCAAAACATCCCGCCAGTCCTTCTTCATAGATTTGACAATCTTCCATACGTTCCAATAGATATCCCTATCGATAACCTCCTGATCCAGAAGCTGAATTCCTATCTCCCCTTCCAAAAGAAGGTTCATAATCTCTTCTTCCGCATCCGGATCTTCCAGATGCAGCATCTCGCGGCGCCGCATCTGCCTCCGGTTATCGATCCACTTGCTCCGTAAAATGCGGATCAGTAAAACCAACTTTACTTTATGATCCAGATCTAACGAATAGCGCTTGTAATATTCAATGAAAGCTTCATGCACCATATCCTCAATGTCATCGTACCCTACTCCAATTCTATACGCATATTTCTTCAGCGGTACCAGGTACTCTCTGTAAAGCGCTTCAAAAAGCGCCATTTTTTCATTCTCATGGTGCATATCCAAACTCCTATCGCGTCAGTTCTTCGCGGATGGAGCTGCTAATTTCTGCCAGCTCTTCCGGCGTTGCTTTTCCTGGCGCCCATGTCACCATATCCGGTCCATTTTCATATCTCGGAATAATGTGTACATGGAAATGAAAAACAGTCTGTCCTGCGGATATGCCATTGTTCTGAACCACATTGAAACCCGTGCAGCCCAGTGCTTTCTTCATCGCCGCACCAATCTTTCCAGCTAATGGAAGAGCTTTGGCCGCAATCGCCGGATCCAGCTCACATAAATCTTTGAAATGCTGCTTCGGCAGAATCAGCGCATGTCCCTTCGATGCCGGTCCTAAATCCAGAATCACACGAAAATCTTCATCTTCATAAACCGTTGAGGATGGAATCTCTCCGCCAGCGATCTTACAAAAAATACATTCTTTGTCTGTCATGTCGGTCTCTCCTTCTCTCTATGCTTCTCCATTCACTGGAAAAGCGGTATTTTCTTTTGTCACTTGGCTTGAAACTTCCATGTCAAGTGCCTTTATTATAGCATATCCCCATGGCTTGTTCTATGTAAATTTGCAGAAACGCGAAATTGATGTACTTGCAAAATAATTCACATCAATTTCGTGTTTTTGGTTATTATTTCATATTTTCAGACAATTTATCGGTGTTCCCAAAATTTATATCCGACATCCGCCAAATAAATGGAATCCCCATTCCCCAAACTGACTGTTTCATTTGCCTGAAGCGGATAGCCATTGACCGATGTTCCATTGGTTGAATTGAGATCTGTCAGAATGTATACGCCCTCCTTCTGATCGATCCGCGCATGAAGACGGCTGACGGTCGGACGGTCAATACATGCGTCCGACAGCCCCGGATGTTTTCCAAGTGTAAATGGAATATAGGAAATCTGAATCACTGTTCCTCCGGCTTCCACCGGCTCTAAGCGCACCGTTCCTTCCCCATTCTTTGAGGCAGACAGAAGCGTAGTCCCCGCTTCTCTCGCCCGCTCTATCTGTGCTTCTTCTTCTCTTCGAAGTTCCTGCCGATAAGCTTCTTCACTCTCCGGATAGACCTGCCAGCGGTTTTCAGGCGTTGTCTGCTGCCAGTCTTGATATGATAGAGTCCCTTCTATCCCAGACCGTTCTTTCTTTTTCTGGATCACTTTCCTCTCACCATTCCGCACACGACTACTCTTTCCACCTCGTCCAGCTTCATTCGCCTGATCCACTTCCGTGCTTTCCTCTCTATCCTCTCCCTGACCTCGATTTTTCTTCCTGCCACCATATACCTGCCATTTTCTGCGGGCTGCCAACATCTCCCTCAAAAACACGATTCCCCCGATGCCGCCGCTGATTGCATACAGCCATACATCCATTTCTCCCGTCACGTACCAATACACAATGCCAGCTGCCACCGCGCTTCCAAGTACCTTTATCCACCTGTTCTGCCATTGTCCCTTTTGTTTTCCACCTGCCCTTTCAGACTTTTCCCCCACTTCATCTGAATTCTCTACCGACTCCAGGTTCTTTTTCGTCGTTTTCTCCTGATACAACGCTTCCTGCCTATATTTCCAATCCTTCCTGGCTGGCGTTTGAGTGTCAAAAGCCATTTTCCCAGATCGAGATTTCAACGTATCCCTCCGATTTTGCTCCGCTTCAATCCACTCCTGCCGATCCGCCCACACTCCCGCCGTCTCAGGATCCCCCTCATCCTCGTTTCGTTTTTCTGCCGAAAAGATCCGATCTTCCCCCGAAAGCTGGCGCAGCAGATCTGCCGTTCCGTAATTCTCCCGCAGACTAATCTGGTACAGATTATAAGCTAATACAACAGCCTCCCGATCCTGATGATCCGCACGTTCCAGAAGATACCCCAGCAGTTTTGAGAGCGCCTGCGGCGCCTCTTCCCGATGCCCCGGAACCAGACATAATTCCACAGTAAAATGATCGGGTTCCAGATACAGGTATTCCGGATCCAGCAAAAGCTGTTCCTCTTTTAACAGGTACTCTTCCACCCGCTTCAGAACCGCCAGCACACCAAGCAGAATCGACCGGAGTTCTTGTCCCGACAAGGTCCGTTTTTCCAACACCCGTCTAAGCGGCTGTCTCGACGTTATCTCATAATAATATTCTCTCGCCTCCTCCGTCTGGCGGACCCGGAACTTCAAAAGCCCTTCGATGGCATTCGCCGACAGCATCTGTACCGCATAGCCCGTTTCTTTCTCCGGCGCTTCGATTATCATATAATTATGATTCATTTCCCGGCTATACCGAATCTCCATCCCGTATCCTCCATCACTCTGCATTTTCCAACACTGTCAGCAAACGGATCGCCCGCTCCGGCTCCTGTCCGCGCAGGGATATCTCCGTCTCTGTACTGCTCTTTACCCTTCCGTCCAAGTCTCCCCCATCTTCCCGGATCGTCAAAACTGCATCCCCGCACCGGAAGAATCCACGCAGGCGCTGTCCAGCTCTGCTGCTTATCTCCCCCACAGTCATTCCATCTCCCCGCAACGTTTTTTCCTCCCGATACAGGCACCGTTCCATCGCCTCCTGCAGGACAAAACGCCCCGTAATCCTGCCATGCACCTCAAACACCCCATTTAACAGTGCCGCGATAAAAAAGAATGCAACCGCCATCACAAACGAGGCTTCCACCGTATAACTGGCAGAAACCTCCCGCTTCATCCAAGAGATGCTATCAGCATCCAAATCCACACCGGAAGCACACACGGCAGAAATGGCAGCTTCTTTTTCCGCATTTTCTCCCATAGACCATTCCCCTTTCCGCCAAGCAGTGCCGTAAGCATCCAGACACCTCCTGCCAGACTGCTCACAAATACAGCTCCCATCAAAAGTTCAAGCGTCCGCCATCCCCCCAGATAGCACCCAGTGATCAGAAAAAAGCAGCCATCTCCCAGTCCGACCGCACCTTTCGTCTGCCGCTCCATCCAGAACAAAAAAATCCCCGGCAGCATTCCCAAAAGCCATACCGTTATCTGCAACGCACTTTTTTTCCAATCCCATCCATCTTTTATAACCGACAGTACACACCGTATCATCGTAAGCGCCATTCCTGCCGTTCCAAATCCATATAGCCAGCTTACACGTATCCGTTTTCTATGAAGATCCTGCCAGGAAAAGACTATCAGAAAAAGGGAAAAAACAACCGCACAGAGGAAACATACTGCACTTTCCAAATCCATCCGCGTAAATCCCATGAAACTTATCCCTGCACTGTTTTCCATCACTCCGCCCTCTCACCCCTCCTTGATTCTTTCCGCCATCCGCACCTATCCACTTCCACAGTATGAACACACACCCATATATTCCACATCTGATCGCCGCACCTTCTGCACATAATATGCCAATGACGAACAGTCCTGCTTTCCATGGTAAACCTCGCCGGACGGAAGAATATACACCAGACCTCCCGCCGACACCGTCTTTCCACAGTATCTGCAAGCCTTATAACGGCATCCCCCGCTGTTTCTAAGCACCCCCGAAATTACATCTGCATACGCAGCCGCGGTGATCTGATTCGATATATAATGGCACGAAGGCGAGAGATGGTAGCGCGTACTGTCCCGCCCCACATAGACCCATTTTTCCTCCGGTTCTGAACCGTTTTTCTCTGAGAAATACCCGCCTTCCGCCCCAATCCATCCCCGCTTCCAGCTCCGGGAAGTAAGCGTCACATGGTCAAGCGCAAATACCGAGAACGGCAGCCGCACCTGATAGGAGGCGCGCAGGTCAATCCATTCTCCATCTTCCGATACGCGGCTGGCGCCACACTGGATATTGGACACTTTGTTCCCGACCGCTGTCTGAATCTTCTCCTTTAAATATCCCTGCAGGATAAGCCCGGACGGAAGTTCTGACCAGCCCCCCGTTCCCTTTTCTCCTGCCTCTGCCGCTTTTCCCGCCTCCATTTCTGCCCGATGCACCGTATGGGATGTCCGATACACCTGCCATCCCAGTTCCCGCCCCGTCACTTCCAGCACCGTCTGCACCTTTCTCTGAGTATCCAGTATTTCCATCGGAACTGACAGGAGAATCACCGTAAACATAAACAATGTCAGACTAAGCGCCGCCTCAATCGTCAGGCTCGCACACAGGGAAGCAGAGGACAATGCCCTTTTCCAGGGTCGTTTTGTTACTTGGGCTCTATGCCGCCGAAGGACAGGTATCCAGACCGCACAGATACTTTCATTTATTCGTTTTGTTAGGTTAGTTGTCATCATCTTTTTTACTGGCTTTCTTTATGTACTTGGAGAGGCACATTCACTTGCATCATCTCCTGAAAAAGGACACTGTCCTCCACTCCCCTGTAATTGTGTTTAATATTCCTTCTGGGACGTTCTACGAAGCGGTATCAACGTTCCCTGTGCCTCATAGGACACACTTACCCCATACTGGCACTGATCCATCCGAAATCCTGGCTCTTTTTCTGAAATGCGGTTCTGAATCATATCCATCATCCGGTAACAGAAACGGCTCTTTCCCTGTATCAGGAAAAAGAGTTTCAGCCAGTCCTGGTAGTCCAGCCCTCTGTCGTCTGTCCCGTTTTTCAATGAAGGATCCTTCCCCGTTTCCAGAAAGATGGACGCGCCCTTTTCCGTCAGAGCAGAAAGCGAAATCTGCCATTTCCCCGGCTGTTTGAAAAAAGGAATTTTTCCGCCAGCCAGCAGAACCTTCACATCTGCCACCGACTCTGCAAACGCCCAGACTGTCATGATAAAGAAGGATGCCGCCGCCGTGATCGGTGTGATTCCCGCCAGCCCCGTGATTGCCAGCGCCAATGCTTCCGCCTCCGACCGTTTTTCAGAATCCGCATATAAAGCTGCCAGATTCACCGCCTCGCGCACAGCCAGAAGTTCATTGACGGTGCGTTTTAAATTTTCCCGCTCCGACGCATTTCCCTGTAAGAGATATTCCTGCTCATAATGGACACTTCCCGTCTTTTCCTGCCCGAACCGGGTAAAAAAATGCGCCGCATACGCATCTAAAAGAGCCCGTTCAAGCCCCGCCGTCCAGACATCCCCAGCTGTCCCCCGCTTTCCGCTCTCTCCGCCTGCATACAATGCCGACGGAAATGCCGCGGTCGAAATCCAGTTTTCTGAAATCACAGTTCCCGCCGGCACACAAAGACTCAGCAGATCCGTCCCCGACAGGCGGCTGACTGCTTCCAGCACATTCATTTTTTTCTTGTCTCGGACTGCCGGAACCCGGAAACGTCCATCCTTCTGAAAACCCGCTGTGATCGTCAGAACCGGCGCCCACAGCGCTTCCTCGTCCAGCTCATCGTCCTCATCGTCAGGCTCCCAATCATCAATATAATCCTGTATCTCCTTTCCTTTCCGAACTGCTTCTGCAACCACCTCTTCATTTCCGTGAGCCGTCTCTTCTGTCTTTTTTACCTCCTGGCGGCGCGCTCCATCCGCATCCAAATACGAACGATACCCCCGCATCTCCTCCTGTACCATGCCCCAGGAGCCTTCTTCCAGATCCGGCTGGGCTTCCTGCGCCCCCTGCTCCGATCCCTGCAATTCTTTCGCAAGCCGGTCTGCCTGTTTTTCATACGCCGCAACCAGCCCCGGAATCTGCTTTAATTCTTTCTCTAAGCTTTCCGCCGATTGAAAGAACGAGCTTCCATCCACCTGGCGGACCGCTGCCTCCATCTCCTCCAGATGTTTCTCCTGTTTTTGCAGGCAGGCTCCGATCGCCTCGATCGACTCTTCCAGACGTAGCACTTTTCTGCCATTTTCCTGATATCCTTCCGCAATTCCATGAACCGCCCTTGCTTCCGTCATCCGTTTTTCCATCTCAGGCAGTTCAGACTCCTCACTTTCCAGCGTCCAGACACCCACTTTCATATAATCGGTAACTTCCTTCGCAAAAAAATCCCCATTATGCCCAGTGATCGCATCCATCGCTTCGATCTGTACTTTGCCGCCGCTGACCGGATAAAAGGGCGCTGCCGCCAGATATGTTTCCATCTGCGGCTCCATCTCCGCCGCCAGGCGCTCTTTATCCGCACATTCCAGCACAAAAATCCGGTATTTATCCCAAATCTCCCGGTGATAACAGCTCATCAGCGAATCCAGTGAGGAATTGAGCGCCATCTGCATATACCAGCCGCTTCCGGCTGCCCGGGCGGACTCAAACAGCCCGCCCATCAGCGCACAGATACAGGTCAGAATCAAACTCAGGAAAACTGTGATCTCCCCGCAAACTTCCTTTTCTGTTTCAATGTGCCGTTCTGCCCGGATCAATATACCTCCTTCGACTTGCTGTTGATCTGTTTAAAGATATTTGTAAGAAGCGTATTAATCTGCTTTTTAAAGACAATGACCAGACCGATCAGCACCACCAGAATCAGCACTAACTCAATGACCCCCACACCACCCTCGTCCATCAGAAACGATTTTACTTCTCTTACCAGATACGCTTTATCCATATACTTTTTCTCCTTTCTCCCCATTTTCAGATCCCAAACGCCAGAAACGCCGGGACTGAAACCATCACCATAATAATCATCAACATCAAAAACAATGGAAGCATCAGCTTTGTGGATGCCTCTTCCCCCCGGCGTCTTGCCAGTGCTTTCTCTTCTTCAAATGCCGACTCCATCTCTGTCTCCAGCGCCTTTCGAAGTCCTTCTGCCCCATTTCTGACATTCTGCTCCAAAAGCCCGGAAAGCTTCCGGTACGGTCTCAGGCGGCAGCCCGCACCAAATTCCGCATATGCCTGTAGTTCCGGGACACCGCGCTGCATCCGGTGATATGCCGCTGCCATTTCCCGGTATGCCGCCCGCTCCGTCTGTGTTCCCGCCCGGCATGCCGCCTCGTATTCCAGCACAATCCGCTCCCATGCCCGGCGGACCGGAAGCCCCGCCCCGGAAAATACAGTCAGCTTTGACACAATCTCCGGATAATCTTCCATCAGCTCCCGCTTTTTCTTCTTTTTCGCCTCACTCTCCTTCTGTTTTTCATAAAGAGGAAGCAGAATTGCCGCCGCAATCCCCAGCACCGGAAACAGCAGATATTCCCTGTCTCCGCGCACCCGGTAAGATAAATTCTTCCCCTCATACATCTTTGGCAGAACCAGCTGCCCTTCCGTTCTCTGCGCCTCATCCATTTGCTTTAACAGCCGCTTAAAACCTGCCTCTTTTTCCTGCTGCTTCGTCCGAAGCGGCGGATATAGCGTGACCGGGAACCGGTACTCCCGGCTGAATACCCCCGCCTGCAGGGATGCGGTCAGTTCTGTCTGAATCCCCTTCTCCGGGCATTCTTCATTTAAAACTGTCCCATCCGTCTGAATCCATTCCGCATCCTCCGGTGTCCAGCGGACCCGGATGCCCTCTTCTTCCAGCCAGCCGACGAGATGCAGATCTTCCCTTACCTCCTGCAGGGACAGATTGTTTCCCCGAATTAAATCCGCCAGTTTACCTCCCGCCTCCAGCAATACTTTTTTTGCATCCTCTTCCGCATATTCCCGCTCTCCGAGCGAAATCTCCACCGGAATCTCCTTCTCGCACAGTCCGCGCACCCACACTTCCTGCTGCCGTTCCCCTTCTCCGTATGCATAGCGGTTCAGCCGGTTCCCATCTTCCAGCGCCCCATCCCGTTTTTCCACCAGATATCCCGCAACTGCCAGAATTATCCCCAAAAGAATGCATAAAACCTGCTTTTTCCCCATTTTTCCCATGCTGTTTCACACCTCAATCTGAAGAATTTTCCCCGATACCCTCCATGCCAGCAGATAGACCACCAGACACCCGGTCATCACCACCCGCCCCACCGCTGTCTCATACATCTGTGAGAAAAAGCCCGGCGATGACAAATCCACGTAGAGCACGATCAGGTACGGCATCAGGTTCATAATTCTCTGTTCAAACTGCTTTTCTGCCGTCATCGTGAGAATTTCCTCCCGCACCTGAATGCGATCCGAAATCACGTGAACGACATGGTGAACCACGCTTGCCAGCTCGCCCCGGCTCCGTTTGGATACAGTAAAAATAACAGAGAAATTTTCCACCTCATCCAGACCGCTCCTCTTCGCAAAGGAAGAAAGCAGCGCCTCCACGGTCCGGTTCATTTTAAGCTGGCTTGCCAGATATGAAAACTCACGGGTAATCATCCCTTCTTTTCCGTATTGTTCTTCCAGATCGCGCACGCTCGCAATAAACGCATTTTCCACTGAATAGCCTGCAGCCAGCGCCGAAGCCACGATCTGAATCGCTTCCTTAAACTGGAGCCGCAGCTCCTCTTTTCTCCGGCGGCAGAGTTCCCGCCTCTTAAAAAACGGCCGCAGCATCCCCGCCGGAAGCATCAGAACGAACGCCAGAAATGAACGGTAGAATACATATGCCGTCACGGCGCACACCGCTGTTCCCTCCAGAAGGTAACGTATCCACTCCTGCCCCGTCAGGTGGTAAAACCGGTAATCAGAAAGCACTTCCTCCCGCGAATCTGCGCCGCCCTTCAAATCTGCCAACCTGGACAAGTGCTCCTTCCACCTGTCCGGAACCAGCCTCCCCGCTTTCCTGAAACTGATAGATGGGAGAAAGGCGGATTTCCCCATTTTCATAGCCTATCACCTCCGTGATCTCCAGCACCTTCCGGCTCCGGTCCCGCATCCGCCCGACATGGACCATCAGATCGAGTGCTGAACCGATCTGGCTCCGGACCGCCGCAAGCGGCAGCTCTGCCGCCATCAGAACCATCGTCTCCAGTCTTGAGAGCATGTCTTTTGCGCTGTTGGCATGTCCGGTTGAGAGCGAGCCATCGTGCCCCGTATTCATCGCCTGCAACATTTCCAGCGCCTCGTCGCCCCGGACCTCCCCAACGATGATGCGGTCCGGACGCATTCGGAGACTCGCCCGGATCAGATCGCGCATGGAAATCTCCTGCGAACCATCCCGGTTTTCTACCCTTGTTTCCAGGCTGACAAGATTCGTTACATGGCGGATTTGAAGTTCTGCCGAATCCTCGATCGTAATGACGCGTTCCTCCTGTGGAATATAGCCGGACATGGCGTTTAAGATCGTCGTTTTTCCCGATCCGGTTCCGCCGCTGATAAAAATATTGAGTCCCCGCTCGACCGCTTTCTGCAAAAATGCCGCTGCCTCCCGGCTGATACTTTTTAACTCAATCAGGCGTTCCATCGTGATCGGTTCCGGGAACTTCCGGATCGTTAAAATCGGCCCATTTAACGCCACCGGTGCCAGCACCACGTGGACACGAGAACCATCTTCCAGTCTCGCATCCGCAATCGGAGACGCCAGATTGACCGTCCGGTTGACACGGCTTACAATCTGCTGAATCAGATCCTCTAGCTGCCCTACCGAATCAAAGTGCTTTTCTAATTCTTCCACACGCCCCTGCCGCTCGACAAAAATGTGCTCCGTGCCATTTACCATGATCTCCGTGATCGTCGGATCATCGACCAGCTCCTGCAAAATATCCAGCCGTCTGAATGAATCAAACAGCTCTTTTCTCAAACAAAGCCGCTCTTTTAACGGCAGATACGCCCCTTCTGCCGCTTCCAGAATCGCCATGTCGATCAGGTCGCGCAGCTCCTCATCCTCCACCTGCATACGGCTCTCCATCTGCTCCATCAGACGCTGCCTCAAAACCATTTTCTGCTCCTGCATACTTCCCCCTGCCAGTTGTTTCTCTCACAACCGTTTACTCTTTAGAATGACTGGCAAAATCCCGCTCAATTTATCCCTGTCAAAAGACTTTGCCCCTTCTAATTTAACCCACAATGAACATTATCCGCCCACACTGCTTCCCCGCAGCAGCTGCCGTACATAATCCCCCAGTTCTCCCCATAAGAGCTGGTCAATATAATCGCCCCGTCCAAAACTGCCGTGATACGGAAGCTTCAGGCGTTTAATACGTTCCCTTAGCATGCCATTTCCTGTCTGTGAAAAATACTGCTCCAGCTCCTTAAGCTTTGCCAAAGACACCGGATCTTCCCGGATCGGCATATAAATTACCCGGCACAGCTTCATTACCGAAAGCGCCGTCCTGCGCCCGCTTCCTATATCCACTACCAGCGTATCATATGCACTCTCCCCGGCAATTGCCCGTATAAGCCCCGCGATTGCCTCCTCTCCCGCCTGATCCAGATCCTCCGGATAGCGCACCGGCGGAATATAGTCCAGCTCCCCCATCGTGTGGACAACGCTGCTCAAACGAAGCGAATTATAGCTTCCACCGTTGTAAAAATACAACAGATCCGACAAATCACTCTTATATTCTTCTTTCATCAAAACCGACAGACCGGAAAATTCCTCCAGGTTCAGATACAGCACCCGCTCCTCCTGTGCCAAAAGTTTTCCCATTGTCAGGGCAAACGAGGTCTTTAAACACCGTCCAACCGGCGAATACACTCCCAAGACCTTCGCCAGCCCCCGCCCGGACACCTCCGGCAGCTCCCCCGGGCTTTCCCCATACCAGGTCATCACATCGCGCACAATCGCATCGCTGGACTGGTATTTGTAGACACAGGGAACTGACGGACTGACCGGTTTTCCCCCATTATCCGATAAAAGAATAACCTTTTCCGCCCGGATGGACTCCTTTTCTTCCGCCGGAACATGCTCGCCCAACAACAGAAGCTTTACCGGATGTTCCGCCGCAAATGCCCGCAGCCGCTCGATCGAGCTGAACGCCACCACCTCAAACGGTATTTTTTCCTTCTGGTTAACTACCTCTGCAAACCGCGCCGCATAGACCGGATCCACATCATACACCGCCAGAATATGCTTCATCGCACCGCCACCTCCCTAATCACAAACCATTTCCCCTACAGATACCGAATCAGCTCCGCCCCAATCACCCCCAGAAACAGGCACGGTGCCAGACAAAAAGATGCCTCTTTTCCATCCCGCGCTTCCAGATAGTACGGCTCGACGCTTCCCCCAAGCGCGGACCGGTACAAATAAAACACAAGATATGTAAGCCGCTGCCTGGCAATCCCACGCCGGATAAGTAATACAAGTGACCATATTCCGGCAGCTGCCAGCCCGCACAGGAAAATCCGCCCGCCCTGCTGCAGCCCGGCGGCACCAAACAGGACGGCTGCCATTTTGATGTCCCCCGCACCTATCATACGAAACAGATACAGAGGGAACAGGACAATCAGTAAACTCCCGATACGAATCAAATATCCACAAGTCTCGCCAATCCCCATCATAAGCGCCGCCCCATATCCCGGCAGCCGCCCTCCCCATCCGGCCGTATATCCCATCTTCATCCCCAGATCAAACCGAATCAAAAGAAACAACAGGCCGCCAATCAGAAGCATCCCATTGGGAATACGGCGTTTTTTCAAATCCCAAAACGCACAGCCGCCAGTAAACAACAGCAGCAAAAAGGTCAATCCATCCCCTCCTTCTCTTTCGCATACATGAAACGAACAATTTCTGCACAGTATGTCCTCTTGTCAAAACTCCTGCCGCAAACGATAGCTGCCAATCCTGCGCCAGCTTTTACCGCCACCTTTTTCCATTCATTTCCTGTATGCACTTCAAACATTCCTGAAAAATTATCGAACATTTCTCTGAACTTAACTTTTAGAATCTTAATAATAGATCAACGGGAAATCCGGATTCCCGTGACAGATGGAAGAACCCATCCATGAATGTTCCTCCATTATGAACAGTTTTTGTTCAAAAGTCAATCCCAAAACACCCAAAATAAGCGCCAAAAATATTTCAGAAACTTTGTGCATCTGACCCCGTTATTTTAGCTAGACAATTTCGTTATTTGAAAATAATTGCCAAAATATCTCTTTATTTTTTATCTATAAATACCCATTCCAGCATTTTCCTTTTCATTGACTGACGAAACAAAAAATGGTAAAATATTATTAGTTTAAATTTTTAAACCATTCGAGAAGGAGGAAGCGCGATGAAAAAAGGAACAGAACTTAAACAGCATTTTCATACCTGTATGCCTCTTTTTATCGCACTGGGTGATGAAATACGGCTGACGATCATCGAAGCACTGACGGACGAAGCCCTCACGGGACGCACAAAAAACACCCCTATGAACACAAATCAGCCTGATAAAAACGATGACCGTCCAATCAGCCTGCCCACCCAGCCCCGTCCGCACGGCTTAAATGTCCGGGAAATCACCGAACGGACCAGCCTGTCGCGCCCGGCAGTTTCCCACCATTTGAAGATCTTAAAGACAGCCGGGCTGATCGACGTCCACCGGGAGGGAACCTGCAATTATTATTACCTCTCGATCGAAGACAGCACCCGGAAATTGATGCAGCTCGGACATCTGCTGGAATCCGTGCTTTCCATGAACGCCTGAACCAGGATGCATATCTTTCCATTTTCTGAATATACTGATCGTTGTACCAATTTATAGGATTCAGAAAGAGAGCATCAAACCATGAAGCACAACCGCACCCACTGCTCCGGGAGCACCAGCACGGACATTTTTTCCGCCCACCCTGACCCGGAGCTGCTGACAGAACTGCGACAGACCATGAGCACGATCAACACCGTTTTCAACCATTTTGAAGAGGTCGTCGATCCGACTCTGATTGACTGCTATATCTACGAACTGAAAGCCGCACACCTCCGGTATCAGTTCCTTTTACGACATATTAAACAACAGGAAAATACCATTTAACCGACACAAGGAGGACCTTTCTCATGACAGCCTGGTACGACAAAGCTATCTTTTACCATATGTATCCTCTGGGAATGACCGGAGCACCGTTTGCCAATCCCTATCCTGTCTCCGATGGGACAGCGGATGGCACCAGGGACGTTTCCTCCGATTCCCGCATGGACGAACTGATGCAGTGGATTCCCTATTTAGAGAGCCTGCATATTTCCGCGATTTACATCGGACCGCTGTTTGAATCATCCACGCACGGCTATGATACCCGCGATTTCCGGCTCATCGACCGGCGGCTGGGAACCAACGTTTCGTTCCGATCTTTCGTGGACTGCTGCCATGAGCATGGCATCCGCGTCGTCGTGGACGGCGTGTTCAACCACACCGGTCGCGAATTTTTCGCCTTCCGCGACCTGCAGGCGCACCGTGACCAGTCCCCTTACGCCGGATGGTACAGGAACGTCAATTTCGGCTGGGGCAGCCCGCTGGGCGATTCCTTCGGCTATGAATCCTGGCACGGCATCTGGGAGCTTCCCTGCTTAAACCACCGAAACCCGGAAGTGCGGAACTATCTGCTTGACACTGTCCGTTTCTGGGTGCAGGAATTTGACATCGACGGTATCCGCCTCGACTGCGCGGGCGATCTTTCCTTTGAATTTATGCAGGAACTGCGCCGGCTGGCAAATGAAATCAAGCCGGAATTCTGGCTGATGGGCGAAGTCATCCACGGCGAATACGCCCGCTGGGTCAATCCGCAGATGCTTCATTCCGTCACCAACTACGAGATGCACAAAAGTATCTATTCCGCGCACAACGACCACAATTATTTCGAACTGGCACACAATGTCCGCCGCCTCGAAGCGGTGGGGCGGGATCTCTACACCTTTGTGGACAACCACGACGAAGACCGGATCGCAAGCAAACTGTTAAATCCGGCACATCTTGCGCCGCTTTACACGCTGCTGTTCACTCTTCCGGGCATTCCGTCCATCTATTATGGAAGTGAATGGGGCATTCAGGGACGCCGCGGACACAACTCTGATACGGAACTCCGTCCGAGAATCCTGCCGCCGAGACCGCTTGCAGAAGAAATGCAGACCAGCGACGGACAAAACACCGGCATCCGCACAGATGGCAACTGCCAGAGCTTTTCGAGCGCCACAGGCCCAAACATACACGCAGGCGCAAACACCTGCTGCCAGACCACTTCAAGCACCACAGGCTCAAACACAGATACCAGCGCAGGCACCGTGACACCGCTTACACTTCTGATCCAGAAACTCGCCGCCATCCACGCCGCCGAACCGGCGCTTCACGGTGGGCGTTATCAGGAACTTCTGCTGACAAACCGGCAGTACGCATTTGCCAGACACGGTGACCACCAGGCGATCCTTACCGCTGCCAACAACGATGACAACGCCGCTTATTTACAAGTTCCACTTCCATTCCACACGACAGCGGAACAAGCTACGGATCTGATTACCGGAAAATCGTTTTTGATCGATAAGAATACAAACAAAATTCAGATAGAATTAGAGGGTAACAGCGCTGTTATTCTCGGAATCACGGAGGGGTAACCTTATGAAAAAAGCAGCTTCCACTACTAAACGAACCACATCGAAAAAACCAAAGACAGAAGGACTCGGCGTGATCGGCGAGCTTGACCGGTATCTCTTCGGAGAAGGCCGCCACTACCAGCTCTACCACAAGCTGGGCGCACACCCTTATACATATCGCGGACAGGACGGCTACTATTTCGCGGTCTGGGCGCCGCACGCAGCCGCCGTCAGCCTGGTCGGCGACTTCAACGCCTGGAATCCGGATGCAACCCCGATGAAGCCGGTCGCAGACAGCGGCATTTACGAGCTCTTCGTACCGGGACTTGGCGTGGGACAGCTCTACAAATTCGCCATCACCACGCACACAGGAACGATTTTATTTAAGGCAGATCCATATGCATTTTCGGCAGAATACCGTCCTGGAACCGCTTCCGTGACCGCCGATATCCGCGGCTTCAAATGGAACGATTCCAAATGGATGGAATCGCGCGCGGGCACCGATCCGGTCAAGGCGCCAATCTCTATCTACGAGGTTCACTTAGGATCCTGGAAAAAGAAAAACCGCCCGGAAAAGGACGGTTATTACACTTACATGGAAGCCGCGCATGAGCTGGCTGACTATGTCCTGGAAATGGGCTACACCCATGTAGAGCTCATGGGAATCGCCGAACATCCGTATGACGGCTCCTGGGGCTATCAGGTAACCGGCTATTTTGCCCCGACCTCCCGCTACGGAACCCCGACGGAATTTATGTATTTCGTCAATTACTTACATAAAAAAGGCATCGGTGTCATCCTAGACTGGGTTCCGGCGCATTTTCCGAAGGATGCACATGGACTTGCCGATTTCGACGGACAGGCGCTCTATGAGTATGCCGACCCGCGCAAAGGCGAGCACCCGGACTGGGGTACCAAGGTCTTTGATTATGCCAAAAACGAGGTATCCAATTTTCTGATCGCCAACGCGCTCTACTGGCTCGATGAATACCACATCGATGGTCTGCGCGTGGACGCCGTCGCTTCCATGCTTTACTTAGACTATGGGCGCCAGGACGGACAGTGGGTACCAAATAAATATGGCGACAACAAAAACCTCGAAGCCATCGAGTTTTTCAAACATTTAAACAGCGTGATCCGCGGCCGGAAGGACGGCGCCATCATCATTGCCGAGGAATCCACCGCCTGGCCGAACGTTACCAAGAGCCCGGAGGAGGACGGTCTTGGATTTACCTTCAAATGGAATATGGGCTGGATGCATGACTTCCTCGAATACATGAAGCTCGACCCGTATTTCCGTAAATTTAACCACAACAAAATGACCTTCGGCATCACCTACTGCACCAGCGAAAACTTCATTCTGGTGCTCTCGCACGACGAGGTCGTCCACCTCAAATGCTCGATGATCAACAAAATGCCGGGTGAATACGAGGATAAATTTGCCAACCTGAAAGTCGGCTACACTTTCATGCTCGGACATCCGGGCAAGAAACTTCTCTTCATGGGACAGGATTTCGGTCAGTTCCATGAATGGGATGAAAAAGTCTCCCTCGACTGGTACCTTACGAAAGAGCCGTTCCATGCCGACCTCCAGAATTATGTGAAAGGGCTTTTGACGCTCTACCACAAATATCCGGCGCTCTACCGCCTGGACGAGGAGTATGACGGCTTCCAGTGGATCAACGCCAACGACGGAGACCGCAGTATTTTCAGCTTTATCCGCCGCGATGAAACACAGAAAAAGAATCTTCTCTTCATCTGCAACTTCACCCCGGTAGACCGCGACGATTACCGCGTCGGTGTTCCGAAACGCGGCACCTACACGCTGCTGCTTGACCAGGAACACGGCTACTACAAGCGCGGCGATAAGATCAGCCATTACCGCTCCATCAAGAGCGAATGTGACGGACAGCCATACTCCTTTGCGTACCCGCTTCCGGCGTATGGAACTGCGGTGTTCCGGTTCTCATAAAATAATGTTCCTATGAAGTCAAAAAACCTGCCGCAGACAGACTGTTTATATGGGGGATACAGTCTGCCTGCGGCAGGTTTTATTTATACGGGTTCTGATTCGTGACCCAATCAATTTTATCCGCGGATCGCCGCTTCCAGCTGCTTCAGCGCTTTCTCCACCGTCGCCCGCGGGCATGCGATATTGATCCGCTCGAAGCCCTCGCCGTCCGGTCCGAACATCGCGCCGCTGTCCAGCCACAGATGTGCCTTGTCCACGATCAGATGTTCCAGCTCTTTTTCATTCAAATGAAGCGCCTTAAAATCCAGCCACAGAAGGTAGGTTCCCTCCGGCTCGATCAGACGGATTTCCGGCAGATGCTCTTCCAGATACGCCTTCACAAACTTCCGGTTCTCCTCCAGATACGCTTTTAGCTGTGCAAGCCACTCCGCTCCCTCTTCATACGCCGCCTGGCATGCTACCAGTCCCATCAGACCGACCTGGCTGTAGCCTGCCGCCGTGATCTCCTTTAAGAGTTTCTTCCGAAGCTCTGGGTTTGGCACAAAGATATTGGAAATCTGCAGTCCCGCCAGATTGAACGTCTTGGATGGTGCCGTGCAGATCAGGCAGTTCTGCTCAAACTCTGCACCCAGCTTCGCAAATACTGTGTGCGGATGTCCCTCGCGGGTAAAATCACTATGGATCTCATCGCTGACCACGAGCACACCGTGACGCAGGCAAATCTCGCCAACCCGGCGCAGTTCTTCCTCGCTCCAGACACGTCCGACCGGGTTGTGCGGACTGCAAAGCAGGAACAATTTTACCTTATTTTCGACGATCTTCGTTTCCAGGTCGTCAAAATCCATCGTGTAATAGCCATCCGTGATTTTCAGCGGGCTGTTGACAATCTTACGCCCATTGTCCGTAATTACTTCCGAAAACGGATAGTACACCGGCTGCTGAAGCAGTACGCCGTCACCTTCCTTTGTATACGCCCGGACAGCCGCCGCCAGCGCGAATACAACGCCCGGTGTCTTCACCAGCCACTCCGGTTTCGTCTCCCAGCCAAAGCGCTCCCGGTACCAGTTCTGGACTGCCGCAAAATAGCCCTCTTTTCCATCACTGTAGCCGAAAATACCATGTTTTACTGTCTCTTCCAGCCGCTCTAAAATCGCCGGAGCCGTCTGAAAATCCATATCAGCCACCCAAAGCGGTAAAATATCCGCTGGTTTTCCTCGCTCGATGGCAAAATCATATTTTAAACAGTTGGTACCATGCCGGTCCACCACTTTGTCAAAATCGTATTTCATGCATTTTCCTCCCAATCCATCGTTCCTGTCAATGAACGGTTTTCACTCTGGCATCCTGTCATCCATGCCCATATCCCACTGCCCATGCAAAACCGATACCAGACATATCTATCCTCTTTTGTAACTGTTCAGTCCCTTCACAGTCACGCGCAAAAATCCATTAAAAATTGCCTACGGCAATGGGATTTTTGCCTGCTGGCCCATGTTTTCGTACGGTCAGCGCAGTAAATGCGCAGACCTACTGAACAGTTACCCTCTTTTTACGCTAACGCCTGCTCCAGATCCGCAATCAGATCATCCACATTTTCAATACCGACAGACAGACGTAAAAATGTCTCCGTAATTCCAAGGCGCTCCCGGATCTCAACCGGCACATCGCCGTGTGTCTGCAGCATCGGATAGGTAATCAGAGACTCCACGCCGCCCAGACTCTCCGCATAGGAAATAAGCTTCACGCGCTCCAGCACCTTTCTCGCCGTCTCCTCCGTATCTGTACGGAACGAAATCATGCTGCCAGCGCCACGGCTCTGTTTTTGGTTGATCTCATAACCCGGATGTTCCGGAAGTCCTACATAGTAGACATCCGTTACCTTTTTCTGCTCTTTCAGCCAGTCTGCGATCTTCATCGCATTCTCCTGCTGCCGTTCCACACGCACTGACAGAGTCTTGATGCCGCGCAGGACTAAGAAAGAATCAAACGGAGAAAGTCCGCTTCCGATCGTCTTGAACAGATACCGGATCTGCTCTGCCAGCGCCTTGATCGGCGTACATAAAAATCCAGCCAGCGTATCATTGTGACCGCCTAAAAACTTCGTGCCGCTGTGGACAACCAGATCCGCGCCCTGCGCGATCGGATTCTGCAGATACGGGGACAGGAAGGTATTGTCCACGATCAGAAGCAGTCCGTGCTTCGTCGCCAGACGGCTCATTTCCGCCAGATCGGTCACCTGCATCGTCGGGTTGCTCGGTGTCTCGATGTAGAGTGCCTTCGTCTGATCCGTGATCGCCTTCTCAACCGCCTCCACATCGGCTGTATTTATATAGGAAAATGAAAAACCGCGCTTCTTTTCCAGTGCCTCAAAAATACGGACGGAACCGCCATACAGATCCTCGGTACATACAAAATGGCTGCCACTGTCAAACAGCTCCATCATCAGCGAGATCGCCGCCATACCGGATGTGCAGGCAACGGTATCAACCGCTCCTTCCAGCGCCGAAACAGTCTTTTCCAGCTCGTCTCTGGTCGGGTTGCTCTCACGCGTATAATTATGACCGGTTGATTCCCCAATACCCGGGTGGGCAAAAGTCGCCGTCTGGTAAATCGGCACTGAAACAGCGCCAAAAGAATGGTTTTTAGAAGTTTCCGGATCTCCGCAAATACAAGTTGTCTCTATCTGATAAGCCACGATGTCATCCTCCTGTGTCTATTTGCTATATCAGCAAATTCGTTTTTTATATAATTTTCTTATTTCATATTGTTTTAATTGGTTTATCAGTGATTGTAATGCGGAATTCCTACTTTGTCAATAGGAATTCCATGCAGTCCGCCATTTTACCGGGCGTTTTCCTTTCTCAGCGCAAAAACCTATCAAGGTACATTTTTTGTTTTTTCACAGAACGCACCTTCCAAACAAATAAAAAAACGGTCAGAATCAATGACATCTTCCCACATTTCAGAAATATATCATCCATTCTGACCGCTTTAAATGGCTGCAGTTCTCGCTCCCCTTACCAATAGGTTTCACTTTTCATCAACCACACGCTAATTTCTACCAAATTACACTCTTAATTTCCTTTGCAGACTTCTTCTAGAAAATACCGGTGCACCGTCACATCCTCATTCAATTCCGGATGAAATGCCGTCGCAAACTGGTTTCCCTGTCTGGCTGCGACTATCTTTTCGTCCACTGTCGCCAGCACCTTAACATTTTTCTGAACCGAAGCGATGTACGGCGCGCGGATAAAAGTCATCGGAATCGTCCCCAGACCGGCAAATTCAGCCTCCGTGTAAAAACTTTCGAGCTGACGCCCGTAGGCATTCCGCACCGCCGACACATCCATCGTCGCAAAGCACGGCGTTCCGCCCTCAATCTCCTTGGCCAGAAGCAGAAGCCCCGCGCACGTTCCATACACCGGAAGCCCTGCCGCAATCTTTACCCGAAGCGGCTCATAAAGCCCCAGCTCATCCAGGAGCTTACGCATCGCGGTACTCTCGCCGCCCGGCAGAATCAGTCCGTCCATCGGCCGCTCCAGATCCGGAAGCTGCCGGATCTCAAACGCCTCTGCGCCCAGTCTCCGTACCATGGCAATGTGTTCGGCAAACGCGCCCTGCACCGCCAGCACGCCTATCTGTTTTTTTTCCATCTTACTGTCCCCGCTCTGCCATCAAAATCGCAATCTCATTCTCATTGATACCAACCATCGCCTCGCCCAGATCCTCAGAAATCGCAGCAAGTAATTTTGCATCTTTGTAATTCGTTACTGCCTGCACGATCGCCGACGCACGTTTCTCCGGATTGCCTGACTTGAAGATACCAGATCCAACAAAGACTCCCTCTGCGCCCAGCTGCATCATCAGAGCCGCATCCGCCGGGGTAGCCACACCGCCTGCCGCGAAATTGACAACCGGGAGACGTCCATTGTCATGTACATAGCGGAGCAGATGAACCGGAACTTTTAACTGTTTTGCTGCCTCGTAAAGCTCATCCTCACGCAAGTTCTGAACCCGGCGGATCTCCGAATTCATCGCACGCATATGGCGGACTGCCTGTACGACATCGCCCGTTCCCGGCTCGCCCTTGGTACGGATCATCGAAGCACCTTCCTCGATCCGGCGCAGCGCCTCTCCCAGGTCTCTCGCACCGCAGACAAACGGAACCTTGAACTGTGTCTTGTCAATATGGTACACATCATCCGCCGGAGATAATACCTCGCTCTCATCGATATAATCAATCTCGATCGCTTCCAGAATCTGCGCCTCCACAAAATGACCGATCCGGCACTTCGCCATAACCGGAATCGAAACTGCCTCCTGAATGCCGCGAATCATCTTTGGGTCACTCATACGGGACACACCGCCCGCTGCCCGGATATCCGCCGGAATCCGCTCCAGCGCCATAACCGCACACGCGCCTGCCGCCTCCGCGATCTTCGCCTGCTCCGGGGTTGTGACATCCATGATAACGCCGCCCTTTAACATCTGTGCCAGCTGTTTATTCAGTTCATAACGATTCTCTGCCATTTTTATTCCTCCCGTGGTTGAATATGATTTTTCTTTGTAAGCCAAGCGTCCTTACGATCCTTGCAATCAATACCCGAATCCACTGAATCGTTCACAGGCAAGCGCCTCTTCTGCCTTTCTATTCTGCCTTGCGAAAAACAATTCACTGACATTCTGTATTTTTACATTCATTTCCGCATCAACTTAGTAGGCATTATAGCAAAAACTGTACTGATTAAAATATACACTTTTAAATATTTTAATCAGTACAGTTTTTTCTTTTCTCAAATCTTATTCTATTTTTCTTTTATATGCACAAACCGGAGCGCCCCGGCATTCCACCAACGCCACTCCACTTACCCATTTTTCAGCTTTCCGTTTGTGTCTATGCCTCTTCCGCCTCCAGCAGAGCCTGGTACACATCCCGCTTCGAAACCCCGCGGTCCTTCGCCACCAGCTTCATCGCTTCCTTGCGGCTGTTTCCCTGTGATTCATAATGTTCCATATGCTCTTCCAGGGACATCTGCTGCCAGCGCGCCTGATCCTCCGCCTCGATCTCCTGGACGGATTTGCCCTCGATGACGATCACGCACTCGCCCTTCGGCTCATTTTCCGTATAATACGCCACCGCCTGCGAAAGTGTCGTCCGGAACGCCGTCTCGTATTTCTTCGTCAGCTCCCGGCAGATAGACGCCTTTCTATCCCCCAGCGCCTCGTAAAGCTCCGTGAGCGTCCGCAGAAGGTGGTGCGGCGCCTCGTAAAGCACAATCGTGCGCGTCTCATTCTGAAGCTCTGCAAGCACCCGCTGGTGCTCCTTCTTGTCCGTCGGAAGAAATGCCTCAAAACAGAACCGTCTCGTCGGAAGTCCCGAAATAATCAGCGCCGTAACACACGCCACCGCTCCCGGAAGCGCGGTTACTTTAATTCCCGCCTCGCAGCACTGGCGCACCAGCTCCTCGCCCGGATCCGAAATACCCGGCGTCCCGGCGTCCGTGATGCAGGCAATATTCATACCTGATTTCAGCTTCTCCACCAGCACACGCGCCTTCTCGACCTTATTGTACTCATGGTAGCTCGTCATCGGTGTATGAATATCAAAATGATTCAGAAGCTTAATACTGTGCCGCGTGTCCTCCGCCGCAATCAGATCCACCTGCTTTAACGTCTCCAGCACCCGGAATGTGATATCATCCAGGTTGCCGATCGGCGTGGCACACAAATATAATGTTCCTTCCATCGTTCTCCTATTCCATTAATACCCGTAAATATCATAAATCTCATCCGTATACACGCCCGGCTTTTTGTACACAATGATCGGCTTTTCCACTGTCATCAGCGCGCCGCCGCCGCGCACCGCCTCGATGAGAACCATATTTGCCTCTTTATCTGCAAACGGATGGACAAATTTCATCCGCTTCGGCTCCAATTTCTGACTTTTCATCGCCATCAGAATCTCAATGAGCCGTCTCGGACGGTGCACCATATAGAGTCGTCCGCCGGGACGAAGTGCCGAAGCCGCCGCGCGTACGACATCCTCCAGATTGCAGAGAACCTCATGGCGGGCAATCGCCTTGGGAAGATCGGGATTTTTCAGCCCGTGGCTGTCGTTCATGTACGGCGGGTTCGTCGTTACCACATCAAAGGATGCCTTCTCAAACAGCGTCGGAACCTCCTTGATATCGCCCTGCACGATCGAAACCTTCTCTTCCAGCCTGTTGAGCGCCACACTCCGGGATGCCATCTCCGCCATCTCCGCCTGGATCTCCAGACCTGTAAAATGGCTTCCTTCCGTCTTTGCCTCCAGAAGAATCGGGATAATACCGGTTCCCGTTCCCAGATCAAGCGCTTTCTCGCCCGGCTTCACCGATGCAAACCCGGACAAAAGCACCGCGTCCATGCCAAAACAGAACCCGTTCGTCTTCTGGAGGATCCGGTATCCGTTCCGCTGCAGTTCATCGATCCGCTCGCCCTCTTTAATTATCATCCAGCTTCGACTTTCCTTCCTTTTTCTCCAGTGCCTCCAGCGCTTTCAGCTCCGCATCGTTGACATTTCCCCTGTCACGGCGGCGCTTCGGCTTAAACTTGAGCTGATCCACACGGTAATCACGGATCTCCTTCTCATCCCGTCCTACCGTCACAACCACCTTTACCTGCTGGCGCAGGACGCTGACGCTGTGAACCTCGCCTTTCAGCCCGTCATCCGTTGTGACGTAATCGCCGACACTCGGCAGATGGCTGTTCAGATCCTCATACGTCTCTTCCTCGTATTTCAGGCAGCACATCAGACGACCGCACACACCCGAAATCTTCGTCGGATTTAAGGACAGGTTCTGCTCTTTTGCCATCTTAATTGAAACCGGAATAAACTCCGATAAATATGAATGACAACAGAGCGGACGACCACAGATACCGACGCCACCCAAAATCTTCGTCTCATCCCGGACGCCAATCTGGCGCAGCTCGATCCGCGTCTTAAAGACCGCCGCCAGATCCTTGACAAGCTCACGGAAATCGATTCTTCCATCCGCCGTAAAATAAAACAGCAGCTTATTGTTATCAAAGGTGTATTCTGCATCGATCAGCTTCATCTGCAATTCATGCTTGCGGATCTTTTCCTGACAGATCTGGAATGCCTCATGCTCTTTTTCTTTATTCTTCCGTTCCAGCTCCTCGTCATTCTTCGTCGCCATACGAATGACCGATTTCAGCGGCTGGATCACCTTCTTCTCATCCACCTCGCGGACGCCAAGAACCACCTCTCCGAACTCGATTCCGCGGGCGGTCTCCACGATCACATGGTCGCCCATCTTGATTTCCATCTGCGCCGGATCGAAGTAATATACCTTTCCGGCCTTGCGGAACCGGACTCCGATTACCTTTATCATAAATTTAATTCTCCTTCATCGTCAAAAGCATCAGCTCCAGCGCCAAATCGGTGTTGACGTTAGCATTCAGCCGGACTTTTGCCTTTTCAATCGCACTCAATATCTCTTCCAGCCCCTCATAGGAACTCTTCTGGCAGCAACTGCTGACCGCTGAATACTCCTCCTTAAAGATCAGCGAATTCATGTCCTTTGTAACCTTAAACATCAAAATATCCCTGTACCAGAGCTGCATGAAATCCAGGCACTCATACAGATCCAGATTGTCCTCCTGCAGCTTGCGGATATAATCCAGAAGCATCGGAATATCCATGTCCTTGATATTTTTAAGCAGCGTCAGCACCTCTCGGTACAAAAGTGCAAACTCCTCCGAAGAGGCGAGATGAATCGCTTTTCCTAAATTTCCTCTCGCAAACGCCGCATAAATATCCGCCTGACCATCCGAAACGCCCATTTTCTCCGTCAGGTAATCGCTTACCACTGAATCCTTGAGCGGACGAAGTTTCAACTGGATACAGCGGGACAGGATCGTCGGCAGAAATACCTCCGGGTTCGTCGTGATAAGCACCAGCACCGCATAGGCCGGCGGCTCCTCAATCGTCTTTAAAAGAGCGTTCTGCGCCTGCACCGTCATTTTCTCCGCCTCATCGACCAGATATATCTTATATGGACTGCTGTACGGGCGGATCGAAACCGTATCATTGATCTGAATCCGGACATCATCGACACCAATGCTCGCCGGTTTCTCATGTGTCACCCAGATCACATCCGGATGATTGCCCGACAAAAACTGCTTACAGGAATGGCATTCCATGCACGGCTCCGTCCCATGTTTCTCGCACAAAAGCGTCATGGCAAATGCCTTCGCGATCGTCTTGCGTCCCATTCCTTCCTCGCCCGACAATATGTAGGCATGTGAAACTCTCTGATACCCGATCGCCTTCTGAAGGTGCTCTTTTATCTTCTCATGTCCAATAATATCGTGAAAACCTGCCATCTTGATGCTCCTTTCAGGGCTGGACTCTGGATTTTAATTCTAAAATCGTTTCAATCGTATGGATCGGTTGGGATCCCTTCTATCATGCCCTTCTTTTATTATTTGTAAATCTCTATCATCTTAGTATAACACAAGATTTACCCTCTGCCTAGTACGATGAAATTCCGAATTTGTTACTGTTCACGCATACGTGCCCAGTAACGGAATTTGCCGTGGCTTCGCATTTAAATACGGCAAATTCCTGCTGCCACCACGTTTTCTTACGGCACTTTCGGTTCCAAAAGTGCCAATCCCTGAGCCCGAATTTCCCTTACCAACGTATCCACACACGCTTCCAGCTCGCGGTTTTCAAACCGGTTTTCCGCCCGGATCCCACATTTTTCCATATTTTCGGCACTGAAATCTGCCTCATCCGCCAGGAAACGGCGGCACAGCTCCGCATACTTTGGCTCTGTCTGCTGCCGTTCCCGGTCAAGCGCACGCTGAAGGCGTTCACCGTCCTCCACCTCAATGTAAAGCGGCACCAGCACATCCGCACCGAAATAATTCCGCGTCCCCTCATACGATTCCAGCGTCCCGATCATGAAATAATCATGCGATCCCAGATCGATCTGCCCATCGTCCACCGTTGCATAACTCCACGGTCCATAAACAGTCTGGTAGGTTCTCTTTTCAATGATCTTTCCCTGTTTCTCCAAATCCGCAAGCCTTTTTCCGGTCACAAAATAATACTCCACACCGTCCCGCTCGCCTGCCCGGATCGGTCTGGTCGTATACGGCACCACCGTCCGGATCTGCGGCAGCCGCTCTCTCAATATCTTATAGATCGTGTCCTTCCCGGACGCGCTCTTTCCCATCACGTAAAATATATGTCCCATCTTCCTATTATGCCTTTCCAGCCAGTATTTTCACACGCATTCCATCGTATATATAAATCCGATTTTTCTCTGTTTCTTATGTCAAATGTGCGAATTTGTCTTCAACAAAGGATTTTTGCCTTGTAAGCCAAGGTTTTCGTACGGTTCGCACAGTAAATGTGCGAACCTGGTGAATCAATACCTGATATTTCCTAAATAACAACCTCTATCCACAAATCCAATTTGTCTGATTTTTCACAAATTCCTTCCACCGTAAGTCCCAGCTTCCAATCCTCACGGATCCGCGCGATCTCCCTTGTTCCAATCCGCTCTCCCGGCATCAGCATCGGCACCCCCGGCGGATAAATGGTAACGCAGGTCCGCGCCGCCCTTCCTTCCGCCTCCTCAAGCGGCACCAGCATGCCATCCCCATGCCATGCCTGCCAAGGGAGACACATCTGCTGCGGATAGTTTTCTGAATCATTTGCTTGGTTCGGTTTCTGATTCGATTGTGCTCCCGAAAATGGTTCCTGCCTGCCTTGTTTCGCATCTTTCAGCCCAACACTTCCCGCCTCCAGCTTTTCCACCCGCGCATCCAGCTCCAAAAGTGCCCGCTCCAGACGCGAAAATCCTTCCTCCGTATCCATAAACGAAGTCATCAGAAGCACATACCGCCCGCTCGACATCTCCGCCTCCAGATGGTACTCTGTCCGCAAAACCTCTGCCAGTCTGGTTCCCGTCATAAAATCTGGAAATAGCACCAGTTTTGACGGATCATATCCATACACACCTGCCGCACCACAGATTTCCTCTTTCAGAAGCCGAAAATGTTTTAGCTTCGCCAATTTTTCCCGGAGTTCCCGCAATCGTGCGCCATACCGCGCCATCTCCCCGGCTCCTTTTTCTGCCATATACCGGACGCAGTTCTCCATCGACGCAATCAGAATATACGACGGACTGGAACTCTGGTAAACCGATAAATACTGTTCTACCTTCTTCGCATCCAGAATCTGGCTTTTCAGATGCAGAATCGCCGTCTGTGTCAGGGATGGAAGCGTCTTGTGAAGACTCTGGATCACCAGGTCCGCCCCCTCCTGTAACGCCCCATCCGGGAAATAGTTCCCATCCCCAAACGGCAGATGCGCGCCGTGCGCCTCATCCACAATCAGCGCCGCTCCATGCCGGTGCGCCGTCGCTGCAATCCCCTGGATATCCGACACGATCCCCTCATAGGTCGGGGAAGTCACAAACACCGCCCGGATCTCCGGATGCTCCAAAAGTGCTCGTTCCACCTGCTCTGGCTCGATCTCTCCCGGAATCTGAAACTCCGGCACCTCCTCCGGATATAAATATACCGGTTCCAGCTGGTTTAAAACCACCGCGTGATACGCTGATTTGTGGGAATTTCGAGCCATGAGGATTTTTTCCCCCGGCTTCACCGCCGCCGCGATCGCCGCCAGAATCCCGCACGTACTGCCATTCACCAGATACCAGCTCCGGTCTGCTCCGTACACCGCAGCCGCCGAATTCATCGACTCTTTCAAAATATCTTCCGCATGATGCAGGTTGTCAAATCCATCAATCTCCGTGATATCCACCGAAAATGGATTCGGGACGGAAGTTATCCCCATTTTCACCTGGCGTTTGTGGCCCGGCATGTGGAACGGGTAGGCATCCGACGCCGCATAGGTGGATAAACGTTCTAAAAGCGGCACTTCCGGACGTAGGATGATTGTTTCCGACCGCATTTTCCTGTCTTTATTCACTTTTTCTTCTTCCTTCTGTTTCTCTCTTTTTTCGTTCATGTCTTATTTCTATCCGCTGCACCGCATCCCAAAAGCATTTCATTTCCCTGAAAACAACTTTTTAAAATTTTATTTTAATCTTTTATAAAAAACTACCGCAGTATCTGATCGCCATCCTTGACACAAAGATTTTTCTTCACACCTAATGTTACCATCCATCCACGGACAATCGGCGTCTTATACGAACCAGCGCCCGCGACGCCATCCTGCACATTATCCCAGAGCCAGTCCGGCGTCGGCCATAAGCAGACCTCCGGTGAAATCTCCTGATAGAGCTCCTCTTCTACGCCTCTCTGCCCATGGTGCGCCATCTGTAGCACATCCGATTTCAGTTCCTCCTGCGTATGATTGGCAAGAAAATCTTCCCCTGCCTGCCAGCCCATATCACCCAAAAACAGGATCCGTTTTCCGCCCATCTCCACGCGGTACGCGACCGAGCTGTTATTAAAACTATTTTCCGTGCAGGCAAATGGCTCGTTCATCACTGTGATCTCCGCGCCCGCCACTGAAATCTTCTGCCCTTTCGTAAGCGTCCCGCATTTTTCTGCTTCCGGCAGTTTCGCAATCGCTTCCGTGATCCGATCATAACACTCCAAATCTGAATCCCGTCTTGAAACCTGCTCCTGACCTAAAAATTCTTTATTCAGAAATGAATAATACACCTTACCGATCGAGATCGGCATCGGATCCATGTTTAAAATCTCCGTGATCGCCCCCACATGATCGCTGTGCGGATGAGTTAAAAGCCATGCATCCACATGACCGCCCAACTCCTGAATAACCTCAATCAAATGCGGTGCATCGACATCACGACCGCCGTCTACCACGATCACCGCGCCTTCCTTCGTCTTCATAACGCAGGAGAGGTTCTGCCAGATATCCGCACACGCTAAAAGCCGAAGCTCTCCCCCGTCCAGATACGGCTCCTCCACGCCCGGCTCCGCCGCCTCCGCCGCAGCTAACGCTTCCATTTCTGCCGCCGACTGCTGTTCCCCCAGGTTATCTAAATCAATCGGCTGATCTGGATTTTCTCCATTTTCATCTCGGACAGCCTCCCGCTCTGTACTGTCCACGATTGCTACCGTTCCGGCTGTCTCCGGATAGTTCGTGAACCGGCGGCTGCATCCGCTCAAGTTCAAAAGGAACGTCATGCCAAGCGCCGCCGCTGCATATAAATATTTCCGGCGTTTCTGTTTCATCTTGTTTGGCTCCATTTTTCTTCTCCATTTTAAAATTTCTGCATTTGCCTATTTCTATTCTTACTTCCATTTTGGTTTTCTATTTGCTTCTGTTTTCAATCAATTATAACAGCTGCCATATCCGAAAACAAGAAATTATATATTCAAGAAAGACTCCTGTCTGAATGGCTTTTTTACTTAACATGAATGTTAAACGAAATTTCCTATTTCTTCTTCGCGTGAGTGCGCATCATTGGCACGTTAGTGCCTTTTTGTGTAATAGGAAATTCCTTGGAATTCGCTATTACACAAAAAACCGCCACACTGTCTCCAGTGTGACGGCTTCTCATCTTCATGAGGCATCGGGGATTCGAACCCCGGACAACTTGATTAAAAGTCAAGTGCTCTACCGACTGAGCTAATACCCCATATGCCCAGAACCGGAATCGAACCAGTGACACGAGGATTTTCAGTCCTCTGCTCTACCAACTGAGCTATCTGGGCGTAATGGTTATTTGGTTTTATGCGGATTAAAAGTTTGCTTGTCGCTTTTTTTTAGTCCGAAGTGCTCAGCTCAAGACCTGCGGTCTTTCGCTTACGGCATTCGCCGTATACATCTAAAAATATATCTGTTAAAAAACATGCAAGCATGTTTTTAACTTCTATATTTTTATCTGTGCACTTCTCATTGCATAAAAAAATTGCGGGGGCAGGATTTGAACCTGCGACCTTCGGGTTATGAGCCCGACGAGCTTCCAGACTGCTCCACCCCGCGCTAATTCTTACTCTATTATTATATACAATTTCTGGAAAAATACAACCATTATTGTAAAAATAATAATGGATGGAGGTGGATTCGAACCACCGAAGCGAGACGCAACAGATTTACAGTCTGCCCCCTTTGGCCACTCGGGAACCCATCCATTTTAAAAAGCCGATGATCGGACTCGAACCGATAACCTGCTGATTACAAATCAGCTGCTCTGCCAATTGAGCCACATCGGCATAAAACATTGGTAACAATGGGGCCTACAGGGCTCGAACCTGTGACCCTCTGCTTGTAAGGCAGATGCTCTCCCAGCTGAGCTAAGACCCCATCTACGATACTGCACCAGTCCATATTCATTTTTCAAAGAATTGAAATAGTCGTATCTAAACGACCCGGATGGGGTTCGAACCCACGACCTCCGCCGTGACAGGGCGGCGCTCTAACCAGCTGAGCCAC
>NZ_QUEG01000012.1:0-67416 GCF_003477925.1 Clostridium sp. AF32-7AC
GGTGATATCAGCCGCTTCAACAATCCGAAGGAACTGCAGAAACTTGCAGGATTTCCGTTGATTTTCTTCTTAGCGGCGTCTTTGTACATCTTACCGGAAGCATTGAACCAGTACCAACCTTCGTCATCACAGATGTCATTTTCACTGCAACCAGGAACTGTTTTCTGTACATCCTCATCAGTATCTAACATACCGGATTTCTCAAGCCACAGCCACTTATTCTCTGTTCTTGCGCCATCCATCTCTTCACCGAAGTAGTAAATAGCTCCTTGCCAATCCTGCCAACCATACAGCATCTCACCATCTTCGTTGAAAAGGTATGTCTTACCATTGATCTTCTTATCCTGATCAGCAACTTTTTTACCCTTGTTGTTGAAATAGTACCAATGCTTACCATCGGAATCCGGATCATCCTGATCATCATCAGACATAGTATACTTCCAAGCGTTTGTCAGCATAGCGCCATCTTCGCCTACATAGTAGTCATCGTCTACCCATGTGTTGGTCTCCATATCTCCCTCATCATCGAGGTGGAACCATTTACCGCCATCTTTTTTCCACTCGCCTGTTACCATCTCATCATCGCTATCATAGTAGTGCCAAACACCAGCGTCATCTTTCTGCCAACCAGCTGCGAAAGAAGTCATGGAAGCACCCATAGCGAGTAAAGCTGCTGCAGAAAGTACTGCAACTAATTTAGTCTGCTTTCTCATAATTAATGCACTCTCCTTTTTACTTTTTGAAATATTTTTCTCGAAATCCTAACTGCATTACCAGGTCATTATACTTCGGATATGGAAAAGTATCGCAAGTTGCAAAAAAAGGGAGAGATAATGTTACTGTTCACAGGTAGGCACTTTTGGAACCGAAAGTGCCGTAAGAAAACGTGGTGGCAGCAGGAATTTGCCGTATTTAAATGCGAAGCCACGGCAAATTCCGTTACTGGGCACGTATGCGTGAACAGTAACGAGATAATAGGGGAAATTTAAGATTTCCTTCCTTGCTATCCACAAAACGAAATGCTATACTGATACAAGCCGTTTCTCTGGTTTTACGAATAAGAAAAGGAGAAGAATGTGATGGAACAGACAGAGATTGCAAGAGAGCAGGGAGCTCCGGCTGCATCCATTTTGGCAGAGCAGGCATGGGAAGGAAAAGTCCGAAAGGTTTTTTCATGGATTGTGTCGGTGTATCTGTGTGTGGTGTTTGGGGCATTTCCGCTATATTTCCATAATTATTATTATGATATTCTGGTATCGAAATATCAGTTTTACTGGCTCAGCACGGTTGCGATGCTGGTGTCATGCCTGATCGCAGCGATAGTATTTGCGTGCATGGACTTAAAGCGGTTTGGCGGGGCGCATGTGCGGCGCTTTTTTGGCGCGTTTCGACCGTCTGAATTAAAAAAGCAGCCATTTGTCTATAAAGCGCTGGCAGTTTTCTGGGGGCTGGCACTGATGTCGACGGTGCTGTCGGATTATGTGTATGAGTCGTTCTGGGGCAATGAAGGACGATTCAGCGGATTTTTTTTGATTACGCTGTATGTGCTGGGAACGATTGTGAGCAGCAAGTATGGTCGGATGAGAAAATGGTACCTGGATGTGTTTTTGGCATCGTCCGTTCTGGTCTGCCTGTTTGGAATCACAGATTATTTCCAGATGGATTTATTGGGATGGAAAAAGGGCGTGAGCAATGAACAGGGAAACTTGTTTGTATCTACATTGGGAAATATCAACACGTATACGGCGTTTGTGGCGCTTACGATGGCGGTTGCCTGCGGCTGTTTTGTAAGTGAGAGAAAAGTGGGACGCCGTATCTGGTATTATCTGGTTTCGGCGCTGGCTTTTTTTGCATTGATTACCGGACAGAGTGATAATGCATATTTATCACTTGGAATGCTGTTTGCAGTGATGCCGCTGTTTTTATTTACGACATGGCGGGGCATCGCAGATTATGGTATTCTGGTGGCTATGTTTGTGACCGTGATTAAGGCAGTAGATACGGTCAATAAAGTATATGCCGATCAGGTCATCGGTCTGGGCGGTGTGTTTGGCGTGTTGGTGCGCTATCGTTATCTGGAGGGAGTTGTCGTTTTATTCTGGATTCTGGCGGGGGTTCTCTGGGTTTGGAAACGGAAGATGGAACAGACGAATCCAGAGAGCAAACCGGGACGATGGATTTGGCGTGGCTGGTGTGCCGTTTTGATTCTTGGATGCCTGGCAGTGGCATTTGTCCTCTATGATGCAAATTTGGGAGGACATGCGGAACGGTACAGTACGTTGTCCCAGTATCTTGTTTTTGATGATGACTGGGGGACGAACCGGGGATATTGCTGGAGAATTGGATGGCAATCCTATCGCGAACTGCCGTTCCTGCATCAGTTGTTTGGTTTTGGACCAGACACATATGGAATTCTGACTTGGGATTTCAGACAGGATGCACTGGATCGGTATGGGGTTTTCTATGAGAGCGCCCACAACGAATATTTCCAGTACCTCGTCACAATGGGACCGTTTGCGCTTGCATCCTATCTTGCGTTTCTGGGCGGCGCCTGCGTGAGAATGTGCAGAAAATGGAAAGAGTGCGCCTGGATTCTGGCGCCTGTTCTGGCGGTGCTCTGCTATGGAGCACAGGCAGTTGTTAATATCAACCTCCCGATCGCGACGCCGATTATGTGGGCGATGCTGGCGATTGGGCTTGCACTCACAAGAGAGAAAGCAGAACAGGCAGAATAGCTCAAATAGACGGCAAATCCGGGCAGATTCGTCGGAAAAGCCGAAATGACGAACTTTGTCGATTGAGAATTTAAAGTAATGTGTGAACAGTAGCTGAGCGATGCTCCGTGTCGAAATTTGCGATCGATAGACTCTTTTATTTTTCTTAAAATCGGTTTATAAATAATATGAAACGAAAAAACGATAGGATCGCCTGGCAGAGCTGCGTTATGCAGTGTGGTCATCTGAATGGAAGAACAGGCAGTCAAAAGGAGGAGAGTTTATGGATGAAGCTAAAAAATTGGTCGTTTTGGAACAGGAAAATGAAGAATTAAAGCGTGAGCTTAAGGAGTTATTTAAAACTCTGGATCAGATGAATCAAAGCTTAAACCGGATGATTGACCACTACATACTCTGTAAGACGGAGAAGGCGGGATAAGCGGAGAAACTGGATAAGATGGGAGAGAAGAGGCTCATTTATACCAGATGGAGCAAGTGAACAATCAAATCAAAAATTAAATACTAAATCGAATATCAAAGCCGCATGATTCAGAAGGTATGTTATTAAACCAGAATGAATCATGCGGCATTTTTTATGTACTCTATGTAATATGCAGTTGGCGCGTCAATTTCCAGATTAAATCATGCATCCAGGAGATCGTCTGCTCCAGCTGCTCGTTTTTCTCTCTTAGCGCCAATACTTCCTGATAGAGAGTTTCCTTGTCGGAATCTTTTGAGATATCCGGATGGAGATTCGAGGAAGTGGAAGATGATTTTGTTTTACCCGGTGCTGCAGAATGATCTGTCATCAATTTGGTGTTATCAGGTGCTGCATTTTGATCCGACGATTTTGCATCATCCGGTGATTTGCTCCGGCCGGATGGCTTTGTCTGCCCTGGTGCCTTAGCCTTGTTCGCCTGTTTGGCTTTAGAATCCAAAGGGCTTGCCGCATTAATCATGTGTCTGGAAATCAGGATCTGCCGTTGTGGATAGTCTAAGTCCATGAAATCCTGATACGGAATGGGAAGAGGAGTCATGGCGATTGAGCAATGCGGACACACCGCATTGGCAACGAGCTGAAAGAATCCATAATGTCCACAGTTTGGACAGCAATAAACATTTAAACCACGCATAGAGTTGCCTCCGTAGAAGTAAGAGTTGAGTCATTGGGAGAAAAATGAAAACATCCCCTTTATTATAATACGTTTTAATCGGGAACATTATAACTGGTTTTTAGAAAAAAATTTAAAAATTTCCAAAAAAATTTTTAAAACGATAAAAAAAGACATCTTTCAGAAAAAATACCGCGGTGTCACAAAAGTGTCCTGCGGTATTTGAACGGATGCAATATTATATTTTACTGGATGATTCCAGATGTGTCAACTGTCCAGGCAGTATCATTGCTGTCTTTGATATCCTTGAACCCTTTTCCGAGTTCCGGACGGGAAGCGGAAGAGGAGGAAGAGGTTGCTTTCTGGATGGTGCCGCTGGTGTTTACCAGGTAGCGTTTTTCACCGATGGAAACCGGCTCATAGCGGAGTTCCGGATCCGCCTTCTTTAAAAGACCGTTTACATAAACCTGGTTATCGCGCTCTCCATGGTAGCCCTGTCCTTTGAGGGAACCTTTGGTCTGGAAATACCAGATCTGGTTTTCTTCTAAATCATCATTGTAAATAGTCTGCTTGCCGGTACGCATCACGCCGTCGTCGCCGAAGTAGTAGGAGGCAAAGCTGCCATCCGCCTGTTTCAGGCTCTGAAGCCCGGTCTGCATTTCACCGCGCTCGTTGAAGCAGTAGCGCTCGGAATTGATGGTGAAAATAGCAAGATCCTTCTCGGCAAAGTAAGCAGTTCCGTTTTTAAAGAAGAAGGAAAATGGCTCTTCTTCTTCGCTGATGCCCGGTGCCCCTTCAATGGTGTACCAGCCGCTTGCCCGGCGTCCGCCATTTTCCGGATCGTAGTAGCGGAAATCGTTTAAGCTGACAGTGTCTGTGGCAGAGTTGTCCGCTGTTGCTGCTTCGTTTGAAGGTGTGCTGGAGCTTACAAAGCCAGCTTCCGCGACATTGATCCAGCCTGTCTGCATCTGGCCGTCGATGAATGTGTAGTAGCCATTGTCGATTTTGCGGTCCATCTGGCTTACGATCATGCGTCCTTCGGTGTCAAAATAGCACCAGATATCTTCATCGTCGGTGTCTTTCGTGATGGTTTCCAGCAGAATCCATCCGGTTTTTCTGGCGCCGTCATCTTCCTCGCCGAGGTAGTAGGTCTGTCCGTCCAGCTCCAGAAGCCCGGTCTGCATCAGTCCGTCCTCGTCGAAATAGTAGGTTTTTCCGTTGATGCTCATCCATTTGGCAGTTACAATCTTGCCGTCCTTGCCAAAATAGAGCCAGGAGCCGCCGTCCGGAGAATCCGGGCTGTCGTAGCTGATCTCATTTTCAGCCGAAACCCATTGGTTCTTTGCCATGTGCCCCTCATCGTTGACGAAATAGTCATCGACTCTCTGATTGGTAGTAATCTCGCCTTCCTCATCGAGATAAAACCAGTCGCCATTCCGCTTTTTCCATGTGTTTGTCTCTTTATAGCCGTCCTCATCGTAGTAATAAAGACGACCATCTTCCTCTGTCCAGCCGCTCTGAGCCGCCAGAACTCTGTAAGTTCCCGTATTTGTCATTATAGGTGCAGCAGCCGCGAACAAAGCCGCAGCGGATAAAACAGCTAAAGTTTTAGTTTGCTTACGCATGGTATAATCTCTCCTTTTTGAAAATGCGAAAATCCATCGCTGCATTACGGGGCTTATTATACGGGGATTATGCGTAAAAAGATAGTGTGCGTTGCTGGAAAGGGTGGAGAGATGTGGAAAAAGGGGTGAACCAGCTGGAACACCCCTTTTTCTATATGAAAATATAATTTTTTATTTTACGTATTTCGAATCCGTCAGGAACTCCAGCGTCAGCGTTCCTGCCAGCCTCTCCAGCGTATCTATCACATACTGGTTAATACTCTGTGATTTTTCCCGCGCGATCCGGTAGTCCATCGCGGAATTATAGTAGTTGTCTCCATCGACCGTATATCCGTCGAATCCCGCGCAGGCGGCGTGGTGGACGCTTGTTTTGGTCAGGACGTTCAGCAGCATGACAAAGGAATTATCGATGATCTCTGCATTCTGGTCAATCAGGGAATTATAGTTTAAGGTATAATCAAAATGTGTATCTTTGACATTCGTCACGTTCGAGGTCGCGATGACGCGCACCGGGCGTCCCTGGGCGTCGGCGTGCTCGAGCAGGCGGTTGTTGAGCTGGACATACCGCCTGGAATTGCTTAAGAACGCATAATCGATAGGAATTCCCTCCGGGATAAAATTGACGGAGATTGTGATCGGATTGTGCGCCTTAATATAGGAAAGAATTGCCTCCTTTTCCAGTTCCAGATTCTTTCCCGGACCGAGCAGCAGAAGCGGGCGCTCGCTCCAGGAAGCACTCAATGCCTGAATATCGGCTTCGTCATTGCATTCTGTGCTCTGATACCTGCGGTACAGTGTTTCAATGTAATCTTTGTCGTAGAGCAGTTTTTTCTCCGGCTCAATCGCATCCAGAATCGTATTGATGGATTTAAGCGACAGGGTGTGCTTATCCATCAGGAAGCGGACGTAGTTCGGATGGCAGTTGTTGGAGGCGGAAATATAGAAGAACAGGTTATATCCCCATGGGCTCTTGCGGAAGAACGGCATGATGCTGATGTCGATCGCCTCGAGCATCTGGCTGACATTGAAATTGCGTCCGAATACGGTGTTCATGTACATGGAAATGAGTTCGATCGGAAGATTTCCGGCGCTTTTTCCCATGCCGTACAGGGTGGCATCAACTAAAACGGTGCGGTCTGCCGGTTCGCGTAAGACTTCCATGCTGTTCGAGTATGCGAGCTGGAAGTTATTGTGGGAGTGGTAGCCGATCGCGATCGATGGTTTTAAGTTGTAGTTTAAGAGCTGGAAATAGTGCAGCAGGTTATCCTGATGCAGCAGACCGTAGGTGTCTACAAGGGACATCGCATACGGTTCCAGATCGTTGACAAGGTCAACCAGATCCAGAAGCTCACGGTCGGAGTAGCTGGTGATCGAAACCGCCTGTGCAAACACTTTGTAGCCCAGTTTTTTGACTTCGTGGCAGAACTGGATCGCCTCATGCATCACATGTTTTTTGAAAATGACGCGGATGCCGTCGATGTAGGAATCAGAACACGGGCTTAAATTAGAAATATCGCAGGTTCCGTAGTCGATCATGGCGACGATCATTGTATTTCCCTTGTCCAGCTTGCCGAAAATCTGATCGGCACACTGGGTTGTCGGCATGATCGTGCGGTTGCGGTCGAAGGAGCGGCGGTCATCCAGGAAACCAACTTCCAGAATGTCCACGCCCGCGCTGATCAGACGTTCAAAAATAGTAACAATATTGTCGTGACCGAACTCCCAGTCGTTGACGTAGCCGCCGTCGCGGAGAGTGCAGTCGAGTAATTTGACTTGTTTCATGATGTTTGTCCTCTTGTTATGTTTGTAATTTTAAAAATTGACTCCCAGAAACGCCCCGATATCATGCGTATCCTTTGCCGTATAAACTGGCGCATATTCCTGCCATGCCTCCGCGGTATCTGGTCCGAAGCCGTAGGTGACTGCCATAAAATCGACAGCTGCCTCTTTGGCACCTTTTCCGTCGGAAGAGGTATCACCGATAAGAACTGCCTCGGATGGAGACAACTCCAAAGCTTTTAAGCACTTGTGCAGAACGTCAGCCTTCGTCATTTTGCTGGCAAAATCGCTGCCGCAGATGGAGTCACAGAGTTCTGTGAAATGGTAATGTTCCAGCAGAGTCAGCGCATAATCTTCACGTTTCAGGGTGGCAACCCCGATCTTGCAGCCCTGTGCGCGGAGTGCGCGGATCAGGTCTTTGATACCGGCGTATGGCTCGGCTTTCAGCAGGTCGTGATCCTTGTACTGGGTGCGGAAAATCTCGGTTGCGTGGTTCGCGGCGTCCTCGTCCAGTCCATAGAGGCGGATGAGCGACAGCTTGACGGGCGGTCCGATAAAGGTGCGGAGTGTCGCCTCGTCGAGGGCAGGTTTTCCAAGTGCTTCTACCGTGTGACGCACGCTCGCAAAGACGCCTTCGGATGTATCGAGCAGCGTGCCGTCGAGGTCGAAGATCACGCCGCGGTATGTTTTCTTATTCATAGGGTGCTAGTCCTCCTGTGTAAAATCGCCTGTACTGTTTCAAGGTCGGCGGGGGTGTCTACGGAAAGCGTATATCCGCAGATGGGAAGAAATAGGATCGTTTTCCCATATTCGAGGAAACGCAGCAAATCCACGCCCTCGATCTGTTCCAGAATGCCCGGTCTGCTCTGGCAGAAGAAATCGAGCGATTCCCGCGTATAAAGCCCGATACTCACAAATTTCCGGGAAGGTTCGTCAAGCGTCCCCTTGCGGAATGGAATTGGCGCACGGGAAATGTAAAGCCCTGTGCCGTCCGGGCGGCAGACTACTTTTATGTTGGATGGATCGGCTGTCTCGGCATCGTTCGGGATATCTGCCATGGCATTGATGAGAAATGGACGCTGTACATTTTCTTTTGAGGTAATAACAGTAAGCGCCTGCTCCATAAAATTTTGCAGAATCTCCGGTGTCAGAAGCGGTTCATCCCCGCCGATCATCGCATAAAAATCAAATTTCCGCGAAGAAGCAGACTTGGAATCTTCCAGAATCGTCACCGCCTCCTGAATGCGGGAGGTCGGATTCTGATGGGAATGGGAGGTAAAAACCGCCTCAAATCCATATGTCTGGCAAACAGCAGCAATCTCAGGGCTGTCGGTCGCAGCGTAAACGGCATCAAATACACCGCTGTTCCGCGCCGCCGCGAGAACCCGCACAACCATTGGAATCCCATCAATCTGTTTCAATGCCTTTCCCGGAAAGCGAACCGAATTAAGCCGCGCCGGAATCAGCGCGCAGACCTTTTTTTCCTGTGCTAATCGATTCATAAGACGTTCCTCTGTATGATAAAGCAGTTACATAAAGTAAACTGAACCGTAACGATTCAGGCATACCGATGTGAACCGGATGCTGACCTTTATTATAGAAAAGAAATAGGAGAAATACAAGATAGCATAAGAAAAATGTAAGGAGTTGGGAAAATGCCGTGTCGGCTATGAAAAAAGAAATATGTGTGGTATAATATGACCACTTGACAAGGTATTTTCAGGAGGAAATCAAAATGAAACAGAAACTTTCTAATTATATAGCAGAAAAGCTTCTCGCATCCGGCATCACGGATGTGTTTATGATCACGGGCGGCGGCGCGATGCATCTGGATGACGCGCTGGGGCATCAGGAAGGACTTCACTGCCTCTACAATCATCATGAGCAGGCATGTGCGATGGCAGCGGAGGCGTATGCCCGCATCCACAACAAGATTGCGGCAGTGTGCGTGACGACGGGACCTGGCGGCATCAATGCGATGAACGGCGTTGCGGGCGGATTTCTGGATTCAATCCCGATGTTTGTCATTTCCGGACAGGTGCGTTATGACACGACAGCGCGCAGCACGGGACTTCACCTGCGCGCGATGGGCGATCAGGAGTATGATATCACCAAATCGGTTGCCAATATGACAAAATACTGTGAGATGGTGATCGATCCGATGCGTATCCGCTTCTGTGTGGAAAAAGCCCTGTATCTGGCTTACAACGGTCGTCCGGGTCCTACCTGGCTGGATATTCCGCTGAATGTGCAGGCGGCAATGATCGAGACAGACGATCTGATCGGCTTTGATCCGGAGGATTATGAGGCGGGCGGAACCGGCTGGGCGGCAGAGAGCGCGTCCGAGATTCCGGAGGATACCGCCGGAAAAGGTGAATTTCGTGCAAAACTTCCGGCACGTGTGACGAAGGAGACGGCGCGTGCGATCATCGAGAAAGTCCGCACCTCCAAACGTCCGGTGATCAATGCCGGAAATGGTATCCGTATCGGCGCGGCGCACGATGTTTTCATGCGCGTGGTTGAAAAGCTGGGAATCCCGGTTGTGACCGGCGCGGACAGCATCGACTGTATTTATGACGAACACCCGCTGTACATCGGAAAAGGCGGTAACGTCGGCGATCGCCCGGGCAACTTCGCGATCCAGAATAGCGATCTGGTGCTGTCGCTCGGAAGCCGTCTGAGTTTTCGCCAGGTCGGTTACCGTTTTACTACCTGGGCGCGCGAGGCGTATGTGATTGTGAATGATATCGATGCAGAAGAGCTGAAAAAGCCTACTCTGCATGTGGACATGCCGGTTCACGCGGATGTGAAGGATCTTCTGACCGTGATGGACGAGGTTCTTTCGGAGGAAGGAAAAGCGGACGGCGCGGCTTCGATGACGCAGGAGTACAAGGACGCGCAGGCAGAGTGGCTGCGTATCTGCCAGGGCTGGAAGCATGATTATCCGGTGGTTCTGCCGAAGCACATGAACGGCGGCACGGAGACAGAGGCAAACGTATATGCATTTGCGTATGAGATGAGCCGCCGTTTAAATGAGAACCAGATCGTGGTTGTGGGGAATGGATCTGCAAATGTTGTGTGTGGACACGCAAATATTGTGAAAAAGGGACAGAGATTTATCTCGAACTCCGGCATCGCTTCGATGGGCTACGGACTTCCGGCATCGATCGGCGCGTGCGTGGCAGATCACAGCCAGGATATTATCCTGATCACCGGAGACGGCAGTATTCAGATGAATTTACAGGAGCTTGAGACAGTTGTCAGCCACCGGATGCCGATCAAGATCTTCATTATCAATAACGGCGGTTACCATTCCATCCGCCAGACCCAGAAGAATTTCTTCGGCGAGCCGCTCATCGGTATCGGCGTGGACAGCGGCGATCTTGGATTCCCGAGTATGGAAAAGCTGGCGTGGGCGTATGGATTCCCATATGTATCGATTCATGGAAACAAGGAGCTGGGCGAGAAGGTAGAAGAAACACTGGCGATGGACGGCCCGGTGATCTGCGAGGTGTTTGTAACGCTGGATCAGAACTTTGAGCCAAAGTCCGCGGCGAAGAGACTGCCGGACGGAACGCTTGTATCGCCGCCGCTGGAGGATCTGTCCCCATTCCTGCCGGACGAGGAGATGGACCGTATCATGCTGATTCCGCGTATTAAAAAATAGTAAAGGAAACGATAGAATGAAGATAGTTGTCACAGGTGCCACCAGCTTTGTAGGTCTGGGGGCGGTGCGCGAGCTGTTACATCGCGGACATCAGGTATACGCCGTACTGCGGGAGCATTCGACGAAAGCGGATCTGCTGCGGGAAAATGGAAAATTTCCGCAGGGACTCACGATTTTGGAGGAGGATCTGGGGAATCTCTCGAAACTGCCGGAACGGATTCCGGGCGGATGCGATGTGTTTCTCCATATGGGCTGGCGCGGTGCAGGGAGTGATTCACGGAAAAATGAGTCAGTCCAGAAGGAGAGCGTGCAGGACGCGCTGAATGCCGTCCGCGTGGCGAAAGACCTCGGGTGCCGGCGGTTTCTCTTTACAGGTTCGCAGGCGGAGTATGGCGTCAAGAGCGAGCTGACAGACGAGGAGACGGTCTGCGAGCCGACCTCCCCGTATGGATGTGCGAAACTGGCAGTCCGGCAGCAGGCGGAAGTGCTCTGCCGGGAACTGGGACTGGATTACGGGCATGCACGGATTTTCAGTACGTATGGACCGGGCGATCATCCGTGGTCGCTTCTTTCCTCCTGTGTCCGGGCCTTCCGGGCAGGGGAGAAGATGACGATGACCGCCTGCACGCAGCTCTGGAACTTCATGTATATTGACGATGCGGGGCGCGCTCTGGCGGATCTGGCAGAATATGCGGGAAATCTCACGGATCACGGATGTGTCTACAATCTGGGCGGTCCGATGGATGAGACAGGACCGCTGCGCGGGTTTGTCGAGACAGTCTATGAGCTGTGCGGCAGGCAGGGCAGCATGGAATTTGGCGTCCGCCCGCCGAATGCAGAGGGAATCGTCAATCTGATCCCGGATATCCGCAAGATGGAGCGGGTGGTTGGCTGGAAGCCACAGGTATATTTTGAAGAAGGAATGAAGAAAATTCTAGCTTTTCAGAAATGATTTTTCTGCCCTCTGTGCAGAGTGACGGGAGAAAATGGTAAATATTTGGACATATTTTATCAGTTTATGCCAAGTAAATAGCGAAGCAGCCAAAAATCGTTAAGAAAATTGTAGGTTGTCAAAAGAGAGAAAGACGTTTAAAATAAAGGCAGTATAGCCGAAGCGGCTTTCTCTTTTTTTTGTGTTCGAAATTTGGTGGAACGAAACAGAAGAGTTCAAACAAAAAGCAAATTAATAGGAATCAGAAAAGTATGAAAAAAATCAGTATATTAATTCCCTGCTACAACGAGGAAGAGAATGTAGGTCCGATCAGCGAGGCGGTTGTGGAGACGCTGGAGCGCGATCTGCCGGAATATGACTATGAGCTTGTCTTTATCGACAATGATTCGACGGACCAGACGCGCCCGATTCTTCGGAAGATCTGCAGCGAGAATCCACGGATCAAGGCAATTTTTAATGCCAAAAACTTTGGACAGTTCAATTCCCCGTATTATGGAATGTTACAGTGTACCGGCGACTGCGTGATCAGCATGGTGGCAGATTTTCAGGATCCGGTCGATATGATCCCGAAATATGTCCATGAGTGGGAAAATGGCTACAAGATTGTCATCGGCATCAAGACGGGAAGCAAGGAAAACCCGATCATGTATGCGCTGAGGAGCTGCTATTACAAGATGATAAAGAAACTCTCCGATGTCGAGCAGATTGAGCATTTTACCGGTTCGGGTCTGTATGACCGCGATTTTATTGAGATTCTGCGGGAGCTTGACGATCCGACGCCGTTTCTGCGCGGAATCGTGGCGGAGCTTGGTTATAAGCGCAAGGAGATCCCATATATCCAGCCGCAGCGCCGCGCAGGCAAGACACACAACAATTTTTACCGGCTCTACGATGCTGCGATGCTCAGTGTGACCTCCTATACGAAGGTCGGTCTGCGCCTGGCGACGATCTTTGGAAGTATCTGCGCGGCGATCAGTATGATCGTGGCGATTGTATATCTGGTGATGAAACTGCTTCACTGGTATGATTTTCCGGCTGGTATGGCGCCGGTTCTGATTGGAATGTGCTTTTTAGGGTCGGTTCAGATCTTTTTCATCGGTCTGGTGGGAGAGTATATTTTATCGATCAATTCGAGAGTCATGAAGCGTCCGCTGGTAGTGGAGGAAGAGCGGCTGAATTTTGATACACCGGTAAAAAAAGTTGGGGGCAAACAGCATGAAATGTAATGTCGATGTAGTTCGGATTCGTGAAAATTCGATTCAGCTCAATGGCTGGGCGATCGGAAAGACGCCGGAAACGGAGATCACCTATCAGGTTGAAGATGGGGCACATCAGCCGATCCGGTTTCAGTATGTGGCGACCCGCCGCGACGACGTCAGCCAGATTTATTTTGGGCGAACGGTAGAAAAAGAGCTTGGATTTGATATCCAGTTCCCGTATGAGCGCGGAAAAGATTATTATCTGATCGCAAAAGGCGAGGGACGCAAAATCCGCATTAAATATAATGAAGAACTGATCCGCAAGCGCAGCAGTGTGGCGCACAAGCGGATGCAGAAGATCCGCGATCTGATGAACATGGAGACTGTGCGGGTCTGTCTGGATTTCTGGAAGGAAAATGGTCTGAAAGCCCTGCTGGTAAAATCCAAGCACAAACTGCAGGGAATTGACAATGACTACGATTACGGCGAGTGGTATTCACTGACGAAGCCGACGGCGGAGGAGCTGGAGGAGCAGAGGAAAAAGGTGTTTGACGCGCCGGTTAAATTCTCGATCGTGATTCCGGCATTTAAGACACCGGAGCGATTTCTGCGGGAAATGCTGGATTCGATCGCGGAACAGACATACGCAAACTGGGAGGTCTGCGTGGCGGACGGCAGTCCGGCAGGACAAAGCTGCGAGCGGGTGCTGGAGCAGTATGCGAAGAAGGACAGCCGCTTTAAATACGTAATTTTAGGCGAAAATAAGGGCATTTCCGGCAATACGAATGCAGCAATGGATATGGCGACCGGCGATTATATCGTGCTGGCAGACCATGACGATAAGCTGACACCGAATGCTCTCTATGAGTGTGCGAAACTGTTACAGGAACATCCGGGATGCGACTGCTTCTATTCGGATGAGGATAAGCTGGATATGGACGGCGGCGCTTTGTTTGATCCGCATTTTAAGCCGGATTTCAATATCGATCTGCTCTGCAGCGTCAACTATATCTGCCATCTGTTTGTAGTCAGCCACGATCTGGCAGCGCAGGTGGGCGGCTTCCGTCAGGAATACGACGGAGCGCAGGATTATGACTTCATTTTCCGTTGTACGGAGAAGGCGAAGGAGATCCGCCATATCCCGAAGGTGCTGTATCACTGGCGCTGCCACAAGGATTCGACAGCGAGCAACCCGGAGAGCAAGCTGTACGCATTTGATGCGGGTGCGCGCGCGATCATGGATCATTATAAACGCGTCGGTATCGAGGCGGAGCGCGTGGAAAAAGGTGTGGACTACGGCATTTATCACTCTGTATATAAAATTCAGGGGGAACCGCTGGTATCGATCATCATTCCGAACAAGGATCACCATACGGATCTGGATCTATGCCTGCGGGCGATTGAGACGCGGGCAACGTACCGCAATGTTGAGTTTATCATTGTAGAGAACAACAGCACGGAGAAGGAAACCTTTGAATACTATGAAAAGATTCAGAAGGAATTTTCCAATGTCCATGTGGTAACCTGGGAGCGCGAGTTTAACTATTCGGCGATCAACAACTTCGGCGTGACCTTCGCAAAGGGCGAATATCTGCTGTTTTTAAATAATGATACCGAGCTGATTGCGGAGAATTTCATCGAGGAGATGCTGGGACTGTGCCAGCGGGAGGACGTCGGCGCAGTTGGCGCGAGACTGCTCTATCAGGATGATACGATCCAGCATGCGGGCGTCGTGGTTGGTTTCGGCGGCATCGCAGGGCATACGTTTATCGGGCTTCATAAGGCGGAAAACAGCTATTTCCACCGTGCGATGAGTACACAGGATTACAGCGCTGTGACGGCGGCGTGCCTGATGACAAAGAAAGCGCTCTTTGATGAGGTCGGCGGCTTTACGGAGAAGCTGGCGGTCGCATTTAACGATATCGATTATTGCATGAAAGTGCGGGCATCAAATCATTTAGTGGTTTACAATCCGTACGCATTGCTGTATCATTATGAGTCGAAGTCAAGAGGACTGGAGGATACGCCGGAGAAGGTGGCGCGTTTTAACAGGGAGATCAAGATTTTCTCGGAGCGCTGGCCGGAGATCCTTAAAGATGGAGATCCTTACTACAATCCGAACCTGACGCTGCGGAAGTCCAATTTCGCCCTCAGGGATCTGAAAAAAGAGAAAATCGGAGAACCGTATCATCTGGAGGTATAACCCGGGATGGAGATTACAACGACAATTATTATTCCCAATTATAATGGGTTAAAGTTTATGGACGAATGCATCCGTTCACTGAATGCACAGACGTATCCGAATTTCCGGACGCTGGTGGTGGACAACGGTTCGACGGACGGAAGCGTGGAGTGGCTGAAGGAACATCAGATCGATACGATTTTCCTGCCGGAAAACACGGGATTTTCCGGCGCAGTCAACGTCGGAATCAAGGCGGCAGACACACCGTATGTGCTGCTTTTAAATAATGACGTCCGGGTGGACGAGTATTTCGTGGCGGAGATGGTGCGTGCGATCGGTCAGTCGGAGCGCATCTTTTCCGTCAGCAGCCGGATGATCCAGATGTACCATCCAGACAGGCTGGATGATGCAGGCGATATGTATTCCCTGCTTGGCTGGGCGTACCAGCGCGGCGTGGGACGGGATCTTACGCATTACCGCCGTTCAAGCCGGGTATTCTCGGCGTGCGCGGGCGCAGCGATCTACAGGAGAGAGGTATTTGAGGAGATAGGCTATTTCGATGAGATGCATTTTGCCTATCTGGAAGATATTGATGTGGGCTATAGAGCCCGGATTGCGGGTTATGACAATATATACTGCCCGGCGGCGCTGGTATGGCACGTCGGAAGCGGAACCAGCGGTTCCAAGTACAATTCATTCAAGGTTAAGCTGGCGGCACGCAACAATGTGTATCTGAATTATAAAAATATGCCGTGCTTACAGCTTATCATAAATGCGATTCCGATCGCAGCGGGGATTTTCGTGAAATATTCATTTTTCAGGAAACTCGGGTTTGGAAAAGATTATCTGGAAGGTCTGAAAGAAGGCATACGGACGGCAAAGAAGTGTAAAAAAGTGGCGTACCGCCCGGAACGGCTTAAAAATTATCTGGCGATAGAGCTGGAACTTTTAGCTGGGACATTTCTCTATGTCTATGAATTTGCTGTGAGACAGATCGAGAAAAAAGCAGCATCTGATAAATCGTGAGGAAAAGGTTAGAGTTGTTACTGGGCGCGTATGTGTGGACAGTAACTTAGAGTTTGCGCGATGTGTGAACGGTCATGGTTTAGCAGATGCAACACGGAGAAAGGCTGCTTATCAGACAATGTCTGAGCGGCAGCAAGCAAGTGAAAGATGAGGTAGCTTATGAATTATGAGGATGATGAGCTGGAGCGCATGAGGGCGCGCCGCGAGGGCAGAAGCAGCCGTGCCAGTCAGGCAGGGTATTCTTCGCGCGGCAGTTCTGCTTCCGGCACCAGCCGCAGAAGAGTCAGCAGTACAGTCGAAAATAGCCAGAGAAAAGGTGAGGCGGGCAGCGGTTCAGTACGTTCCGGCTACAGCGGTCCTAAGAGCGCTGGAAGTGGAAAAAAGAGTTCGGGACGCCGCGGCAGCCATTACCGTAAATCGGCACGCCACAGAAAGCATATGATCATTGCGGCGGAGATTGTCGTGATTATATTGATGATTCTGGGCGGTGCGTTCTGGTATATGTATCACAGAACCTTCGGTTCTATGCAGAAGATTGATTTTAACGAGGACCAGGTTAAGAACGTCAACCTGTCCCAGGAACAGATCGATGATATGAAGGGCTACATGACCGTGGCGTGCTTCGGTGTCGATTCGCGAAGTGAGCACGGGCAGATGAATGTCGGAAAAGGTACGAACGCGGATGTCAACATGATTGCCAATATCAATCTGGAGACGGGTGAGATCCGCCTTGTATCGGTATTCCGGGACAGTTATCTGAATATCAACGATAAAAACTCTTATAATAAGATCAACGCCGCTTACGCACAGGGCGGTCCGGAGCAGGCAGTTAAGGCGCTGAATAAGAACCTGGGTCTTAACATTACCCAGTATGCGACGTTCAACTGGAAAGCGGTTGCGGATGCCATCAACATTCTGGGCGGTGTAGATGTCGAGCTGAGTGATGCAGAGTTCTCCTGGATCAATGCCTTCATCACGGAGACCGTAAAGGAGACTGGTATCGGTTCTCATCAGCTGACCCATGCGGGCAATGTACATCTGGATGGTATCCAGGCAGTTGCATACGGACGTATCCGTTATTCAGATACGGACTATGCGCGTACCGAGCGTCAGAGAATTATTCTTCAGAAAGCCTTTGATAAGGCAAAAAATGCAGACTGGGCGACACTCAACTGTCTGATTCAGACGATCATGCCGCAGCTTGCAACCAATGTTGATATTACGGATTTGATTCCGCTGGCACGCAATATCGCGAAGTTCCATATCGGTGAGACCGCCGGATTCCCGGCAGCCAGAGGCGAGCAGGATGTTGGAAAGATCGGCGACTGCGTTATCCCGCAGACACTGGAGTACAACGTAAAAGAGCTTCATAAGTTCCTGTTTGATGAGGAAGATTATCAGGTTCCGTCCAATGTCAAGGAGTATAGCAACCATATCGCGCAGGTAACAGGTCTTACGACGAATGCGAAGCTGATCGGTCATGTTCCGGTCGATCAGGGTGTCAGCGCCCAGACGTTTATCAAGAAACGGGCGAGCCGGATTGCCGCGCAGGCAGCGGCGAAGGATGCCGCTAAGAAGTCATCGACGAGTGCTTCGGACGAGTCGGATGACGAGAGCGGGGATGAGACCAAGAAGGGCGAGAGCGAGAGCTCGATCGGATTGGACGAGATCTTTGATCCGGATGAAGACTGGATTGACTGGGAGGAAGAAGAGTCGAAGAGCAACAGCAGTAAGGGACCAGGAACAACGACGACTCCCGGCAAGAAAAATCATACGGATAAGACAACCGAGGCGGATGATTCTTTATCCGGACCAGGCAGCACATCGGAGACGAAGTCTTCCATTGCAAAACCGGGATCTACAACCACAACGGCGGCAGAGACATCGGCATCCAGTGAAAAGACTTCTCCGGGTGCGTCGGATAATTCCGGTGTGAAAAGTCCGGTCACAGAGATTCAGGAACCGGGGGATTCCGGAAACAGCGATGCAGCAGGCCCCGGCGGTCCGGCAGGTCCGGGAGCTTAATCTGAATTCAGGTGATATACTATGATAAAAGATAACCAGAAACGGCTGAACCATTTCCACGTAGTGCTGGACGCATGTGTCATTGCATGCGCCTACGCACTTGCGTGGTTTATCGTCAATGGAACGTCGTGGTTTAATGTAACAGGGCATAATAAGAGCGCAATGGCAGTTGTCTATCTGGCGGCTGGCGTTCTTATTGTACCGTTTTATTTGATTTTATACGCATTTTTTCATCTTTACACGCCCAAACGGGTTCAGGGAAGACGGGTGGAGTTAGCCAATATTTTTAAGGCGAACATCATCGGTCTTTTGGTGATCTCACTGATGCTTTACCTGGGCGGTAAAAATGAGTATTTCCACAACTTCTCCCGTCCGATGGTATTTTTGTTTTTTGGCATCAATCTCTTTGCTGAGATTCTGATGCGGAATATCCTGCGGATAGCGCTTCGGTCGATGCGGTCGAAGGGATATAACCAGAAGCATCTGCTTCTGGTCGGTTACAGCCGGGCAGCGGAAGGATTTATTGACCGTGTGAATGTCAACCCGGAGTGGGGCTATAAAATCCGCGGTATTCTGGATGACCATGAGGAGTGGGGCAAAGAATATAAGGGAGTGCGCGTGATCGGCAAAATTGACGATCTGGATACGATTCTGGCGCTCAATACGCTGGATGAGATCGCGATCACCCTGAGCATCCAGGAGTATGGAAAACTGGAAAAAATCGTGGCAGGCTGTGAAAAATCGGGTGTGCATACGAAATTTATCCCGGATTATTATAACTTTATCCCGACCCGTCCGTTTATGGAGGATCTGCAGGGACTTCCGGTGATCCACATCCGCCATGTGCCGCTCACGAATCTGCTCAACGCAACGATGAAGCGGACGATGGATCTGGTCGGCGGCATGATGGCGCTCATCCTGTTTTCACCGGTGATGCTGGTGACGGCGATTCTTATAAAGGCGACTTCGCCGGGACCGGTCATTTTCTGTCAGGAGCGGGTGGGACTTCACAATAAGCCGTTTAAGATGTATAAGTTCCGCTCGATGGCGGTACAGTCGGCGGCAAAGGAGAAAAGCCAGTGGACGACGCCGGGAGACCCGCGTGTGACTCCGATTGGAAGATTTATCCGGAAGACGAGCATTGACGAGCTTCCGCAGCTGTTTAATGTTCTGAAGGGCGATATGAGCCTGGTTGGACCGCGCCCGGAACGCCCGTTTTTCGTTGAAAAATTCAAGGAAGAGATTCCGCGTTATATGATCAAACACCAGGTGCGTCCGGGAATGACCGGATGGGCACAGGTCAATGGTTACCGGGGCGATACCTCGATCACGAAGCGGATTGAGCATGATCTGTATTACATCGAGAACTGGACGCTGGGATTTGATTTTAAAATCATGTTTTTGACGGTTTTTAAGGGCTTTATAAATAAAAACGCGTATTGATGAGGAAAACCACATGGGATATGAAGAAGAAAGAGATAGGTCAGGACACCGCCGGAGCCGACGGGCAAAACCGTCGGAGATGGAAGACGATGGTCTGACACTGATCACGGATTCATTTACGGAACGCCGGGAGGACGGATCCCACCGGAGCGGAGATAGAAGCCGAAGTGGTCAGAAAGCGGCAAAGAGGGGACAGACGCAGCCTGGCAGCAGCCGGGAGAGCCGGAATCAGGAGAAAACCCGGACCATGAACCGGTCGGATATTTACGCCGACCCGGTTAAATTGAAAGCGCGCCGGAAAAAGAAGCGGAAGATATGGTTTATTCTTCTGGAGAGCGTGATGCTGATCGGGATTCTCTGCTTTGCGGGATATTCGTATATCAGCAGCCGTCTGGATCTGATGCAGCGGCTTCCGTGGAACCCGGATGAGATCAAAAACGTCGAGATTTCGGAGGAGAAGCAGGAGCAGATGAGCGGTTACTGGACGATCGCGGTTTTCGGCGTGGATAGCCGTAACTCATCGGTCGGAAAGGGCAACAACTCGGATGTCAATATTCTCTGCAACATCGATCAGGGAACCGGTGAGATACGTCTGGTTTCGGTGTACCGGGATTCATATTTAAATATCAGCGACAAGAATACCTACAACAAAATCAACGCTGCTTATATGCAGGGCGGACCGGAGCAGGTTGTCAAGGCGCTCAATAGGAACCTGGATATCGATATTGACGATTATGCGACCTTTAACTGGAAAGCCGTTGCAGATGCGATCAACATTCTGGGCGGCATTGACGTGGAGATCACGAAATCAGAGTTTTATTATATCAATGCGTTCATTTCTGAGACGGTCAAGGCGACCGGCGTCGCTTCGACCCAGCTTAAATCAGCGGGCATGAACCATCTGGACGGTGTGCAGGCGGTTGCATATGGGCGTCTCCGTCTGATGGATACGGACTATGCCCGTACCGAACGACAGAGAAAGGTTATTTCCCTCGCGTTTGAGAAGATGAAAAAAGCAGATTGGGCGACGATCAACAATATTGTGCAGACGGTATTTCCACAGGTGGCGACCAGCATCGAGATCAATGATCTGTTGAAGATAGGACGAAATATTACGCGTTACCATCTGACCGAGACGACCGGTTTTCCGTCGGAGCTGAGGGAAAAGAAGATGGGACGCAAGGGCGCCTGCGTCATCCCGCAGACGCTGGAGAGCAATGTCATCGAGCTGCATCATTTCCTGTTTGGCGATGAGGAATACACGCCGACTGAGACGGTCCGGACGATCAGTCAGAAAATTGTATCAGATACAGGCGTTCATGGCACGAAACAGGCAGAAACGAAGGCATTGCCGAAGACGACCGAGGCGACGACAATTTCCATCCTGGATCCGACGCAGGAGAGCGGCGCGGACGAAAGCCAGAAAGCCGGGAGCGGCAGCGACGAGTCGGAGAAAGAGACCGGTAATGCTTCGGAAACACAGGAGAATGACGTTTCTGAGCAGGAAAGTCGTCCGGACGGTACGCATGCATCAAAGGAAAATGCGCGGGAGAGCAGTGAGGCAGAGTCTGGCGGTTCTTCGCCGGCATTTCCGGGCGGAAATTCTGGCACCGGCACGGAGAATGGCAGAGAAAAACCTTCCGGCAGCGGTTCCCCGAATGGAAGCAGTGCACCGGGAAGTAAGACGGATGCGGGAATCATCATTGAGTGATGAGAGAGTGTGAAACGGAGGAAATGCTTTGAATTTAGATGGTTTGTACCGGATGCAGGGAATGTTATTTTCCCTGATGATTCTGGGTGCATTCTTAAAGAAGAAGGGAATTATCACGGATGAGGGAAAAAGGGTCATTGCGGATCTGGTCATCTTTGTGACACTTCCCTGCAGTATCATCGAGTCATTTGAAGTAGAACTGAGCATGGATATCTTAAAGAGCAGCGCACAGGCGCTGCTCGTCTCGTGTATGGTTCAGGTGGCTTGTTATATCTTAAATATGGTACTGTACCCGGGTGTGGGAGAGGAAAAAAAGAAGGTTCTCAAGTACGCGACGATGGCGTCCAATGCCGGGATTCTGGGGAATCCGGTGGCGGAGGGCATCTTCGGCTCGATGGGGCTTTTCTATGCCTCTTTTTATCTGATTCCGCAGAGAACTGCGATGTGGTCGCTGGGAATGACGTATTTTACAAAGGCGCCGGATCGGAAAACGCTGATTAAAAAGATATGCACGCATCCGTGTATTGTCTCCGTATTCATCGGCTTTGTGCTGATGCTTTTGCAGATGCACATTCCGGGTTTCCTGGGCGATACGGTACATAGCTTAAACAAGGCAAACACGGCAGTCTCCATGATTTTCGTAGGAACCGTTCTGGCGGAGGCAGATATGAAGACGATGATCACGCCACTCAGCTGCTACTATGCCGCCGTGCGCCTGATCCTGATCCCGGCGCTTGTGTGGGCCGGCTGTCTGCTGTTCCATATCGACACACTGGTGATGGGGATTTCTGTGGTGCTGGCAGCGATGCCGGCAGCAAGCACGACGGCGATTCTTGCCGCGAAATATGGCGGGGATGAAGTCTTTGCGACGAAGTGTGTGGTATTTACGACGCTGCTTTCGATGGTGTCGGCACCGGTTTGGTGTATGGTGCTGCAGCGGTAATCCCTTATGAGTTCGTATTTCTATAAAGAGGGTTTCGCTTGCATTGGATGAAAAGATATGTTATATTAGGGATAGAAAAAAGGAAAAGCCAGAGGAGCGGCTTACCTGAATAAATTAAACAACTGTTTTATTAACAGCCGTCATTATTGCAGTAATGGCGGCTATTTTCGTTTTCCCTTGAAAATTGTATAACACAATCCAACAAGGGCGCAAATGAATATTCCAATCTGAATCAAATCAGAGTATGTAACATACATTGGCAATGCCCTCCTTTCTTTCGTCTGGAGGGTTAGATTTGTGCCTCGTTCCAGTCTTTGATAAACAAGCTTTGCTGAAATCTAGCAACCCTCCGATAACAGAGGGTAAGCCGCCTGGCTCTCTGGTTTTTCCCATGTACGAAGTATATCATATTTTATCAGAACAGACAATGATAAAACGAAACAAATCCCCTCAGATTGCTCTGAGAGGATTTGCAGATTCATGATTTATAATAGCAGTTCATATTGCTTGGTTATAGTCTTACAAACATTCTGTAATTTTACTTCTCATCCACAACCTGGAAAATGTAGAACTTCAGATAATAGGACGTCTCATCCCCCGCCCACAGAATCGGATGGTCGGCTGCCTGGGTGCGGTATTCGATCTGGCGCAGGCGGCGGTGGGCGCTGCGGGCTGCCTCCTGAATCGCCTTTGTGAAGAGTTCCGGCGTCATGAAATGGGAGCAGGAGCAGGTGGCGAAGTAGCCGCCGTCCTTTACCAGACGCAGACCGCGAATATTGATCTCGCGGTAGCCCTTGATGGCATTTTTGACCGAGCTGCGGGATTTTGTGAAGGCAGGCGGGTCGAGGATCACGACGTCAAATTGCTCACCTTTTGCCTCTAATTCCGGAAGCAGGTCAAAGACATCCGCGCACTGAAAGGTGGTAGTGCCGGAAACACCGTTTAACTCTGCATTTTCACGCGCCTGTGCGACGGCAAGTTCGGACGCATCCACGCCGATGACCTCTTTGGCGCCGGAGACGGCTGCATTTAAGGCAAAGGAGCCGGTGTGGGTAAAACAGTCCAGAACGCGTTTGCCCGGGCAGAGACGCTGGATTGCCAGACGGTTGTATTTCTGGTCGAGGAAAAAGCCAGTTTTCTGCCCGTCCTTGACATCTACCAGATAGCGGACACCATTTTCAACGATCTCTACTTTTGTATCAAATGGTTCCCCGATAAAGCCCTTATAGCGCTCCATGCCCTCCTGTAAGCGGACCTTAGCGTCGCTGCGCTCGTAAATACCGCGGATATGAATGCCGTCTTCCTCAAGCACCTTGACGAGTTTTTCCAGAATCAGCGGTTTCAGACGGTCGATACCGAGCGCCAGGGATTCAACGACCAGCACATCGGAAAATTTGTCGATCACGATGCCCGGAAGGAAATCTGCTTCGCCGAAAATCAGGCGGCAGCTGCTGGTATCAACTGTCTGACGGCGGTATTCCCAGGCATTGCGGACGCGCATTTCGATAAAAGCATCGTCGATGACAGTATCCTTTTTGCGGGAAAGCATCCGCACGGTAAGCTTGGAGCGGGTGTTGATAAAACCACATCCGAGCGGATAACCGTCAAAATCTTCGACACGAAGGATATCGCCATTTTCAAATTCGCCCTCAATTCGTTCAATTTCATTATCATAGATCCACATACCGCCGGCTTTCAGGGAACGAGCCTCGCCTTTGCGGATATGGACAACTGCCTGTGTATTCATCATGGATGTAACAGTCCTTTCATATAAAAATGTAAAATTCGTTTCTTTTATTAAGTATACAAGAGGAGAGAAGGACTGACAAGTGAAAACCGAGAGATGTTTTTAAGCTTCACAGATTTATGATTTTATTTTCACAATTACATCACAAATAACTGATAGACTATCTCATGTAAACAGAGAGAGGGCAGAAAGCCTGAGACAGAATATAAGAGTATGAACAATCCGCTGCGGGAAGGTTCGCAAAATGGACAGTACGCGGCTGTGATTCCTGAGAACAGGAGGTATGAATATATGTATGACGAGAATGAAAGAAATGAGAGACACGATCAGGATGTAGATTATACGGAGGGCGCTTATTCGGACAGCGCTTATGAGGAAAAGAATAACGATACTGCTAAAAAAGAAGAAACTTCCGATTATGGCGGTTATCATGATTCACGTTACCGGGGCAGTCTCGATGGAGAACCGGAGGCAGCAGCCGGAGCAGATCCGAAAGAGAATGCAGAGAAGCAGCCGGAACGCAGCTATATTCCGGAAGAACGGAGTGGCCGGGGACATGGCTCTAAGAATACTGGTAAGAAAATTGCGGCACTTGTGATGTCGGGCATTCTGTTTGGCTGTGTGGCAGGCGGAACCATGGTTGGCGTGAATGCACTTTCAAACCGGCTTCTTCCGGGTGAGACCGCACAGGAAACGATCGGTCAGGTTTCCCAGGAGACACAGGCAGATGCGGGCACTAAAACGCAGGCTTCCATTGGCAACGATGTTTCTTCGATTGTAGAGAAAGCGATGCCGTCCGTTGTAGCGATCAACAACAAGATGATTTATACACAGAACAACTGGCTGTTTGGTCAGCAGCAGTACGAGGTGCCGAGCAGCGGTTCCGGTATCATTGCCGGACAGAATGACACGGAACTTCTGATTATTACCAATAACCATGTCGTTGAAGATTCCGAGGAACTTTCGGTTACCTTTATTGATAACCAGAGCGTTAAGGCAGCGGTCAAAGGTACTGATTCCGATTCGGATCTGGCAGTCATTGCCGTACAGCTTTCAGATATACCGGAAGAAACGAGAAAACAGATTAAGGCAGCCGATCTGGGCGATTCTGATTCCCTGAAGCTGGGACAGGGTGTTGTGGCAATCGGTAACGCACTGGGACAGGGGCAGTCGGTTACCGTCGGTTATGTCAGCGCTTTAAATAAAAAGCTAACCATCAACGACGTAGAGCGGACACTTCTGCAGGTCGATGCGGCGATCAACCCAGGCAACAGCGGCGGCGCACTTTTAAATATGAACGGTGAAGTTATCGGCATCAATGCGGCGAAGTATTCGGACACCAGTGTTGAGGGCATCGGCTATGCGATCCCGATTTCACAGGCAAAGGATATTATCAGCGACCTGATGACGAAGACGACGAAGGTAGCTGTCGATGAGAATGAGCAGGGCTATCTGGGAATCCAGCTTCAGAATATCGACAGCCAGATGGCGCAGGCGTATGGCATGCCGGAAGGTATCTATGTATACAAGATTGTTGCGGGCGGCGCGGCATCCAGGTCGGATCTGCGGGAGCGCGATATTATTACCAAGTTTGACGGTGAGAAGGTAAAGAATGGTGATGATCTCAAGAAAATGCTGACTTACTATAAGGCAGGTTCCACCGTTACCATGACGGTACAGAGTCTGGAAAATGGCAAATATGTCGAGAGAAACGTACAGATTACACTGGGCTCCAAGAGCGATATGCCGCAGAGCCAGGATAGCCAGAACGAGAGCCAGAGTGAATCACAGGCAAGTCCGCAGAGAAAACTGGGAAGATAGAAAATACCCCATCAGCGAAGTGGGCTGGAATGGATAGTTGCCCGTAACGGTGAAGATACGGAACTGTTGCGAAGCGGAAATGAATAAAATCAGGAAGATATAGAAAAGAAGGCAGGTGAACCGCCGGTAGATCCTCTTGTAATCAGAGAGGGCGGTGATTCATCTGTCTTTTTGTTTCATAGGAAATTTTTTTATTTTTAAAACGAAATGACGGCTGCTGTTATGATTTACGTTTTTCGCAAGCTATGATAAAATGAAAAGGTGCTTTCAGATTGGAGGAAATATAAAAATATGAGTGATAACCAGAATATAGATACGACAACCAATATAAACGAAACAGATACAAATAAAACCAGTACAGATCATTCGGATGATTACGAGAAAATCTGCTACGTCTGCCGTCGCCCGGAGAGCAAGGCGGGAGAGATGATCACGATGCCGGGCGGGATGAATTTCTGCCATGAGTGTATGCAGAAAGCATTTGACTCGATTTCCAAGTCGGGCATGGACTTTTCCAAGCTTCAAAATATGCCGTTTATGAACATGAATCTCAATGATTTTGCGGGCATGCAGATGCCGAATACAGAGATTCCAGAGAAAAATAAGATCAAGAAAAAGAGCAAGGCAAAAGACGCGGAGAAATTTCTGACGATGAAGGATGTTCCGGCACCGCACCAGATCAAGGCGCAGCTGGATACGTATGTGATCGGGCAGGAGCGGGCGAAACGGGCAGTTTCAGTGGCAGTCTACAACCATTATAAGCGCGTGATTCTCCGGCAGCAGGACGAGCTCCGGGCAAATGAAAATACGGAAGAAAAGGCGGAAAACGCGGCGGCACAGGGAATGCAGATGCAGGGCGGCGAGCCGGAGATTGAGAAATCCAACATCCTGATGCTGGGACCGACCGGAAGCGGAAAAACGTACCTGGTCAAGACGCTGGCGAAGCTTTTGGATGTGCCGTTGGCGATCGCGGATGCGACGGCGCTCACGGAAGCTGGATATATCGGAGATGATATAGAAAGCGTAGTCTCCAAGCTTCTGGCAGCGGCTGGAAATGATGTGGAGAAAGCTGAGCAAGGCATCATTTTCATCGATGAGATCGATAAAATTGCGAAAAAGAAAAATACGATGAGCCGCGATGTCAGCGGTGAGTCGGTACAGCAGGAGCTTTTAAAACTTCTGGAAGGCAGCCAGGTAGAGGTGCCGGTCGGCTCAAACCAGAAGAATGCGCTCACGCCGATGGCGACTGTGGATACGAACAACATCCTGTTTATCTGTGGCGGCGCGTTTCCGGGATTGGATGATATCATCAAGGAGCGCCTGAAAAAGCGTTCCACGATGGGCTTCAACTCCCATTTGAAGGATGAATTTGACAATGATCCGGATATTTTGAGCCAGGTGACAACGGAAGATCTGCGGAATTTTGGCATGATTCCGGAGTTTCTCGGACGTCTGCCGGTGCTTGTGAGCCTGCAGGGGCTGACAAAGGAATTGCTGATGCGGATTCTGAAAGAACCGAAAAATGCGATCCTCAAGCAGTATGAGCGCCTGCTGGCGCTGGATGAGGTCAAACTGGTGTTTGAGGACGATGCACTGGAGTGGATCGCCGAGCGGGCGCTGGAAAAAGATACGGGTGCCCGTGCGCTGCGTGCAATTTTAGAGGATTTTATGATGGATATCATGTATGAGATCCCGAAAGATCCGAATATCGGATCCGTTGTGATCACGCGCCCGTATCTGGAGAAGAAGGGCGGTCCGCGGATAGAGATGCGGGGGTAATAGCTTTTCAGGAGCATGATCGGTGAACGGTGTCATGGATGTGGTGAAAGTTATCGATGTAAGGATCTGGAAAAGCAATTTGTGTGTGAAGAGAAAACAGCAGAAGTTAATTAACTTCTCATGGATAAAAAAGAGTTATATAGGTTTAACGTCCCATACCCCCACTCCCGGCTGGGATATTCGATGGAATTTCGGCGGTCAGCCCCGCGGATCAGAAACGCCTTGGCAATCGAGGTGTTGATCCGCGGGGCTGATGGCGTATAGGCAGACCAGGAGAGCAGGATCGCGGCGGCTCCGGCGGTCATGGCGGCGGCAAATGAGGTTCCGGTTACCTCCTGATAATCGGGAAGCGGGAGCCGGACGCCGGGGGCGGCAAGGTCGGGCTTGATAGCTCCGGTGCGGGTAAATCCGCGGCTGGAATGCAGATAGATCCCGCCCGTCTGGTGGCTGTAGGCGGCGGTGGTGATGATGGCTGCTGTATTGCCCGGATCGGTGATGGTTGTGTCCGGATCCGGGCGCAGAAAGAAGGTTTCATCCGAGATAAAGCCGTGCACCGGCAGCCACATATGATATTCACCCTGAATCGAGAGCGTGTGGTAGACGCGGATTTTCCAGATTCCGGCGGCGGGGGCATCAAAGCGCATCAGGATCAGTTCGCTTCCGGTCGCCAGCTCGGAGCTGGTATAGTTGAGGTGAATGGTCGTTCCTTCCAGAAGAAAGGGAATCCGGCGTTCTTCGTCGCCGGAGAGCCGGATGCGTCCCGTTTCGTCGCCGGAGGGGGATAAAAATCCGACACTGTAAAGCTCCGATTCACGCGCCCACAGTTCCAGCGTAAATCCCCGTTCGCCGGGACCGACCCGCAGTTCCACATCCTCATAGGAGGTGGAAGCAGGAAATACACTGCGAAAATGGTGCCCGCGCCCGGTTTCATTGCCTCCGGCGGCGACCAGAATCTGCCCGCTGGCGCGCGACAGGCTGTTCAGATATAGACCAAGCGGCGAAGTGCCGCTGTGGCTTCCGGTATTGGTGCCAAGACCCAGCAGGATCACAAGGGGCTTTTTCTCCTGTCTGGCAATATAAAGAAGAAACTTGATTCCGAGCATGATGTCGTCCTCCTGAAAGGCGATGGCATCCTCGCGGATCAGAAAAAAATCGCGAAGATAGGTTCTGGCTGGTTTCAAGCGGACAACGACCAGTTCCGATTCCGGCGCCGCCCCGGAGAAAAAAGCATCGGCATCTTCGGAACCGGCGGCGACCAGCGCCATCTGCGTGCCGTGGCGGAGAGGATCCGAGGTGGGGACGATGGAATGCGGATCTTCCGAGCGCAGCGCCTCGTTGATGTGGGAACGCTGGTAGACACTTCCGTAGTGCAGCGCATCGATCGGATCCGGCGTGCTAAGCCCCTCGCCCGGAATCGTCTGATCCCAGATGGCGGCGATGCGCGTGCTTCCATCCGGATCGCGTAACAAGGGATTTGTATAATCGATCCCCGTATCCACAATCCCAATCAGCGTCCCGCGCCCCTTGTTTCCCAGGAATGGCTGTTCTGCGGTCCGGGAAATTCCTGCGCTGTCCAGGCTGGATGTATCTAATATGGTATAAAGATTCGGGATCGAGTCATAGCCATACTGCTGGACTGAGAGCGGCAGCGCCTCCGCTAGAGACCGGTGCCAGATCACATACTCATGATTGACAAAATCATAGCAGCCGGAATCATTTTCCAAAATCTGGTTATAGGTAAAAGGAAAAAAACGTTCGATAAAATCGGCGGTTTGGTTGTCTGGAAGAGAAGAGCAATTCATAGCGTTTTCCATAGAGATTTTTTAGAATTTAAGATAAGATATGCGGTAAAATACGAAAGCTTCCCTATACTCTGTCGGAAAAACTTGTTATAATAAATATAAGTTAGATAATGACATTTATATGAGGAGGTGCCCTTATGAAAAAATACCTGTATATGATAGCTGCCCTGTTCGGCATCGATTATTTCTGCAAGGAAAACATAGAAGCCCAGAAACCGGAAGATTTTCCGCGCGACATGGGAAAAAGCCATGGAAAGATCCGCCTGTACCGCAATCACAACGACGGTTTCTGTTTTGGAGTAAAAAAAGAAAAGAAAGAACTGGTCCGCATGGTGCCGGTTGTCTTTACCTCGGCGGCAGCGGGCATTCTGACATGGTTATTGTGCCGGGACGAAGGCAGAAAAGCCGATCGGATCGGTTTTGCCCTCATCACGGCGGGTGGTTTAAGTAACCTGTATGACCGCCTCAAACGCGGTTATGTGGTAGATTATTTCAGCATCCGGTGTAAATACCTGGAAAAGGTCGTCTTTAATCTGGGAGACTTTTTTATCTTCGCAGGAAGCGCCCTGATCGCAGCCTCCGATCTGCTGGGAGCCGTCCGTGATCTTAGTTCTCCGGCAGAGGCTCACATAAAAGCGCTCCGACTGCCGTGGCGAAAGACGGATGAGGCGGAATGATATAGTCGATTCCAAAGACATCGTGCATCTGATTGAAAATGTCAAAGGTCTTTGCAGCAGGTGCAAGGCTGGCGAGAGAACCGGTCAGGACGACATTCCGGGTGGTGTCCTGGCTGAGAGCCAGGGACGCCATCACACCCACATTTTCATAAATCATATTGAAAAGAGCGGCAGCCAGGTCAGCATCCGAGGCGCCGCTTTTGATTCGCCCAAAATTGGCAGCGGTTAAGTCGGCGGCAAGTCCCGGGACATCTTCCTCCTGCACGTCGGCGATGCGGAGATCTGCCATGGCCTTATTGCCGCGCAGCGCCATCTCTGAGAGGGCAAAAATGTCGGTGACGCCGAGAAAACGCTCCGCCATGCCGGCAAGTGTCCCACCGCCGACGCCGCTTCCGCCCAGATGACGGAAGCCGTTTGTCCTGGAAGCGCGGATAAAGGCAGAGCCGGTTCCAAGGCTGACCACCAGCGCTTCGTCAAGCCCGGACAGGTATAGGCCGCCGTGTCCGATGGCATCCAGCTCCAGGGCATGGATGGTCGGGATGCCGAAGATATTTTCATGGAAATACGTCGAACCGAGCCCGGTCAGGACGATTTTTTCAACATCGTCAAACGAAGCGCCCTGCTGATCCAGGAAACGCCCGAGAACACCGTAAGCCGAGGTGCGCGGGTCATCCGCGTGAACCTGAAGCGTACCAAGCAGAGTGCCATGCTCATCCAGCGCCGCCGCCTTGGTGCTGGAACTGCCGATGTCGATTCCGAGGGATAAATTCATTTGCTTATCTCCTTTATGATATAAAAATAGGATATGGCTGCCAGGGCAGTCGTTCCGTATCTTTTATGACTGTAAGAATTGGATTGTTTTTATAAACATTATAGGGTAAAGTAAAATAAAGTGCAATGGAAGAATGTGGTCCGAATGTTCTTAAAATGATATTTCAAATGGATAACATAAAGATTTATATGTCACGCCCAAGCTTTGTTGAGATTCCGGCAGAGACTGAAATATGCTTTAATGATAAGGAAATAGTGACCGAAAATACGGGATATCAGGCATGGTGGAGCAGAGAGTATGAGGTCCATGTTTAATAAGGAGTTCTTTAAGTGTTCCCAGTTTACGCACATTAACAGATGTACTTTTTCCCTCGTTATTAATATAGCTTTTTGCAATATAAAAAGACTCCGAATTTTTTTGACACAAAAAAAGCAGGTTCTATGCGGCCTGTAAGGTATTTTTCTATTATTCAACTGTCAAACTCCCGGAGATGGCAGAAGAATGGAAATGCAAGCCTGTCTTTATTGACAGAACCTATGAAATACGGTAGAATCAACCTTAAAAAAGAGTAATCCCCTATAAGGGGAGATAGGAGTTGAGTTTTTTGAGTTCTGGTGATGGGATACAGCTATTGATTTTGATACTGCTGCTTTTGATGTCGGCTTTCTTTTCTTCTGCGGAGACGGCGCTGACGACGGTCAACAAGATCCGGGTGCGGACGCTGGCGGAGAATGGCGATAAGCAGGCAGAGTATGTATTAAAGATCATAGAGGATCCGAGTAAAATGCTGAGTGCGATTCTGATCGGCAACAATGTGGTAAACCTGTATGCGTCTTCTCTTGCGACGGTTCTTGCCACCCACATCTGGGGCAACAAGATCGTAGGGATTGCGACGGGCATTCTGACGCTTTTGATCCTGATCTTCGGCGAGATCACGCCGAAGACGGTGGCGACGATACAGGCTGAGCGGATTGCATTTCGGTTCGCCAAAATCATTTATTATATCATGACGGTGCTGACACCGGTCATTTTTGTGGTCAACCAGCTCTCGTTTTTAGTGTTGAAGCTGCTTCGCGTGGATGTGAAGGCAAAGGGCGAGTCCATCACGGAGGATGAGCTGCGGACGATCGTGGAGGTCAGCCACGAAGAGGGCGTCATCGAGTCCGAAGAGAAGAAGATGATCAACAATGTGTTTGATTTCGGGGACGCCGTGGCGCGCGATGTCATGCTTCCGAAGGTCAACATGACGTTTGTGGACGTGGATGCGACGTATGACGAGCTGATGGAGGTATTCCGCAGTGAGAAATACACGCGTTACCCGGTCTATGAGGAGACGACGGACAATGTCATCGGTGTTCTGAACATCAAGGATATTTTCTTAAAAGGCGGGGAAGAGGGCTTTTCTGTCCGGAAATATCTGCGGAAACCTCTCTATACATATGAGTTTAAGAAGGTTGCTGAGCTGATGCGCGAGATGCGGAAAGCAGCGATCAGCATCGTGATCGTGCTCGACGAGTACGGTTCGACGGTCGGTCTTATCACGCTGGAAGATATGCTGGAGGAGATTGTCGGAGATATCCGGGACGAGTACGATGGAGACGAGGAAAAATCCATTCAGCGCATCGCCCCGCGAGAATACATGGTAGATGGTTCGGTCAAACTCGACGATCTGGATGAACGCCTGAATTTGGAACTCCAGTCAGACGAATATGATTCCATCGGCGGACTGGTGATCGGACTTTTGAACCATCTTCCACAGGAAAAAGAAGAGGTTGTGGTGGAAAACGTCCGCCTCGTCGTTGAATGTGTGGATAAGAACCGGATCGATAAGATTCATCTGTACCTGTTAAGCCCATCGGAGGCGGCGTTAGCTAAACATACCGCCGATGGTGCCGCTTCCGGCGCAGAGGGCGAAGGAAAGCAGCAGGGATGAGGCAGTCTCCTTGAGGGAATGTCGGATCGCAAAAGACAGAGCTAGAAAAATAAGAAAATAAAGGGCGCCGGCGCAGAATCCCCAGAGGAACCGGCGCCTTTTTGCTTTCTTCCCGGCGACGAGTCCTGCCAGAAAGCAGGCGAGAATGTAGATGCCGCGTACTCCTAGCGTGATTTCCTTTTCACCCCACTGAAAACGGTACATCCCAAACGCGAGCAGAAGCAGAAAGACAGCAGTTGCCGCGTAGGAGAAGAGGGAAGAACGGAGCAGAATCTGGATAGCTGATTTTTCCATGATAAAATACCTGTGTGCATTCTTTTTCTATTCATATGAACAAAGAAGGACAAATATGCCTGAAGAATGAAACGCTGTTACAAACAAGCGTTACTGTTCACTCATACGTGCCCAGTAACGGAATTTGCCGTGGCTTCGCATCTCAATACGGCAAATTCCTGCTGCCACCACGTTTTCTTACGGCACTTTCGGTTCCAAAAGTGCCTACCCGTGAACAGTTCCAAAAAAGCCGGAATCTGTGAGAAACACGGTAAATTGAAATGCTTGCACAAGCGGGCAACATATGATATAATCTGTAGGACTTTATATACTAAAAAAATGAAGGAGGACATAGAGATGAAACACGTAAAGACACTGAGCGCAAGCACACTGAAGAACAGCATGAAGAAAGGCGGCTGCGGCGAGTGCCAGACATCCTGCCAGTCTGCATGTAAGACATCCTGTACTGTAGGTAACCAGAGCTGCGAGAACCAGAACCGCTAATTGGCAGTACAAAACAAATGAGGCGTTTTCTGATAAATCAGAGCTTTTCATGAGTGGGAGAGCTGGAGTCTGAGAAAACGCAGAGTTGACACAGGGAGGCAGACAAGACGGAGCGCGGTCCGAGGAGAGGACTGCATATGTTCCGGGTTGTCTGCCTGCCTATGTCTTATAGAAGGAGAAAGACAGTGATTCATCAGTATATAAATAATGGATATTATATCGTACTGGATGTCAACAGTGGCTCCGTCCATTCGGTCGATCCGCTTCTGTACGATGTGATTTCCTTTTTATCGGAGCGGATTCCGGACAGCGAGAAGCCGTTTCAGATTGCCCAGTCCCTGAAAGACGAGACGGCGGCAGCATTAAAAGAGAAATACAGCCAGGAAGAGATCAGAGAGGCGTTTGAGGATATTCAGGAGCTCATCGATCAGGAAGAACTCTTTACCGCTGACATTTACAAAAACTTCGTTATGGATTTCAAGAAGCGCCAGACGGTTGTCAAGGCACTCTGCCTGCATATCGCGCATGACTGCAACCTTGCCTGTCAGTACTGCTTTGCAGAAGAGGGCGAGTATCATGGACGCAGAGCGCTGATGACCTTTGAGGTCGGCAAGAAAGCGCTGGATTTCCTGATTGCCAATTCTGGAAACCGCCGGAACCTGGAAGTCGATTTCTTCGGCGGCGAGCCGCTGATGAACTGGCAGGTGGTTAAACAGTTAGTCGAGTACGGACGTTCCCAGGAAGAGGCGCACAACAAGAAATTCCGTTTCACACTGACCACCAACGGCGTTCTGTTAAACGATGAAATTATGGAATTCTGCAACCGCGAGATGTCAAACGTCGTGCTCAGTCTGGATGGACGAAAAGAGGTCAACGACAAGATGCGCCCATTCCGCAACGGAACCGGAAGCTACGACCTGATCGTGCCGAAGTTCCAGAAATTTGCAGAGAAGCGCGGAGACCGCGATTATTTCGTGCGTGGTACCTTCACACACAACAACCTGGATTTTGGCAAAGATGTTCTGCATTTTGCCGATCTTGGATTCAAGAAAATGTCGGTTGAGCCGGTCGTAGCACCGGATGAAGAGCCCTACGCGATCAAAGAGGCGGATCTTCCGCAGATTCTCGAGGAATATGACCGTCTGGCAGCAGAGTATGTCAAGAGACACAAAGAGGGACGCGGCTTCACGTTCTTCCACTTTATGCTCGATCTGACACAGGGACCGTGCGTGGCAAAACGTCTGTCCGGATGCGGTTCAGGAACTGAGTATCTGGCAGTTACCCCGTGGGGCGACCTCTATCCGTGCCATCAGTTTGTAGGAAACGAAGATTTCTTGCTCGGCAACGTGGATACGGGCGTGACCAACACGGCAGTCCGCGACGAGTTCAAGCTCTGCAATGTCTATGCGAAAGACAAATGTCGGGATTGCTTTGCCAGATTTTACTGCAGTGGCGGCTGTGCGGCCAATTCCTACAACTTCCACGGTTCCATCACGGATGCGTATGATATCGGGTGCGAGATGCAGAAAAAACGTATCGAGTGCGCGATCATGATAAAAGCTGCTCTTGCAGACGGCTCTGACGAGTAGAGAACAAGGAGAGAGAGGAATGAAGAACAAAAAAGGAAAAAGCTTCCTGGGGATGCTGCTCCTTCTGATTGCCATCGGCGTATTCGGCTATTTCGGCTATTCGACGATGAATCAGATCAAGCTGGGTCTTGACCTGGCTGGCGGTGTCAGCATTACCTATCAGGCGAAAGAAGAAAATCCGTCTTCCGAGGATATGGCGGATACGATCTACAAGCTCCAGCAGCGTGTACAGAATTACAGTACCGAGGCGGAGGTTTACCAGGAGGGTAATAACCGTATCAACGTAGATATTCCGGGTGTATCGGATGCCAACGCGATTCTGGAAGAGTTAGGAAAACCGGGTTCCCTGATTTTCGTGGACTCTGAAGGAAATCAGATCCTTGATGGTAAACAGGTTGCCAGCGCGAAAGCCGGCATGACCGAGGATAAGGCGACCGGTTCCAAGGCGTATGTCGTTTCTCTGACCTTTACCGAGGAAGGTAAACAGGCATTTGCTGAGGCGACCACGAATGGCGTCGGAAAACCAATTTATATCATTTATGATAACCAGATTATTTCTGCTCCGACCGTCCGTGAGGCGATCACAGGCGGACAGTGCCAGATCGACGGCATGGCGGATTATGAAGAGGCAAATAATCTTGCGTCCACGATCCGTATCGGTTCCCTGTCCCTGGAGCTGGAAGAGCTGCGTTCCAACGTAGTTGGCGCGAAGCTGGGCCAGGAGGCGATCTCCACCAGCTTAAAGGCAGGTCTGATCGGATTTGCCATTGTCATTGTATTTATGATTGCCGTATATCTGCTTCCGGGTCTGGCTGCATCTCTGGCTCTGTGCCTGTATGTCGGTCTGATCCTGATCCTGTTAGTTGCATTTGAGGTGACTCTGACGCTTCCGGGCGTGGCTGGTATCATCCTGTCGATTGGTATGGCGGTGGATGCGAACGTTATCATTTTCACCCGTATCAAAGAGGAGATCGGTCTGGGAACATCCGTCAAGAATGCGATCAAGGCAGGTTTCGCCAAGGCACTTTCCGCGATCATCGACGGAAACGTAACCACCCTGATTGCGGCAGCGGTTCTGTTCTGGAGAGGTTCCGGTACCGTCAAGGGCTTTGCGGCGACGCTGGCAATCGGTATCGTGCTTTCTATGTTCACGGCGCTGTTTGTAACCAAATTTGCCCTGAACTGCTTCTATGAGATGGGCTTTGAGGATGCGAAATTCTACGGATGCCGCAAGGATATGAAGACGCGTCCGTTCCTGAAATTCCGCAAGCTTTACTTTGCTCTGTCGCTCGTGATCATTCTGGCAGGCGTCGGTAGCATGGTTCACAATCAGTCTTCGATGGGTGTGCCGCTCAACTACAGCATGGAGTTCAGAGGCGGTACTTCTACAAACGTTACCTTTAACGAGGATATGTCTCTGGAAGATATTTCCTCCCAGGTGGTTCCGGTGGTAGAAAAGATTACCGGCGAAGCTGGCACACAGACCCAGAAGGTAGCCGGAAGCAACGAGGTTATCATCAAGACACGTACCCTGAACATGGACGAGCGCGAAGAGTTAAACCAGGCGCTGGCGGATCAGTTTGGTGTGGATAAAGAGAAGATCACAGCCGATAGTATCTCCGGTGCAGTCAGCCAGGAGATGAAGCGCGATGCGATTGTGGCGGTTACGATTGCGACGATCTGCATGTTGATCTACATCTGGTTCCGTTTCAGCAATATCACGTTCGCGGCGGGCGCGGTTCTTGCCCTGATGCACGATGTACTGGTTGTCTTGACCTGCTATGCGATGCTGCGCTGGTCGGTTGGTTCGACGTTCATCGCCTGCATGCTGACGATTGTCGGTTACTCAATCAACGCGACGATCGTTATCTTCGACCGTATCCGTGAGAATATGAAGCTTCTGGGCAATAAAGAGTCCGCTGAGACGATCGTCAACACCAGTATCAGCCAGACCCTGACGCGAAGCATCAACACGACGCTGACGACCTTCGTCATGGTCCTGATTCTTTACATCCTGGGTGTATCTTCCATCCGTGAGTTTGCTCTTCCGCTGATGGTAGGTCTGATCTGCGGTACGTATTCGTCCGTATGCCTGTCCGGCTCTGTCTGGTATGTGCTGAATAAAAAGCGCATGGAGAAGAATGCCAAACCGGCTGGCAAGAAGGCAAAGGCAGAGAAGTAAAAAGTATAGGAAAAAAGATGGAATACAAGATTTTATACAAAGATGGCCGCGCAAAACGCGCGGAAATGAAAACAGTCCACGGAACCATCCAGACGCCTGTTTTCATGAATGTCGGCACGGTGGCGGCGATCAAGGGCGCGGTTTCGACCGATGATCTCCGCACGATCGGCACGCAGGTGGAACTTTCCAATACCTACCACCTCCATGTCCGTACCGGCGACAAGCTGATCCGACAGTTTGGCGGTCTGCACAAATTTATGAACTGGGATCGCCCGATCCTCACGGATTCCGGCGGATTTCAGGTGTTTTCCCTGGCGGGACTGCGGAAGATTAAAGAAGAGGGCGTTTATTTTAACTCCCACATCGATGGTCACAAGATTTTCATGGGACCGGAGGAAAGTATGCAGATTCAGTCCAACTTAGGTTCGACGATCGCGATGGCATTTGATGAGTGCCCGCCGAGTCTTGCCGATCGGGACTATGTACAGAAATCAGTGGAGCGCACGACGCGCTGGCTGGCGCGCTGCAAGGATGAGATGGCACGCCTCAATGCACTGCCGGATACGGTCAACCGGGAACAGCTCCTGTTTGGTATCAATCAGGGTGCGATTTACGAGGATATCCGTATCGAACACGCGAAGGAAATCAGCAAAATGAACCTCAATGGCTATGCGGTCGGAGGTCTGGCAGTTGGCGAGAGCCATGAGGAAATGTATCGGATTCTGGATGCAGTCGTTCCGCACCTGCCGGAGGACAAGCCGACTTATCTTATGGGCGTTGGCACACCGGCAAACATCCTGGAAGCGGTAGACCGGGGCGTCGATTTCTTTGACTGTGTGTACCCGTCCCGGAATGGACGCCACAGCCATGTATACACGAACCATGGCAAATTAAATCTCCTGAACAGCAAATATGAGCTGGATCCGCGCCCAATCGAGGAAGGCTGCGGCTGCCCGGCATGCCGTTCTTACTCCCGCGCATATATCCGCCACCTGTTTAAGGCGAAGGAAATGCTGGGGATGAGATTATGCGTCTTGCATAATTTGTATTTTTATAATAAAATGATGGAAGAGATTCGCGACGCGATCGAACATCACTGTTATGCTGAGTATAAAGCAAAGAAACTTGCAGGCATGATGGGTGAATCGAACTAAAGGAGGAAATATACCACATGAGCAGCACAAGCGGAATGATCGTTTACCTTGTATTTATCATTGCCATCTTCTATTTTATGGCAATCCGTCCACAGTCCAAGGAAAAGAAAAAACAGGCAGAACTGATGGCAACCGTAGCAGTAGGCGACAGCGTTCTGACATCCAGCGGCTTCTACGGCGTGATTATCGATATGACCGATGATACTGTAATCGTAGAGTTCGGAAGCAACAAGAACTGCCGCATCCCGATGCGTAAGGATGCAATCGTTCAGGTTGAGAAACCGGAAGTCTAAGAAGAACGGTAAGAAAGTGAGAGGATCGCAGCTCCCGATGGGGGCGGCGGTCCTTTTTTTGTGTAACAGGAAATTCCTTGGAATTCCCTATTACACAAAAAGGCACTAACGTGCCAATGATGCGCACTCGCGCGAAGCAGAAACATGTCGCAAGCGACCGCGCTCGGCGCGAGAATGTGCCAAGGCACATTCTTTTTTATTTTACAGATAACCCCAGGTTATAGAATAAATTCCAAATTACTATATGGGGAATACCGGTTTTCCTTCGTCAGAAGATTGCAAAATAGGACGGAATCCGATATGATAAAAAGTAACCGTTTGAAACAAGGGAGGTATTTTATTATGAATTGCAATATTACTGTGATTCCGGGCGACGGAATCGGACCGGAGATTGTGAGAGAGGCATGCGGCGTGCTGGACAAGGTGGGCGCCGTCTACGGTCATACATTTAATTATACAAAAATCCTGATGGGCGGCTGTTCCATCGACGAGTACGGCGTACCGCTGACCGATGAGGCACTGGAGATCGCGAAAAAGAGTGATTCCGTCCTGCTCGGTGCAGTCGGCGGCAACGTGGGAAATTCCCGCTGGTACGATGTAGCTCCGAACCTGCGTCCGGAGGCCGGTCTTCTTGCCATCCGTAAAGGTCTGGGACTGTTCGCGAATATCCGCCCGGCATACCTCTACAAAGAGCTGGCAGATGCCTGCCCGTTAAAGAAAGAGATCATCGGCGACGGCTTCGATATGGTTATCATGCGTGAGCTGACCGGCGGTCTGTACTTCGGCGACCGTTACACGAAGGAGATTGATGGCGTGACGACCGCGGTAGATACCCTGACCTACAATGAAAATGAGATCCGCCGGATCGCAATCAAGGCATTCGATATCGCGATGAAGCGCCGCAAGAGCGTTATTAGCGTCGATAAGGCAAACGTACTGGATTCCTCCCGCCTGTGGAGAAAAGTAGTCGAGGAAGTTGCTAAAGATTATCCGGAAGTTACCCTGACCCATATGCTGGTTGACAACTGCGCGATGCAGCTTGTCATGAATCCGGGACAGTTCGACGTGATCCTGACTGAGAATATGTTCGGTGACATCCTTTCCGACGAGGCAAGCATGATTACCGGCTCCATCGGTATGCTGTCTTCTGCCAGCTTAAATGAGGGCAAATTTGGTCTTTATGAGCCGAGCCACGGTTCCGCACCGGATATCGCAGGCAAGGACATCGCAAACCCGATCGCAACTATTCTTTCCGCAGCGATGATGCTCCGCTATTCCTTCGATCTGGATAAGGAAGCAAAAGCCATCGAGGATGCCGTACAGCAGGTACTGACCGAGGGCTACCGTACCGTGGATATCATGGCGGATGGCTGCAAGCAGGTTGGAACCGTTGAGATGGGCAGGCTGATCTGTGAGAGAATTAAATAGAAAGATTGCAAAAATTTCATAAATGCGATAAAATCAAAGATAAACGTAAAAACCGCCCCTGTCACCAGGGGCGGAGGTCGTCGAAAGAGATAGAAGGAGACGAAAAGATGAAAAGTGATGCAGTAAGAAAAGGGATGCAGCAGGCACCTCACCGTTCTTTGTTTAATGCACTCGGTATGACGGAAGAGGAGATGAACAAACCTCTCGTCGGTATCGTAAGTTCTTATAATGAGATTGTTCCGGGACACATGAACCTGGACAAGATTGTAAATGCCGTGAAGCTGGGTGTAGCGATGGCTGGCGGCACACCGGTTGTATTTCCGGCGATCGCAGTCTGTGATGGTATCGCTATGGGACATGTCGGCATGAAATATTCTCTGGTTACCCGTGATCTGATCGCAGATTCCACCGAATGTATGGCGCTGGCACATCAGTTCGATGCGCTGGTTATGGTTCCAAACTGTGATAAAAACGTACCGGGACTTCTGATGGCAGCAGCCCGCGTCAATGTACCGACTGTATTTGTCAGCGGCGGTCCGATGTTAGCCGGTCATGTAAAGGGACAGAAGAGAAGTCTTTCCAGCATGTTCGAGGCAGTTGGTTCCTACGCAGCAGGCACCATGACGGAAGAAGATGTGAAAGAATTCGAATGTAAGGTCTGCCCGACCTGCGGTTCCTGTTCCGGTATGTACACCGCCAACAGCATGAACTGCTTAACAGAGGTACTCGGCATGGGCCTTCAGGGCAACGGTACGATCCCGGCAGTTTACTCCGAGCGAATCAAACTGGCAAAACACGCTGGTATGAAGGTTATGGAGATGTATGAGAAAAACATCCGTCCGAGAGATATTATGACAGAAAAGGCATTTTTAAATGCACTGACCGTGGATATGGCACTCGGATGTTCTACCAACAGTATGCTGCATCTTCCGGCGATTGCACATGAGGCAGGCGTAGACCTGAACATGGAGCTGGTCAATGAGATGAGCAAGCGCACCCCGAACCTGTGCCATCTGGCACCGGCAGGTCCGACCTATATGGAGGATCTGAACGAGGCAGGCGGCGTGTATGCGGTTATGAATGAGCTGTCCAAGAAGAACCTTCTGAATCTGGACTGCATGACCGTAACCGGCAAGACCGTTGGCGAGAATATCAAGGGCTGTGTCAACAAGAATCCGGAGGTTATCCGACCGATCGACAATCCGTACAGCCAGACTGGCGGTATTGCGATCCTGAAAGGAAACCTGGCACCGGATACAGGCGTTGTAAAACGTTCTGCCGTTGCACCGGAGATGCTGGTACATCAGGGACCAGCGCGTGTATTTGACTGTGAGGAAGACGCGATTGCAGCGATCAAGGGCGGCAAGATCGTGGCTGGCGATGTTGTTGTCATCCGTTACGAGGGACCGAAGGGCGGTCCGGGCATGCGTGAGATGCTGAACCCGACTTCTGCCATCGCAGGTATGGGACTTGGTTCCAGCGTAGCTCTGATCACAGACGGACGTTTCTCCGGCGCATCCAGAGGTGCATCCATCGGACACGTTTCTCCGGAGGCGGCAGTCGGCGGACCGATCGCGCTGGTTGAGGAAGGCGATATTATTTCCATCGATATCAACAATAACTCCCTGAACGTACTCGTATCCGACGAGGAGCTGGCAGAGAGAAGAAAGAAATGGCAGCCGAGAGAACCGAAGGTTACGACCGGATACCTGGCACGTTACGCAGCGCTTGTAACGAGCGGAAACCGGGGCGCAATCCTGGAGGTTCCGAAGACACAGAAGTAATCATTGCGGGCTTCAGACAGGTGCTTTTGAGACGGAAAGTACTGCTTGATATGCATTTAAAATGGTTTAAGGAAGGAAAGCAGGTTAGACAGATGAAGACATTGACAGGAGCAGAGATTGTCATTGAATGCTTGAAAGAGCAGGGGGTAGACACGGTGTTCGGTTATCCGGGCGGCGCGATCCTCAACATTTATGATGCACTTTATAAACACAAGGATAAAATCACCCATATTTTGACCTCTCATGAACAGGGAGCGTCCCACGCGGCAGACGGCTACGCGAGAGCAACCGGTAAGGTCGGTGTGTGTATGGCGACATCTGGTCCGGGAGCTACAAACCTGGTTACGGGTATTGCAACGGCTAACCTGGATTCCATTCCGATGGTAGCCATCACCTGTAATGTAACGACAGGGCTTCTTGGAAAAGACAGCTTCCAGGAGATCGACATTCTGGGTGTTACCATGCCGATCACGAAATATAATTTTATCGTAAAGGATGTCACGAAGCTGGCAGATGTGATCCGTCGTGCGTTCGTGATTGCTAAGAGTGGCCGTCCGGGTCCGGTTCTGGTGGATATCACCAAGGATGTGACGGCAGCGGCCTGCGAGTACGAGCCGAAGGAACCGCAGCCGATCGAGCGCGAGACAGAGCTGATCCGTGAGGAAGACATGGAAAAGGCGATCGAGATGATCAAGGCGGCGAGAAAACCGTTTATTTTTGTCGGCGGCGGTGCAGTGGCATCGGATGCTGCCAATGAATTAAGTGCATTTGCACATAAAATTCAGGCGCCGGTGGGTGACAGCCTGATGGGTAAAGGTGCATTTGACGGAACCGATGTCCTTTATACCGGTATGATCGGTATGCACGGAACCAAGACATCCAACCTCGGTGTGGCAGAGTGCGATCTGCTGATCGTTGTAGGCGCGCGTTTCAGTGACCGTGTTGTGGGCGATCCGAACCATTTTGCAACCAATGCAAAGATTTTACACATAGATATCGATCCGGCGGAGATCAACAAAAACATCCAGACCGATGCGAGCATTATTGGTGATGTCAAGATTATTCTGCGTAAGCTAAACGCGCGTCTGGATCCGATGAACCATGACGAGTGGCTGAGCCACATTGAGCGTCTGAAAGATATGTACCCGCTCCGCTACAACAAGGAAGTTCTGACCGGTCCGTATATCATGGAAGAGATCTACAAGGTAACCGGCGGCGATGCGATCATCTGTACCGATGTCGGACAGCATCAGATGTGGGCGGCACAGTATTATAAATACAAACGTCCGAGACAGCTTCTGACCTCCGGCGGTCTGGGCACGATGGGCTACGGTCTGGGCGCAGCGATTGGTGCGAAGATGGGCTGCAAGGATAAGACGGTTATCAATATTGCCGGAGACGGCTGTTTCCGTATGAACATGAACGAGATTGCGACGGCAACCCGCTACAACATTCCGGTTATCGAGGTTGTATTTAACAACCATGTTCTGGGTATGGTGCGCCAGTGGCAGACCCTGTTCTATGGAAAACGCTATTCCCAGACGGAGCTTTACGATCAGATGGATTTCGTCAAGGTGGCAGAGGGCATGGGCGCGAAAGCATACCGTATCACGAAGAAAGAGGATGTGGAGCCGGTTCTGCGCGAGGCGATCAGCTTAAATATCCCGGTTATGATCGAGTGCCAGATCGGCAGCGATGACAAGGTATTCCCGATGGTTCCGGCTGGAAAACCGATCGAGGAAGCGTTTGATGAGATTGACTTACGCATCGAATAGTTGTAAAATGGGGGCAATTATCACATTTTTGTGTAAGACAGGAGGAGATTTATTATGAGCAGAGTCTATAACTTTTCGGCAGGTCCGGCAGTACTTCCGGAGGAGGTACTGAGAGAGGCAGCGGCAGAGATGCTGGATTACCAGGGCAGCGGCATGTCCGTCATGGAGATGAGCCACCGCTCCAAGGATTTCCAGGCCATCATTGATGAGGCAGAGAAGGATCTGCGCGAATTGATGCAGATTCCGGACAATTACAAAGTATTATTCGTACAGGGCGGCGGCAATATGCAGTTCGCCATGGTTCCGATGAACCTGTTCAAAAATAAGGTGGGGGATTACATCATCACCGGACAGTGGGCAAAGAAAGCATATCAGGAGGCAAAGATGTTTGGTACCGCCAACGCGATTGCATCCAGCGCTGACAAGACCTTTTCCTACATCCCGGATTGTTCGGACCTTCCAGTGGATGAGGACGCAGATTACGTGTATATCTGCTTAAATAACACTATTTACGGAACCGTATACCACGAGCTTCCGAACACCAAGGGCAAGACACTGGTAGCAGACATCTCCTCCTGTTTCCTGTCAGAGCCGCTGGATGTGAGTAAGTTTGGTATTCTCTGGGGCGGTGTCCAGAAGAACGTAGGTCCGGCTGGTATGGCGATCGTCATCATCCGCGAGGATCTGATCACTGAGGATGTTCTTCCGGGAACACCAACCATGCTGCGCTACAAAACATACGCAGACAATGACTCTCTGTACAACACACCGCCTACATACACCATCTATATGTGCGGCAAGGTATTTAAATGGCTCAAGAAAATGGGCGGTTTAAGTGCCATGAAAGAGCGCAACGAGAAGAAGGCGAAGATTCTTTACGATTTCCTCGATGAGAGCAAGCTCTTCAAGGGAACCGTTGAGAAAAAAGACCGTTCCCTGATGAACGTACCGTTCGTCACCGGCGATGCAGATCTGGATGCCCTGTTTGTCAAGGAAGCCAAAGAGGCAGGTTTTGTGAACTTAAAAGGTCACCGTACCGTCGGCGGTATGCGTGCCAGCATCTACAATGCAATGCCGATCGAGGGCGTTGAGAAATTAGTTGCTTTCATGCGCGAATTTGAGAAAAAACATACAAATTAATCAATTTTAAAATTTATGCCATTGCTGCGGCGAAAGGGAGGGGGAATCCGTTCCTTTCTGCTGCAGCAGTGGACTTTTTAAAACAAAAACAGCCCGCGTATGGGAAGATTTGAAATTTTGAAAGAAAAGAGAGTTAAAAAATGAGAAAAATCCATTGCCTGAACCCGATTTCCAAGCTGGGAACCGGTTTACTGACCGAAAATTATGAGATGACTGACAACCTGGCGGAGGCAGAGGGCATTCTGGTCCGCAGTGCTGCCATGCATGATCTGGAACTTCCGAAGGGACTGCGTGCTGTTGCACGTGCCGGAGCGGGCGTCAACAACATTCCGCTTGACAAGTGTGCGGAGGCTGGTGTTGTCGTATTCAATACACCGGGCGCCAATGCAAACGGTGTCAAAGAGCTGGTGCTGGCTGGCATGCTGCTGGGAGCCAGAGACGTAGTCGGCGGCATCGACTGGTGCAAGGAGCAGAAGGACAATGAAAATATCTCCAAAGATATGGAGAAGGCGAAAAAGAAATTTGCCGGTCATGAGATCCGCGGCAAAAAGCTTGGTGTTATCGGACTGGGCGCCATCGGCGCAGAGGTTGCAAACGCAGCTGCAGCGCTCGGCATGGAAGTATACGGCTATGACCCGTTTATTTCTGTCAAAGCAGCGTGGATGCTTTCCAGAGACGTAAAGCACATCACATCGGTTGATACGATCTATCAGGAATGCGATTACATCACCGTTCATGTACCGCTGCTTGACAGCACCCGCCAGATGATCAACAAAGACAGCCTGGGACAGATGAAGGACGGTGTGGTTATCTTAAACTTTGCGCGTGACCTTCTGGTAAATGACGACGATATGGCAGAGGCGCTGGCTTCCGGTCGTGTAAAACGCTATATCACCGATTTCCCGAATGCAAAAGTAATGCAGATGCCGAACGTCATCGCAACCCCACATCTGGGCGCATCCACAGAAGAATCCGAGGATAACTGTGCCGTGATGGCAGTCAAAGAGCTGATGGATTACCTGGACAATGGTAATATCAAGAATTCCGTCAACTTTCCGAATTGCGATATGGGCGTGTGCACAACCGTAGGTCGTCTTGCACTTCTTCATAAGAACGTGCCGAACATGATCGGACAGATTTCCTCGATCCTGGCATCGACTGACATGAACATCGCAAACATGACGAACAAGAGCCGTGATAAATACGCTTATACGCTGGTTGATCTGGAGACCAAGGCAGACGCGGCGACGATTGAGAAGCTGAAAGCTATTCAGGGTATGATGCGCGTGCGCGTGATCAAATAATAAGTTTTATTGAAAACAGCCGGAGAAAGTGCGGTTTTGGGTGCACCTTTTCCGGCTGTATTTTTATGGATTGCAGAATGTTTTTATTGAAGAATCTCTGCATGGCTTTTTAACGTGATAATTATATGTATATATTGGTGAGAAACTGTCAGTGGCGGGTTATATTAAGCGACAGGATTGACTTGGTAAGAAAACTTTGTCATGGGGTGGAAAATTGATCGATACTAGGATCTTTCATTTCATAAACACGCGTCCATTCTTTGGTGCCTTCTTTCTTGACGGTCTCGGAGCGGTTTATCGCCAGAAAACGGATCAGTTCATAGCAGTCAATCCAGATTTCGTTGTTTCCTTCTTTCTGGGATTCGTCAAAAATGAGCTGCAATCCGAAATGCAGGTGCGGTTCAGCGATGTTGTTGGTGTTTTCAGTGCTGCTGTAGCCGGTGTGCCCGAGATAACCGATCACGTCCCCGGCGGTGACGAGACTGCCCTCTTTCAGATTTGACTGGTAGGGGTAGTCTTTGCGTAAATGTGCATAATAGTAGTATCGTTTCCCGTCAAAGCTGCGGATGCCGATGCGCCAGCCGCCGTACTGGTTCCAGCCGAGCGCCTCGACGCGCCCGGATTCCACAGCAATCACAGGCGTTCCCGTCTGCCCCATCATATCATGCCCGAGATGCCGTCTCCGGTAACCGTAGCTGCGGGAGACACCGAAATCGTCATAGTGGCTGTAGGGAAAGTTTTTCGCCAGTGGGAGAAACGCTTTCAGACCATATTTGGTAACCCAGACTTTTTCCTCACCGGAGGGAGTCAGGGGGACAGCGTCGGGATCGGAGAGAGTGGGGGCTGGGGTTTCGAGAGAAGTTTGTGTGTTGGATGAGGCTGAAGTTTCTGGTGAAGCTTGACTGGCTGAGTCGATTGTGTCTGTACCAGTTGTGGTTGCTGTTGTTGTTGGTGGTGTCGTTGCGTAGGAGGTATTGGCAGCCGGATCCCCTTCCTGTATCTGCGCGTCCGCCAGTGCAAAAGCCGGTGCTTCCGATTTCGGAATCTCAATTTCATACAGTCCGACCATTCCATCCAGAACCGCGCCGTAAGCCTCACGATAATAGGCAAAAGAGGTCATATTTTTCGTCAATTCTTCCACTGTAACGCCATTTTGGAGCTGTTCGGCAGCTTCCGTCATATCGGACGCCTGATAATGTGAAAAATCGCCCCCGTAGCGCGCCCCCAGGTAGGCGAGCAGATCGACCCAGTTCAGATGGAGATCCTGCTGGCAGGTATCAACATCATAGCGGAACGCCTGTGTCATGGCGTCGGCGGTTACATCGAAATCCACCCAGCGGATAAAATGTTCCGACGCATTCCCGACCGTGACCTGACGGCTGTTCGGACGCTGGAAGGACCAGCTGACAAAGAGCGCCGCAATGGCGCAGATTTCCAGTGCAATGATAACAGAACTTCGTTTCAAGACAGATCCCTCCTGTGCGATAGTATTTAAATGCGAAGCCACGGCAAATTCCGTTACTGGGCACGTATGCGTGAACAATAACATTTTTGCAATCTGATAAGATTGTATGAGAGGATGGGAGAAAGTATGAGTCCATCTTTGGAAAAATTATGAGAAAAAGCGTTTGAGGCGAGGAAAAAGGATGGGCTGATTCAGGCAAACAGATTATACAAACAGATTATATCAGAGAGAAAAGTGATAGAAAAAATAGAAGAAAATAATAGATGACCTGCAGAGAAATAAAAAAGAGAGTAAATCATATATACAAGGAGGTACATGAAATGGAAAAGAAGGAAGAAAAGAAAAAGCCGTCCGGCTCATTCTCAGAAGTCTGGGAGAAGCGCGGACAGGAGACGGATGCAGCCAATGATTTCCGGAAGAAAATCGAGATGGAGATTACCGAGGCACGCCCGGGCTATGCAGTTGGAGAGATTGTATTGAAACCGTGGCATATGAATATCTTAGGTATCGTGCACGGCGGCGTCCTGTATTCATTGGCGGATACCGTGGGCGGCACCGCAGCGATGACCGGGCGCGACTACGCAGTCCCGACCGTGGATGGCACGATCCATTATCTGAAAGCTGGAAAAAACACATCCAAAATCATCGCCCGGGCGCAGGAAATACAGAATGGTTATGCATTTTCGGTGTGCGAATGCAAGATTTATGATGATAAGGAGACGCTGCTGGCGTCGGCGACGATGACGTATTATCATTTGAGGAAGAGGTAGAGCTGCAAGATACAATCACAGCTCTATCACACTCCCATCCTCCGGTACCAGCAAATCCCCATGATAATAGGCTTCCCCTTCAGCGCGGTACAAAGCAGCGCGTTCCGGATAAGTCTTATCTTCAGTGTGCCACAGAATCAAATGCCGCGCACCGAGGCGTTCGGCGAGTTCGCAGGCATCTTTGACGGTGCTGTGGTGTTTTTCATAAGGGGAGAAGATTTCCCGGTCGCGGTAGAGGCAGAAGGCTTCGTGGAAAAGCCAGTCGGCGCCTTTGGCAAATTCTTCGCAGAGCGGGTTCAGCGGTTCGTCGCCCGGGCAGCAGACGATCTTGCCGTCCGGCAGCACAGCGCGGAAGCCGAACTGGCGCGCCTTGGTCGAATGAATGTCAAAGAAGGTGACCTCCATATCGAGAATCTGCCGGGTTTCTCGGTCAGAAATCGGGATGAGCTGGATCGGATCGCCGATCAGGTCGCAGAATTTCTTCTGGAGTGTCAGGCGGCAGAAGGTCTGAATCGTGTCGATCAGGCCGTCGTGGCAGTAAATATGAAAAATTCCCTCATAATTTCCCTTTTTGATGGCAGTGCCAATCATCCGGATCATCCAGATCACGCCGAGAATGTGGTCGGTGTGTTCGTGTGTCACGAAGAGATGATGGATGCGGTTTAATGGAACCTGCATTTCTTCCAGAATCCGCAGGATGCCATTGCCGCCGCCGGCGTCTGTCATGAAATATTCCTCGCCGGAGCGGATGGCGAAGCAGGTATTATAATAACGTGTCATCGTGGCGTTGCCGGTGCCAAACACGTAGAGAGTGTGTGGTTCTGTCATGAATGTTCCTCCTGTATTTATGTATGGAAAAAAATGTTTCTGTTCACGGGTAGGCACTTTAGGAACTGAAAGTGCCGAAAATATATTTTGACCCTGATCTGAATCTATGCTACTATAAATCTATCAAAAAGGCAAATGCAATGTAGATAATGTGCTGTTTACCCAAAGCGAGCGCGACGATAACGAGTCACGACAATATCCGGGCAGACAGCGCAGTTTGGGAGCTGATAACATGAGGGATTTAGCATATTTGAAGCTGCTTTCGCGGGAGTATCCGAATATCCGGGCGGCGGCGAGTGATATTATTAATTTACAGGCAATCTGTGGACTTCCGAAGGGCACGGAATATTTTTTTAGTGACCTGCACGGTGAGCATGAGGCGTTTATTTATCTGCTCCGCAGTTCGTCGGGTATTATCCGGGAGAAGATCCGCGAGACATTTGGACATATTATTTCGGAGGAGGACGAGGTACGGCTGGCGAACCTTATCTATTATCCGGAAAAAATGATCAATCAGATCAAACAGGCGAACGAATACACGGAGGACTGGCAGAAGACGGCGGTCTACCGTCTGGTGCAGATCTGCCGGGAGGTTTCGTCGAAATACACCCGTTCCAAGGTAAGAAAAAAGATGCCGAGGGAATTTTCGGGTGTGATCGATGAGCTTTTATATGTCGATAATACCGATGACAATAAGACGGAGTATTACAGCGAACTTATCAATACCCTGATTGACGTCCGGGTGGCGGACAGCTTTATTGTCGTGATCTGCAGCCTGATCCGGAGTCTGACGATCGATAATCTTCATATCCTGGGCGATATATTTGACCGTGGTCCGAGACCGGATATCATTCTGGAGGAACTGATGCATTTCCATGATGTGGATATCCAGTGGGGCAATCATGATATTTCGTGGATGGGCGCGGCGACGGGCAACCGGGCGTGTATCTGCAATGTTTTGCGTATGGCGCTCGGTTACAATGGATTTGATGTATTGGAGGACGGCTACGGAATTAACCTGCGCCCGCTGTCGATGTTTGCGGAGCGCGTGTACCGGGACGATCCGTGTACCTGTTTTCTGCCGCAGATTCTTGACAAAAATATTTACGATGCAGTGGATCCGAAGCTGGCGGCGAAGATGCACAAGGCGATCGCGGTGTTACAGTATAAAGAAGAGGGGCAGATCATCAAGCGCCATCCGGAGTACGGGATGGAAGAGCGGATACTTCTGTCAGCGATTCGTTATGACCGCGGCACGGTCACGATCGATGGAAAAGAGTATCCGATGCGCGACATGAATTTCCCGACGGTGGATCCGGCGGATCCGCTGCGGCTGACGGACGAAGAGGAAGAGCTGCTTCACACGCTGGAGCTGTCGTTCCGCCACAATGCGCGGCTGCATGAGCATGTCCGTTTCCTATATTCCAACGGAAGCATGTATAAATGCTGCAATTCCAACCTGCTCTATCACGGCTGTATCCCGATGACGGAGAATCGGGAATTTGACGGTCTGATGGTGGGCGGCAAGATGTACCGCGGCAAGGAATTGATGGATTTTATTGACACACAGGTTAAAAATGCCTATTTTCTTCCAGAGGACGCGCCGGAGAAGGAGGCGTGCCGCGATTTTATGTGGTATCTGTGGAATGGTGCGAAATCGCCGGTATTTGGAAAGGACAAAAACCGCAGCTTTGAGCATTATTTCATCGAGGATCCGGAAGTGATGAGAGAGACGATGAACCCGTATTACCAGCTCAGTGAGGAAGAAGAAACCTGCGATATGATTTTGAAGGAATTTGGACTTCCGACGAAGGGATCGCATATCATCAACGGGCATATGCCGGTGAAGATTAAGAGTGGAGAGACACCGATCCGGGCTGGCGGCAAGCTCTTCATCATTGACGGCGGGCTGTCGAAAGCCTACCAGGAGCGGACGGGAATCGCCGGATATACGTTGATTTTCAATTCTCACCATCTCGCGCTTGCGGAACACAAGCCATTTGACCCGGAGCGCGAGCGGACGCCGAAGGTATATATTGTGGAGAAAATGCAGAAGCGCATCACAGTGGCGGATACCGACGAGGGCAAGGAGCTGGCGGGTCGCATCGAGGATCTGAAAGAGCTCTTGAAAGCGTACCGGAGCGGACTTTTGAAAGAGCGCGTGCGCTGAGGCAGTTGAAAAGGACGGGAACTGGAAGCTTGTTTCTTTCGGCTGGGTAAAACGGGAGAAGCGGGACGGTTTGAGGAATAAGGAGACAAGATGAGAAAGACAGAGTTTTTACAGGAGCTTCGGGAGGCGCTGGACGGCGAGGTTTCGGCTTCAGTCATCCAGAGCAACATAAGCTATTACGATCAGTATATCCGCCAGGAGGCGGCGAAAGGGCGCAGGGAGGAAGAAGTGATCGAGGAGATCGGCAGCCCACGCCTGATTGCGAAAACCATTATCGACAGCAGCGAGGGCGCCGGGGAGACCGGCCAGGGCGGTTCGTACACTTCGGGAGACGCTGCCGGGAGCGGGCGCACAGCGTCCTCCTACAACGGCGGTTTTTCGGAGCGGGACGACAGCGGTCTGCCGCCGAACTTCCATTACATCGATTTGAACAAATGGTACTGGAAGGTGATTCTCAGCGTGGTGGTTATCGCGATCTTATTTGTGCTGTTTGCACTGGTCGGAGGTATTTTCACCATCCTGATTCATCTGGCGGGACCGATTCTTCTGATTTGGCTGATCTATACATTTATTAAGAATATTTGGAAATAGAAAAGAACCCCTGCCGCCGGCTGTGAGGGATGACCGGAGCGGGGGTTCTTTTCTTTTTTTCTCGCAAACATATGGAGGTTTATTGAGTTGAAAAATGTTGTATTATGGAACATTTCAGAGGGAGTTTCCATAATACAAAAAAGCACTTGTCATGCCGTCTTTGGCAAACAAATGCTTTTTAGCTGGGCTACAAGGATTCGAACCTTGAAAATGACGGAGTCAGAGTCCGTTGCCTTACCATTTGGCGATAGCCCAATGAATTGAACGATTTGTATTATACTGTAAGGAAACAGATTCGTCAACTACTTTTTTCGCTTTTTTGATAATTTTTTTTGTTTGGGCGGCTGCTGTGGCAGAAACCGCGCCACGCGTCCGGCAAATTCTGCAATATTCTGGGTCTGTAAGTAGACAACGTGGTTCGAATCGGATATAATGAGTTTCATGACAGAATGTTAAGGCAATATAGGACGAAACGGCAGATGGCGGATGCGCGGAGATGGTGCGGGGAGCCGGAAGCCGGAAAGGAAAAGAGAGCGATATGTATACATTTGACAGCCGGGTCCGGTACAGTGAGACGGATGAAGAGGGAAATCTTTCTGTGGTGGGAATCATGAATTATCTTCAGGATTGTTCGACGTTCCAGTCGGAGGATCTGAAACTCGGGATTTCCTATCTGAATGAGGAAAAACGGGCGTGGTGGCTGAGCGGATGGCAGATAGAGATTCTCAGACAGCCGCATTTTGGCGAGCGGATCCGTATTTCGACCTGGCCGTATGGGTTTAAGGGAATCTATGGCTACCGGAATTTCACGATCGAGGATGAGATGGGAAACCCGCTGGTGCGGGCGGATTCGACCTGGTTTTACTACGATCTGGAAAAAGGATGCCCGGTGCGGGTGCCGGAAAGCCAGTTGGAGGGCTACCAGATTGAAGATAAACCGCTTGCAATGCCGCCAGCGCCGAAGAAAATCCGCTTGCCTGAGACGTATGAGACGGCGGCGCTGGTCACGGTGGAACGCCATCATCTCGATACGAACCGGCACGTGAACAATGCACAGTATGTGGCGATTGCGCGTGAATTGCTGCCTGTGGACTTTGCACTCGGAGAACTGCGGGTGGAGTACCGGAAGGCGGCAGTGCTTGGGGATGTGATGTACCCGAAGCTGGCGCAGGTGCCGGAAGGATACGTGGTATCGCTGCAGGATGCGGAAGGTCAGGTGTATGCGAATTTGTGGCTGGCAAGGACTGGTTTGTAAAGAGTTTGTATGTAGCAGTGAAGAAACTGAATCATTGCAGCCGAAGAAAGATTCGGCGTGGATTGTCTGCCAGTGAATGAAAAATGCAACCGTTAAATAAAAAAGAGATCGGCAGAAAAGAGAGGACGAATGACATGATTGAACTGGGAAGAGTACAGGAACTGATGGTAGTGCGGGAGAAAAACTTCGGCGTGTATCTGGGACAGAAGAAAGATGACGCGGCGGCGGTCCTGCTTCCGAAGAAACAGGTGCCGGAGGGCACAAAAGTGGGCGATAAGCTCAAGGTATTTATTTATAAAGATTCCGAGGATCGCCTGATTGCGACGACCTCGATGCCGAAGCTGGAACTGGGCGGGCCGGCGGTTTTGAAGGTCAAGGATGTATCGAAGATCGGCGCCTTTCTCGATATGGGGCTGGAAAAAGATCTGCTGCTCCCGTTTAAAGAGCAGGTATATCCGGTTCGCGCCGGGGAAGAGTGTCTGGTAGCGCTGTATATCGATAAGAGCGGTCGTCTGGCGGCGACGATGAAGGTATATTCGTATCTTTGCAGCGATGCGCCGTACAAGAAGGACGAGTGGACCGAGGGACGCGTCTATGAGATCAATGAAAATCTGGGCGTGTTCGTGGCAGTGGCAGACCGCTATTTCGGTCTGATTCCGAACCGTGAGCTGTATGGAAAATGCCGTCTGGGCGAGGTTTTAAAGGTACGCGTGACGAAGGTGCGCGAGGATGGAAAAATGGATTTGAGCCTGCGCGAGGTGGCGTACCGTCAGATGAATGCGGATGCCGAGGCGGTGCTGGCACGTCTGAAAGAAAAAAACGGCGTTCTGCCGTTCAATGACCGCGTGGAGCCGGAGATTATCCGCCGCGAATTTAATCTAAGCAAAAACGCGTTCAAGCGTGCGGTTGGACACCTTTTAAAAGAAGGAAAAGTAGAAGTAAACGAAGATTCTATCCGTTTAAAATAAAAGACAAAGGAGAGATTTGACATGAAGAAAGTAATCAGCACAACCAATGCACCGGCAGCGATCGGCCCGTATTCCCAGGCAATCGAGGTAAATGGAATGGTATTTGCATCCGGTCAGATTCCGGTCAATCCGGCAACCGGCGAGATCCCGGAGGGAATCGAGGCTCAGGCAGAGCAGGTTTTAAACAATGTAAAGAATCTTCTGGCGGCAGCAGGTGCTTCCATGGAGCAGGTTGTAAAGACCACCGTATTTATCCAGAACATGGATGATTTTGGAAAAGTAAATGAAATCTATGCGAAATATTTCGAGGGCGCATGCCCGGCACGTTCCTGCGTCGAGGTATCTAAACTTCCGAAGGGCGTCCTGATGGAGATGGAAGCGATCGCAGCAAAATAAGAATGAATCGCATATTTGGAAAATTTCGCCGGAAAAACAAGTTCCAGTCTGTGAAAATCCCGGCGTGTGAGGGCAAAATGACGAAAAAATTCACTTTTTTTCGTCCGCCCTCTTTTTTTTTTCGTCACTTTGCTTTAAAATAAAGGGAAAGATCCGTCCAAGATTCAGATGGGGAACGGTTATGGTCCACAGGCACAGATTGCCGGAGGGGTAACAAACGGGTTTGGGGAATGACAGGTTGAAAGACCCGGAAACACAGCTGGACGGAGGATAAAAGAAAAGGAGAGAGGAATATGATTTCGAACCAGATACTCCAGACAAACATTGAGGGGTTAAAAGGAATTACGCGTGTCGATCTCTGTATCTGTGATACGGAAGGCAAGGTGCTGGCATCCACATTTACTGGCGCTGAGGAATATGAGAGTGCAATTCTGGCTTTCGTAGACTCTCCGGCGGACAGCCAGGTGATACAGGGATATCAGTTTTTCAAGGTGTTTGACGATCACCAGTTAGAATATATACTTCTTGCCAAGGGTGGAAGCGACGACGTATACATGGTCGGTAAGATGGCAGCATTTCAGGTTCAGAACCTGCTGGTAGCTTATAAGGAGCGCTTTGACAAGGACAATTTTATCAAGAACCTGCTGCTTGACAACCTGCTTCTGGTTGACATTTATAACCGTGCGAAGAAGCTGCACATCGAGACGAACGTCAAGCGGATCGTATTTATCATTGAGACGCAGCATGAGAAGGATGTGAATGCACTTGAGACCGTCCGCAGCCTGTTCTCGACCAAGACGAAGGATTTCATCACGGCAGTGGATGAGAAGAACATTATTCTAGTCAAGGAAGTGAAGCCGGGTGAGACGTACGACGATCTGGAAAAGACAGCCACATCGATCGTAGATATGCTCAATACCGAGTCCCTGACACGTGTCAGCGTGGCATTCGGTACGATCGTCAACGAGATCAAGGACGTATCGCGTTCTTATAAAGAGGCGAAGATGGCGCTGGATGTAGGAAAGATTTTCTACAGCAGCAAAAATGTGGTCGCATACAGCAAGCTGGGAATCGGACGTCTGATCTATCAGCTGCCGCTGCCGCTGTGCCGGATGTTTATCAAGGAAATTTTTGATGGCAAATCGCCGGATGAGTTTGATGAGGAGACTCTTACGACAATCAACAAGTTCTTCGAGAACAGCCTGAACGTATCAGAGACTTCCCGACAGCTTTACATCCACCGCAACACACTGGTATACCGTCTGGATAAGCTCCAGAAGAGCACGGGATTGGATCTGCGGGTGTTTGAGGATGCGATCACATTTAAGATTGCCCTGATGGTTGTAAAATATATGAAATACATGGAAAACCTGGATTATTAATCCAAATTGCTGTGGCGGGGAGGAAGATTGCCTTTGCCGCAGCAATTTCATTTGGAGAATTGAAAAAGAGGATTTACGCATGATAGAGGTTAAAAATCTCACCAAGACGTACAAGACGGGGAATAAAGCCTTAAAGGAAATCAATATTCAGATTCAGGACGGCGAGTTTGTTTTCATTATGGGACGAAGCGGTTCCGGCAAATCGACGCTTTTAAAGCTTCTTTTGAAGGAGCTGGAGCCGACTTCCGGCCAGATTATCGTCAACGATATGGATCTGGAAAAGATGCCGAGGCGCTACATCCCGAAGTACCGCAGACGGCTGGGAATGGTGTTTCAGGATTTCCGTCTGTTGAAGGATAAAACAGTATATGAAAATGTCGCGTTTGCACAGCGGGTCATCGGCGTATCGCCCCGTGAGATTAAGAAAAATGTGCCGGAAATGCTCCGACTGGTAGGGCTTTCTTCAAAATATAAAGCATACCCGAACCAGCTCTCGGGCGGCGAGCAGCAGCGTGTTGCGATTGCCCGTGCGCTGATCAACTCGCCGGAGATACTTCTGGCGGACGAGCCGACGGGAAACCTGGATGTACATAATTCCATGGAGATCATGGAGCTTCTGGAGGAGATAAACCGGCGCGGGACGACGGTGCTTGTGGTAACACACAGCCGGGAGATCGTAGCAGAGATGGGAAAACGTGTGATCACGCTGACGCGCGGCGTGCTGACGGGAGATCAAAAAGGCGGTATCTGGCATGAAAATTAGTACATTGATTTATTGCACCAAGGAGGGCATGCGCAATATCATCCGGAATATCTGGTTTTCACTGGCGTCGGTGGCGATTATTTCGGCATGTATTTTCCTGTTCTGTATGTTTTTTGGCTTGATTGCCAACGTACAGTATATGGTGCGGAATGCAGAATCTACAGTAGGAATCACGGTTTTCTTCAATGAAGATATGAGTGAGGACGATATACAGAAAATCGGGGATGAGATACGCGCCCGCGATGAGGTCAAGGAAGTAAAGTATGTTTCTGCCGAGGAGGCATGGGAGAATTTTAAGAAAGAATATTTTAAGGGAGTCGAGGATCTGGCAGAAGGATTTGCGGATGACAACCCGTTAGCCGGTTCGGCGTCCTACGAGATCTATCTGAAAGACATTGACATGCAGGATGACATGGTTGCATGGCTTGGCACGGTGCAGGGAATCCGGAAGATCAATTATTCGAGCGATACGGCGTCCGGGCTTTCGAGCTTTAACAAGATGCTGGGACTTTTGTCGGCGGTGATCATCGCTATTCTGCTGGCAGTTGCTATCTTCCTTATCAGCAATACGATCACGACGGCAGCTGCATTTAGACGGGAGGAAAACCGGATCATGCGCCTGATCGGTGCGACGAATTTCATGATCCGTGCGCCGTTCGTTGTACAGGGTGTGATGATCGGTCTGGTTGGCGCGCTGATTCCGCTGGCGATCACGTATTTTCTGTATCGCCAGGCGGTTGTATATATGATGGAACGGTTTGATATCTTGTCGAACCTGATTGAATTTATCCCGATTCAGACCATTTTCCCGAGCATGGTAGCCGTGGCGATGGCGCTGGGCGTGGGAATCGGTTTTGTCGGAAGTTTCTTTACGATCCGCAGACATTTAAAGGTGTAAGAAACATTGGCGGCTGCTGTAGGAGAATGCGGCGGCAGCGGAAATTTGCGGTAAAAAGGATGAGAACATGAAAAAACAGGGATTGAAAATACGTGCGGCTCTGTTCCTTGTGACGGCGGCGCTGGCGTCTTCCCCAGTGCTGACCTCGGTGGCGGCAGCGACGAAAAAGGATGTAAGCAGCGCCAAGGATAAGAAAAGCGCCCTGGAACAGGAGAAAAAGAAGACCGAGGAGGCGATCAAAAGCCTTCAGGGTCTGAAAAGTAACACCGAGAGCTATGTCAAGGAGCTGGACACGAAGATGAATGATCTGCAGTCGCAGGTCACGAAGCTGGAAAATAATATTTCCAGCAAGCAGAAAAGCATCGATGAGACGGCGGTAAAGCTGGAAGAAGCGCAGAAAACCGAAAAAAAGCAGTATGCTTCGATGAAAATGCGTATCAAATATATGTATGAGAAGGGCGACAGCAGCTACTTAAATCTGCTTCTGGAAGCCCGTTCGCTCTCGGAGCTTTTAAACCGGGCAGAGTATGTTTCAAAGATTTCGGAGTATGATCGGAAGATGCTCGACCAGTATGTGGCGACGAAAGAGTCCATCGCGGACAGCAAGAAAAAGCTGGAGACGGAGAAGACGGAGCTGCAGGAGATGAAGACGCAGACGGAGGCAAAGCAGGATTCAGTTCAGCTTCTCCTGAATGAGAAAAATAAAGAACTCCAGAACGTCAACGCGCAGATCGGCGAGAAATCAGCGCAGGCGAAGGCGTATGAGGACGATATCAAGGCGCAGGAAGCCAAGATCGTGCAGATGGAGGCGGAGATTAAGAAGAAGGAAGCGGAAGAGGCGGCGAAAAAAGCGGCGGAGGAAGCTGCCAGAAAAGCCGCCGCAGCGGGAAAGACGAATAATTCGACCGCGAAAGGGAATACTGGCAGTACGACTACCACTTCGACGGGAAGTTCTTCGCTGCGCTGGCCGTGCCCTGCAAGCGGACGCATTACATCTGGATACGGAAAACGTAAATCACCGACGGCGGGTGCGTCCTCGAACCATAAGGGCATTGATATCAGCGCTTCGACCGGCAGCAGCATCGTGGCAGCCGCCGGAGGAACGGTTTCGATTGCAACTTACAGTTATTCGGCTGGAAATTATGTTGTGGTCAACCATGGAAATGGACTTTCAACCGTGTATATGCACTGTTCCCAGCTTCTGGTATCGGCAGGGGATACGGTAAAAGCCGGACAGACGATCGCGAAGGTAGGTTCGACCGGATATTCGACAGGTTCTCATCTGCATTTTGCAGTCCGCAAGAACGGAAGTTATGTAAACCCTTCGAGCTATGTAAGTCCGTAGTGCGGAAAGTATCAGGTGGCTGCAAAAGATGAAATCCGGGTAACTGTTCAGTAGGTCTGCGCATTTACTGCGCTGACCGTACGAAAACATGGACCAGCAGGCAAAAATCCCATTGCCGTAGGCAATTTTTGATGGATTTTTGCGCGTGACTGTGAAGGTACTGAACAGTTACAAATCCGGAAGGAATAGACAGGAATCAGGAGGCATAAGAGATGGACAGTAAAAATAAATTCTGGCGCGGTGTGATGGTCGGTGTGCTGGTGACAGCACTGGTGTGTCTGATCACGGTCGGTGCTTCGGCGGGTATTTACATGTTTGGACGCCGTGTGATCGATAACCAGACACAGGTACAGGTACAGACCGAGGGAACACCGTCGCAGGCACAGGAGCCGGTCAATTTTGAGAATGTCACGAAAAAGCTGGAGCAGATACAGGATATTATCGATAAAAAGTACCTGTTTGAGGAAAAAATTGATACATCCGAGGAGGAAGCCGGCATTTATCAGGGCTTTTTGAGTGGTTTAAATGATCCGTATGCGGTTTATTATACGCCGGACGAGCTGACAAGCTTCCTGGATGAGACAAATGGTTCTTACTGCGGCATCGGTGCTCTGGTATCCCAGAATGTCCAGACCGGCGTCAGCACGATCGTGCGCGTCTTTGAGGGCAGTCCGGCCGAGGAGGCGGGCATCCTTCCGGGTGATGCGCTTTATAAGGTAGACGGCACCGAGGTGATTGGCATGGATCTGTCGCTTCTGGTCAATAATTACGTCAAGGGCGAGGAAGGCAGCCAGCTGACGATCACGGTTTATCGTGAAAATAGCGACGAGTACAAGGATATCACCCTGACCCGCCGACCGATCGATGTGCAGACGGTGTCAGGCAAGATGCTGGATGAAGAGATCGGATATATTTCCGTTGCAGAGTTTGACCGTGTGACTGCCGATCAGTTTAAATCCAAGATCGAGGAACTGCAGGGCGAGGGCATGAAGCGCCTGATCATCGATCTGCGGAACAACCCGGGCGGCGAGGTGACGACGGTTGTCTCGATGGCGGATTATATCCTGAAAGATGGCGGACGGATCCTGACCGTGGCAAATAAGAAGGGCACGGAGGAGACATACGACGCTGAGGATGGACACAGCCTGGAGATCCCGATGGTTGTGCTGGTAAATGGCAATTCCGCCAGCGCGTCGGAGGTATTTACCGGTGCGATGAAGGATTACGGCGTGGCGACGATCGTCGGAACGAAGACTTTCGGTAAAGGTATCGTTCAGACGCTGATGCCGCTTTCGGATGGAAGCGCGATCAAGCTGACGACCGACCATTATTATACGCCGAATGGAAATGATATCCATGGAAAAGGCATCGAGCCGGATCTCGAGGTGGAGCTGGATGAAGAGGCGGCGCAGGAAGTCGTGATTCCAGAGGAGAAGGATAATCAGCTGCAGAAGGCGGTTGAGGTTGTGAAGGGAAAGTAACTTCTTATTTACACGACCCCAAAACTTACGGCACTTTCGGTTCCAAAAGTGTCTATCCGTGAACAGTAACTTTAAAAGTATCGAGAAAAATAAGTGCGTTAGATCCTGAAACAGCTTGAAAAAGTGGCAGTTTCAGGATTTAACGCTTAAAGTCGTGTCTGTTTTGGCTTTTTGAGAAAGACGATGAGTGAAGAATCTGGTATTTTTGATACTATAGAAAAAGAGGGAGAAATAGAATTATGTATGTAATTGCAGGACTTGGAAATCCGGGAAGAGAATATGAGGGAACCCGCCACAATGTGGGATTTATGACGCTGGATGCGCTGGCGGACAAGTATAACATTGATGTCCGGGAGAAAGCATTTAAGGGACTGATCGGAAAAGGCGTGATCGAGGGAAATAAGGTCATTCTGGTAAAGCCGCAGACGTATATGAATCTGAGCGGCGAGTGCATCCGTCAGGTGATGGATTATTATAAGGTAGATCCATCGGAGTTTATCGTGATTTATGACGATATCAGCCTGGTTCCGGGCGGCATCCGGATCCGCAAAAAAGGCAGCGCGGGCGGCCACAATGGAATCAAAAATATCATCGCCCATCTGGGAACGCAGGAATTTCCACGCGTGCGGATCGGTGTGGGCGAGAAGCCGGCGCGCATGGATCTGGCAGACTATGTGCTGGGACATTTTCCGAAAGAGGAAACCGAAACGATGACGACGGCGTTTAAGGACGGTGCGGCGGCAGTCGTGGATATGATGACAGAGGGCGTTGAGGCGGCGATGAACCATTTTAACGGCGCGGCGCGCGGGGAGAAGGAGAAGCTAGAGAAGCAGAAGGCGGAGAGGAAGGAGGAAGTCAAGACACAATGAGCGATTTATTTGCAAATCCGTTAGAGGAGATGATCGAGTTTCAGGATCTCAAGACGGATTTACAGCGCGGACAGGGACCGCTTCTTGTCACGGGATGCCTGGATTCGCAGAAGGTGCATCTGCTGTCCGAGCTTTCGGATCTGACGCCCTGGAAGCTGATTGTCACCTACGATGATTCGAGGGCGCGGGAGATCTGTGAGGATTACCGGTGCTTTGATACGGATATTTCGCTGTACCCGGCGAGGGATCTGCTGTTTTATACGTCGGATATCCACGGAAACCTGCTGACGAAACAGCGGATTCAGGTCATGCGGCGGGTCCTGGAGAGTTCCGGCGGCGTGGTGGTCACGACGATCGACGGGCTGATGGAACATCTGCTGCCGCTTGCGTGGATGAAAGAGCGGAGTCTCACGATCGGGACAGAAGATGTGGTCGAGGTCGGGAAGCTGACGCACGCCCTGGCAGAAATGGGATATGAGAAGGTCGCGCAGGTTGAGGGATCAGGGCAGTTTTCGGTGCGCGGCGGTATCATTGACATTTTCCCGCTGACGGAGGAGGTGCCGTACCGGATCGAGCTGTGGGGCGACGAGGTCGATTCGATCCGTACCTTCGACCCGGAGAGCCAGCGATCGATCGAGCAGGTGGATGAGGCAGTGATCTATCCGGCGACGGAGATGGCGCTGACGCCGGAGCAGATTCAGGATGGAACCGAGGCGATCGAGAAAGACCGCAGGAAATACGTGAAAAAGCTCCGGGATGCCATGAAGACGGAAGAGGCGTACCGGATGGATTCGGCTGTCTCGGAGGTCTTAGAGGGGCTTCGCGAGGGCTTCCGGGTGCATGGGCTGGGAAGCTATATCCGGTATTTCTGCAAGGAAACGGTATCGTTTTTAAACTATTTTCCAGTCGATGAGCTGACGATTTTCCTGGATGAGCCGCTGCGCTTGAAGGAAAAAGCAGAGACGACCGAGACGGAGTTCCGGGAGAGCATGTCGCACCGTCTCGAGGGCGGCTATCTGCTTCCGGGGCAGACTTCCTTCCTCTATTCGGCGAAGGAGACGCTGGCGATGGCAATGCGCCCGCGCACTCTTTTACTGCTGGGGCTGGATCAGAAGCTCTCCGGCATGACGGTTAAGAAAAAATACAGTCTGAGCGTTAAAAATGTCAATTCCTACCAGAATGGATTTGAGCTTTTAATCAGCGATCTGGCGCGCTGGAAGAAGGAAAAATACCGGGTGGTATTGCTGGCTGGTTCGCGGACGCGCGCGAGCCGTCTGGCGGGCGATCTGCGGGAGTATGATTTAAGTGCCTTCTGCCCGGATGAGGGCGAAAACACCGTGAAACCGGGTGAAATCCTGGTGACTTACGGAAAGCTGCATCGGGGATTTGAATATCCGCTGATTAAGTTCGTCGTGATCACCGAGGGAGACATGTTCGGCGGCGGACGGGGGCGGAAAAAGAAGAAAAAGACCTCCTACCAGGGTAAGAAAATCCAGAGCTTTTCCGAGCTTTCGATCGGCGATTATGTGGTGCATGAGAGCCACGGACTCGGCATTTACCGGGGCATTGAGAAGATCGAGCAGGACAAGGTCGTCAAGGATTACATCAAGATTGAGTACCGCGACGGCGGTAATCTCTACCTTCCGGCGACACGCCTGGAGGGAATCCAGAAATATGCCGGTTCGGATGCCAGGACGCCGAAGCTCAATAAACTGGGCGGAACGGAATGGAATAAAACGAAGAGCAAGGTGCGCGGGGCGGTCCGCGATATTGCAAAGGATCTCGTCGAGCTTTATGCGGCTCGCCAGCGGAGCGAGGGCTACCAGTATGGACCGGATACGGTCTGGCAGAGGGAGTTTGAGGAAATGTTCCCGTTTGAGGAGACGGAGGATCAGCTGGAGGCGATCGAGGCGACAAAAAAAGATATGGAAAGCCGCCGCATCATGGACCGCTTGATCTGCGGCGACGTTGGATATGGCAAGACGGAGATCGCGCTCCGGGCGGCATTTAAGGCGATTCAGGAGGGGAAGCAGGTTGTGTATCTGGTGCCGACCACAATTTTGGCGCAGCAGCATTACAATACCTTTGTGCAGCGAATGAAGGATTTCCCGGTCCGGGTCGATATGCTGTCGCGTTTCCGCACGGCGGGCGAGCAGAAAAAAACGCTGGAAGATCTGAAAAAAGGGCAGGTGGATGTCGTGATCGGAACGCACCGCGTCCTTTCTAAGGATGTTGTCTTTAAAAATCTGGGGCTTCTGATCATCGACGAGGAACAGCGTTTCGGTGTGGCGCATAAGGAAAAGATCAAGAAACTCAAGGAAAATGTGGATGTTCTGACGCTGACGGCGACGCCGATTCCACGTACCCTGCATATGAGCCTCATCGGCATCCGGGACATGAGTGTTCTGGAGGAACCGCCGGTAGACCGCCTGCCGATTCAGACCTACGTCATGGAGTACAACGACGAGATGGTGCGCGAGGCGATTCACAGGGAGCTGGCGCGGGGCGGACAGGTTTATTATGTCTACAACCGTGTCAATAACATCGACGAGGTGGCAAACCACGTGGCGGCGCTGGTGCCGGAGGCAAACGTTGTATTCGCCCACGGGCAGATGCACGAACATGAGCTGGAAAAAATCATGCTGGATTTCGTCGAGGGAAATATTGACGTTCTGGTGTCCACGACCATCATCGAGACAGGACTGGATATTCCGAATGCAAACACGATCATCATCCACGACGCCGACCGGCTGGGGCTGTCGCAGCTCTACCAGATCCGCGGGCGCGTCGGACGTTCCGGGCGGACTTCGTATGCGTTTCTCATGTACCGGCGCGACAAGCTGCTGCGTGAAGAGGCGGAAAAACGTCTGCAGGCGATCCGTGAATTTACGGAGCTGGGAAGCGGTATCAAGATTGCGATGCGCGATCTGGAGCTGCGCGGCGCCGGAAATCTTCTGGGCGCGGAACAGCATGGCCACATGCAGGCGGTCGGTTATGACCTGTACTGCAAGCTCTTAAACGAGGCGGTGCTGGCACTTCGAGGTGAGAACGAAGCCGAGGACTTCGAGACGGTGGTGGACTGCGACATCGACGCGTATATTCCGCCGTCCTACATCCGCAATGAATATCAGAAACTCGACGTTTACAAGCGGATTTCCGGTATTGAGAACCAGGAAGAGTACATGGATATGCAGGATGAGCTGATCGACCGCTTTGGCGAGATTCCACGTTCGGTGGAGAACCTGTTAAAGATCGCCGATCTAAAAGCGCTTGCTCATCAGGCGGGTGTCGTGGAGGTCGATGTAAAGAAGCAGGATATCACGATTCAGATGTACCAGAAAGCCGATCTGGACGTCTCCGGCATTCCGGCGCTGATGGAGAAATATAAGGGCACGCTGACCTTCAGGACGGGTGATGTGCCGTCGTTCTATTACCGCGATGTGCGGCAGAAACATACGGACTGCGAGATGATGCTTGTGAAGGCGCGGGAGATTCTTTCCGGGCTCGCGGCGCTGGCGAAAGAGTAGTTTTTAATTGTGTAGAAAAGATTGAAAGTATATTTGAAATGAAAATATATTTTTAATATTGACATATATAATCAAAGATGATAATATATAATCAAATTAAAGCTTGTTTACTAAATTTAAAGAAGGGAGGGATTCCAATGCAGCAAAAATGTGGGATGCTCATTAATAATGTGAATAACGTTAAGAGGTGGTTTTATGAAAAAAATTATGAGTATTTTATTGTCGATAGTTATGTCAACTTCATTGGTAATCCCATGGTAATCCCAACATTTGCGGAAGCGCCGCCATATTCAATAGATAAAGTGGCAACAAAGGTTGTGATTGATCAACATGAATTGAGAGATATTTATGATAAATATGCTTCGGTAACGGATGAAACTGTTGTGGAAGATATGTTAATGGAAGATTTTGGTTTTTCAAGATCGGAAGTTAAAGAATTATTGGAAGTAAGCAAAAGTGGTAGTGGAGGATCTACAGGTGCTTCGAGGGCATCTAGTATAACTGGAAGATTACCAGCAACAGCTGCTATAGGAACCGTTGTAAATATTGTGTATACAATTGATTTGCAAGAAATGAAAGATTTAGCGACAATAACTAATTTTATCGCAAGACAGGTAGGCGGAGCAGGAGCAGGGGTAGCAGTGGCAGCACTTGTTGCTAAAACAGTTTTAGCAGCTGCACAAAAGGGTGGCATAAACTATGCAAAAGTTACAATATCTTATACATATGGCTATAATAATGATGGAGTATTAGGGTGGACGCCAGGTTATACCAAGTATGAGTATTGGTAATAAAAAAGGGAGATGCAATGAAAGAGAATAGAGTATCAAATGAATTCCGTCAAGGAAGAGAAGCAACGTTTGCCGCTTTATTAATGGAACTGTGTCTTTGTGGGGAGCGAATTGCTTCCATAATGGGAATTAGAAATTGGTATGATCAGGTGGGAACTGTTAGAATTTTTCTTTGTATTTTGATTTTTTGTTATTATTATATAATTAAAAAACCAAGATTATTAGATACGCCTGAATGGTATGAGCTAATGAAAAAAGATAGAGTGATTTATGGAATGTGGATCTTGGAAATGATAATATTAGTTAGTAGTATTGGAACTTGAGTGAAAAACAAAGGGGGCGTCAGTTGCTCCCTTTGTTTCTATAAATTATGAGATTGGGAATTTTATGAAGAATAATTATTTAAGTGAACGAGAAATGAATGTTATGCAGGTTTTGTGGAAGTATGAAAAACCCATGACGGTGACAGAAATTGTAGAATCTGAAAAAGAATTGACAACGCCAACAGTCCATACTGTGTTAAGAAAATTGCTTGATAAGGGTTATGTTCAGGTTATTGATACAGTTCAGACTGGAAAAGTTTTTGCTAGGCGATATAAAGCGAAAAAGACTCAGGATGAAGAAATAGAAGAAAAAATAGAAAAATGTATGAAAAATTCTAGAAATCCTATGTCCTTTGTAAATACAATAACAGCAGCTTTGTTGAATGGAGCAGTAGATGAAGAGTCGGTTATTGACGAATTAGAACGTATAGTTCAAAAAAGAAAAAAAGAGATTTTATGAAAATAACATATACATCAATTTTATCGGCAATATGTAGTTCAATTTTGCTATTGGGTTTTTTGTCGGTTTATATATGGAAAAAGCAAGAAAATTATAGCTTGTATGAAGTAAAATTACTTATTTTTTGCACTGTACTAACAGGAGTAAGATTATTTTTTTCAATAGATATTTGCGGAATAAGTCATACGATAGGAATAAAAATATTATATCCAGAACTTTGTCGCTTTATGCGGGGGAAAATAGGATTTTTAAGTCATTTTTCTGTACTTTTTTTGATTAGTTTACTTGGAAGTTTTCTTATCTTAGTGCAAAAAAGTTTATCATATATATCATTTATAAAATTAATAAAAGAAATAAGACCGATAGAGTATATTCGTGTTAAAAAGTATAAAAAAGTGAAAAAAATACCAATATTGAAAGTTGATAGTATAGAAGATCCATTTATTGTTGGTATAAAAAATCCGTATATAATAATACCGAATATAGATGAAGAAACAAAAAAAATAGTACTCTTGCATGAAGTGGGACATTACATTAAAAGAGATTTATTTTTAAAGTGTTTTTTTGAAATATTATGTCTTTTATACTGGTGGAATCCGTTAGTATACATAGTTCGGTATTATTTTTCTAACATATTAGAAATAAGAAATGATTTAATTGTTTGTAATGAGTTATCTGAAATAGAAAAAATTCATTATGTTGAAATATTGTTAAAAATGTCTAGGACAAAAGCGTTAAAAAGGAGACTATGCGAATATAAGGTAAATAGTATAATAAATATCAATAAAGCCTTATATTA
>NZ_QUEG01000013.1:0-46725 GCF_003477925.1 Clostridium sp. AF32-7AC
GCTTTTTCGCTGAAAAAAACAGGGAATTCCTGGATATATGCAAACATTATCTTTCCAGTCTGGGAGATCTGAATTTATAAGAAGGAATGTGCCATGGCACATAGAACGAGGTTTCCTATGGCAGAAAACAGCCGCTCCGCAATCTTATTGATCGCGAAGCGGCTGTCGACACTTATGTTTTTGATAGTGGGTCTACGCAGATGCCAGCAGTCTTGATAAGAATGCCTTGGTCCGTTTATGCTGCGGGGCGGTAAAGATCTGCTCTGGCTTTCCTTCCTCAACCACATAGCCGTCTGCCATAAAGAGCACCCGGTCAGAAACATCACGGGCAAAGCCCATCTCATGGGTGACAATGACCATCGTCATTCCCGATTTTGCCAGCTCCTTCATGACGTTTAAAACCTCTCCGACCAGCTCTGGATCGAGTGCGGAGGTTGGTTCGTCAAAGAGGAGCGCTTTTGGCTGCATCGCCAGTGCTCTGGCGATGGCAACCCGCTGCTTCTGTCCGCCGGAGAGAGTGACGGGCTTTACATCGGCTTTATCTGCCAGACCTACCTTGTCAAGCAGCTCCATTCCCAGCTTTTCAGCCTCCGGTTTCTTCATATGACCGGTCAGAATCGGTGCGAGCGTAATATTATCCAGCACACTCATCATGGGAAATAAATTAAAGCTCTGAAATATCATGCCGACTTCTTCCCGGAATCTCCGGATATCTGCCTTTGGTTCCAGCATATTTTTGCCTTCGTATTCAATAACACCGCTGGTGGCTACCTACAGCTGATTGATGCATCGGAGAAATGTACTTTTCCCGGAACCGGATGGTCCGATGATACAGACAACCTCACCTTCGTTTACATCCAGGTTAATGTCCTTTAATACTTCCAGATCTCCAAATTTTTTTGAAAGATGTTCTATATGAATCATGCAATTCTCCCCCTTTTCCCGGCTAGATTGATAGGCGTTTTTACGAGCTATGAAGCCTTTAAAATCCGGTTGCTTGGCTTTCCGCGAAGCTTTTTCTCGATATATTTCTGGAGCAGGATCAAAATAGAGATCAGCACCAGATAGAAAATTGCTCCGGTTGTATAACCCTCGATTACCTTAAAGTTGAGCGCGGTGTAGTTATTAATCTGTTTTGTAATCTCGTTGACTACAATGACGGATAAAAGAGCGGTATCTTTCACGGATGTGATAAACTGGTTAAACAGCGGAGGCAGGACAATCCGGAACGCCTGCGGTATGATGATATGGACCAGCGTCTGTCTGTATGTAAGTCCCAGTGAAAAACCAGCTTCCTTCTGTCCGACGTCGATGCTTTCCAATGCGCCACGGACGATTTCTGAAATAAATGCGCCCGAGTTCATCATGATTGTGACAATACCGGCGGTATTGCTTGAAAGTTCGATGCCGGTTATCTTAGGAATGACAAAGTAGATATATAAGGCCTGCACAATCAGCGGCGTACCGCGGATGATCCAGATATATACATTGGCGATAATTTTTGCAATCTTGTTGTGGGACTGAAGCGCATATCCAGAAAGGCATCCGATGATGAAGCCAAGTGTAATACCGACACCCGCAATCATCAGGGTAACCTTCAGACCACGGAACAGCATCGGTAAAAGTACTGTTAAAAAACTAAAATCCATCAAATCTCTCCTGTCTTTGTGTTATTCACACCATTTCGCTTCCAGTTCTGCGATGGTTCCGTCCTCTTCCAGTGCATCGATAGCCGCATCAAAAGCATCTTTGACGGTCGGGTTTTCTTTGCAGAAATCAAAGGAAAGTGCAATCGCGTATGGAGACTGTCCCTGATTGAAATCATCACCGGCAATTGCAAGCTTGGTGCCGTCGGTTGTCTTAACGTAGTAGGCAGCTCCGGCGAGATCCTGTAAGCAGGCATCTACCTTACCCTGTTCCAGGGATTCATAACAGGAGTGATGGTATCGTGTACCCCGATGCAGGATTCTGGGAAATTTGCCTGTGCGTACATGTGGGAGGCAGTTCCTTTTTCAACTGCTACCTTGTAGTCACCGCTTCGGAGTGCTTCTTCGCCGGTAATCTCTTTCGGACTGCTTTCGGTATTGACCATGACAACCTGACCTGCGTCATAATATGTCTTGGAGAAGTTCATGACCTCTTTTCTCTGGTCGGTTGCACACAGGGCAGCCATGCCTATATCCAGCTTTCCCTCTGCCAGGGAGGCAGTCAGTGCGGAATAATCCATAACCTGGATATCACCGTCCAGCTCAAATCCCAGATAATCTTTCAGGGCGTTCATCATATCGATATCAAACCCAATCAATGTGGTTCCGTCTGTGTCGTAGTAAGTAAACGGCGCGAACAGTGCGGTGGTACCGAATTTAAGCTTTACGCCTTTCAGCGCGTCCTTGGCGCCAGCGCTGGTTTCTTTCGTTTCATCGGAGGAAGCGGTCGTATCTTCCGCTGGGGCATCGGTAGCAGCTGCGGTTGTTTCTGCCGGAGCAGAAGACTGTCCGCATCCTGCCATTGCCATAGCTGCTAAAGCCATCATTGCCGTTGCTGTTATCACCTTTTTTTCATAATGGTTCCTCCTCTTTTTCAGCTGTGCCCGCGGTAAGCCGGCACGTGATCAGTTGCCATATAAATAAAAACAAGGACGCATTCATCGTAAAAGAGATGCGCCCTTGCAATTATTTTCTGTTATGTTTATTCTGCTTTTCCTGAATTGATGCCAATTATACGTGCGGTTTTTCGATATGTCAACTGAAAAATCTGCCATTTGTGTTATATATTAAAAATTTTGTGTAATTTATATTAAAAAACGATATTGAAAGTAATTTACTGGAAAAATTAAACGGAATGCGGTAATGTATAAAAAAATATTCAATATACGATAAATAAACGAGGCGATTTTTCGCTAAAATGAAAAAAACTGCGCGCGTATTAGGGGGAACGAAATACGCACGCAGTTATCCGCTATAGGAATTGGATAAATGTCAAATAAGAACACCCTCTTTGTAGACACTGCACAGATGGTCGGTAAACGCGTGCAGGTCATCGAGCGGGTTAGCATCCAGAATCAGGATATCCGCCAGTTTGCCAGCCTCGATCGAGCCGCGCTGTGTGCCGATGCCGAGTTCGTTGGCAGCTGCGATGGTCGCACACCGGATGACATCTGCGTTTGGCATGCCGTATTCGTGCATGGTAAACATTTCCAGGTAGGCGGACGGGTGCGGACCAAAGTTGGCAGAGCCGGCGTCACTTCCGAGAATGATTTTCACACCGATTTCCATTGCCTTTTTAAAGGATTTCCGCTGGTTTTCAGCGACTACCTTTGCTTTTTCTACAATCACATCAGCGATGATGCCCTCGCTCTCTACAAGACTCTTGTAAACGGCTACCGTCGGTACCCAGCACTGTCCCTGTTCCTTCATTTTTAGAAGGATTTCTTCGGTCATTTCAGCGCCGTGCTCGATCGTATCGATGCCAGCGTCCACGCATTTGGAGATGGCGTCATAGGAGAGCGCATGGGCGGCTACCTTCATATTCAGGCGGTGCGCCTCATACACCAGTGTTTCCAGTTCTTTCGGCGAATACATACACGGACCGACATCTTCCAGACCGGCAGCTCCGCCGCTCGCCATGATTTTTGCCCAGTGGATCGGCGGGATTGACATTTCGATATCATAGCCCTTTAAGCGCTTGATGCGATCGATCAGCTGTGCCTCCGTATTTGCGATAAAACCAATCATCGGGCAGTGTCCGTAGGAACCCTGGATGGCGCTTCCGGCAGGGAGAATATTGGCGCCCTGGATAATTCCACGGTTGATCGCGCTTGCCAGCGGAATGGAGGCGTCATCGTGGGAGCCGACATCTCGGACGGTGGTAACACCCGCTTTCAGGGAATCCATTGCGCCGCGGACACCCTTTGCAAAGCAGACATAGTTGCCGTCTTTGATGGTATCCCCCATCGGATCCGGGGAAGTACCATCCCAGACAAGGTGGACATGGGCGTCCATGACGCCAGGAGTCAGATATTTGCCGGTACAGTCGACCGCGTCCGCTCCGTCCGGGGCTTTTTCGTCCAGTGAAACGATTTTTTTGTTTTCAATTTTAACATCAGCTGAGAAAAAGGTTCCTTTTTCTACATCCAGCACGTGTGCATTTTTCAGATAAAAAGCCATGAAATCCCTTCTTTCTTAATGGAAACGGCAGTTCCAAACGCGGTGGAAAATTGCAGTCGCGCCGGGACTGCCGGTTAAACACAATGAGTATTATTTATGCAGCTTCGCCTGCCAGTGTTTTCTGTGTGAAGGCAGATACGATAACGAGTACCAGGATAGAGATAGGAGCTGCAATCAGAGCACTCTGATATCCGCCCGGGCATCCGAGGAGTTCCCAGGTAAGTGTTGCAATCGCGCCGCAAAGCATGGACAGGAAGCCAGCCGGACGGGTTACTTTCTTAGAGAACATGGAGCCGAGGACTGCTGGTGTGATGCTGGCGCCGATCATGGTGTAGGACCAGTTCTGAAGCGCCAGAATTGTCGGGAAGAAGTTTAAAATAATCAGGGCGATGATACCGATTAAAGCAGTACCGATCCGGTTTACCCAGAGTGTCTGGGAGTCGTCCGGAGTTTTATTGATATACTGTTTGTAGAAGTCATACGTAACACTGGTTCCACAGGTCAGCAGGTAAGAAGTACCGGTTGTGATGATGAATGCGGTGGAAGCTGCTAACAGCATGCCGCCGATGAATGCCGGAATAATCGTCGTGGTAGACAGGAAGGACATACCTGCGTCAATGTTGGTACCAAATAAAACGCTTCCGGTGAAGGCGATGATGCCGACGCACGGCATAACGATGAGCGCCATAACGCCCCATCCGATGATGGCGTTTCTGGCTGTCTTATCAGTCTTGGCAGCGGTCAGACGGGTATAGAAGTTCTGGTCGCCGGTCTCAAGAAGGATAAGCGGCAGGAAAGAACCGATCCAGATGATGATGTTGCGTCCGCCGAAGAAGGAAAGCTTATTCGGGTCGATTGCAGCTGCGGTGGCGGTGATGGACTCCCAGCCGCCTCCGGCTTTGAGGACAAACGGAACACCGACGATACAACAGGCAACGATTAGGAATGCGCTGACTGCATCTGTCCATGCAACGGAGAAAAGACCGCCGGTAACAGAGAGGATAATAATGATAATAGTTGCGATCACGGTAGAGGTTTTCGGATCAATACCGGTTGTAATATTTAAAACGTATCCAAATCCTTTGTACTGTGAAGCAATGATACCAGCCATACCGAAGAGGTTGATGACAGAACCTAGGATCCGGGTCTCAGCGCCGTATTTCTGCTGGAGAATCTGCGGTACGGTAAAACAATTGCTCTTTCGAATCTGCTTGTATACACACATATAGATGATACAGAAAACGATGAACGGGATAACCCACTGGATACCAGCCCAGTAGCCGTAGTTGTAAGCGAGCGAGTTGCCGCCGCCGGTGATGGTTCCGCTTCCGACGGAAGTCGCGAGCAGTGTTCCCATTAAGACGAACGGACCTAAGCTTCGACCGGCGAGTGCATAGTCTTCACTGCTTTTTATTTTTTTTGATGCCCAGGCGCCGATTCCAATCATAACACCAAAATAAACAATAACGAAAATCAACAGGTGAGGGGCAGTTTTAAGTTCCATAAATGTCATAGTCATTTCCTCCTTGCTGTAATGGTTCAGAATGCGTTTTATTTATTCTACATTCAGATAACTTTTCGCTTCATAGACGGTGCCCTCTTTCATGACAAAGGAGCAGTCGCGCAAGGCATCCTTGTCGGTGAGAAGATCCCGCTTCCATCCGGCGATATCGGCGTATTTGCCTTTTTCGATAGTGCCGGTGATGGAGTCAATTTCACAGATTTCTGCGTTATTTTTCGTGGCAGCCTGTAAGATACGGAAAGCATCCATGCCGCTCTCCATCATGCAGCGGAATTCCATGCCGCTTTCATAATTCTGGTAGGCAGCGACGAAATCGGTGCCGTAGCCCAGCTTGATGTGGCTGTCCACGATGATTTTCCGACCTTTCTGCATCCGTTCCTGATAAATTCCCAGCTTGCGCTGAAATTCCGGGGACTTCTGTGCCATTTTTTTCGGATCCGGATAAATCGCTTCATGGAACGGGCTGAAGGTAGGAACCAGATAGGTTCCGGTCTGTTCAAACATTTCGGCGGATTCTTCATCCATGAGGGAGCCGTGCTCGATTCCCGTGATACCGAAGCCCATCAGTTTTTTCATGAGGCGCGGTCCGTAGGCGTGAGCCGTGACCGGAATTCGGAGTTCTCTGGCGGTATCGAAAATCGCTTTAAATTCCGCATCATTTAACTGGATGTCGTCCGGATCATCATACGGAGTGGCAAATCCGCCGGTTGCCATGATTTTGATAAAATCGGCGCCGAGCTTTTTCTCCCGCCGGACCGCTGCCGTGAAGAAATCCGGTCCATTTCCAAGCCCGGAATACTGGTGTTCCATGAAATCGCAGAGAACCGGGTTGCTCCGGACGGTCTGCGTCATGTCCGCATGGCTTCCGGTTGTACCGAGAAGATGCGGGGCAACAACCAGGCGGGCGCCAGGGAGATATCCCTCGTTGATTGCCCGTTTGACGTCGAGTTCATAGGATTCCCGGAACCATCCCATTGAGCGGATAGTTGTGAAACCGCCGTGCAGGGCACGTTCGGCGGTGCAATAGGTGGCGAGTGTGCGGTAACCGTCGGAGTTGTAGATGGTATCGCTGTAGACATCGCGCCAGTTGAAAAATTCCGGGTGCATATGAGCGTCGATCATGCCGGGAGTCACGGTCAGGTGGCTTAAATCCAAGATTTCAGTTCCCTCCGGACATGGGAGGTTGCTGCCGACTTCTTCAATGTATTGGCCGTGGACCAGAATTTCTGCGTGTTCAAGAAAACGAGCTTCCAGTCCGGTATATAATTTTCCGCATAGAATTTTAATCCATTTATCCGACATGTACCTACCTCCTGTGTGTTCAATTTTGTAAAACAATTTTTAGATGAATGCACTCACTGAATATGTTCACTAAAAAAATACCACAGGTTCAGAGCAAAAGTCAATAATTAATCTGATAATTTGCTAATTTCATTTATTATAACAGAAATAGTTGAAAGAAAATGTAATATATGAATCAATATAGACAGAATACAGGATGTACAGAAGTCTGAACGATAGTTTATAGACAAAACACCGGAATGGAATTGTGATGAATGCCCAGCAGTTCCATTCCGGTATCTAAAAAGAAATTTCACGAAATTAAATCGGTTTTCTAATATATGAAAAGATGATTTCCCACCATTTTAATGCCTGGGTATCGATATCAAACTGTCTGCGCCGCAGCAGCCAGTCCAGAAGCATTCCGCGGCTCGACTGGAGCATCAGATCATAGAAATCATATTCGTCTAAATCTGCCCGGATGGAATCTTCCTTCTGGCAGGCTTCAAACAGGGAATGATAAATCTGGTAGAGAGCGCGGCTTCCATCCGTCAGGGTGGATTCCTCCTGCTGATTCCGGAGGTTGTAGATATAGAGGCTCCGCAGGTTGCTGTAGCTGGAAACGGCTTTCTGGACGAAGAAATAAAAGCGGGCAAGCTTGTCCATGGCGGACAGATCCCTGTATTTTGCATGGGTACTCAGCTGCTCATAGAAGTTGACGTAGAGATCGTCCAACGGTTCCGCATTCTGCGCCGCCATCTCTTCTTTATTTTTAAAATAGCGGTAGATGGAGCCGACCGAGGTCTGAGCCGCATCCGCAATATCCTGGATGGTGACATCCTCAAATCCCTTTGTTTCAAAGAGATCAAGCGCACAGGTCAGGATGCGTTTCCGCGTTTCCAGCGCCTGCTGTTTTCGTTTGGTTAAATTTTCGCTCATATATGTCCATGCAGAAGCGCACCGTCTTCTGCCCCCTTCCTGAAATTCATGGTAAATAAGTATCCTGATTTTATTATATCGGATTTTGTGTAAATATGCCAATGAAAAAAGTGTAAAGTCAATTGAATTTATAGGATAAAATTCATATTTATGAAATAGCGGTGGCATGGAAACTTTGGAAAAACGCATCCCCCACCAGCGATAAACTCCGTTCTTTCCGTTTGACCAGACAGATACTTGAATGGATCTGCGGCTGGGTGATGATCCGGCGGATCAGGGCGGGATCGGAATTTAAACAGAGGGCAGATTCAGGCGCGAGCGCGATGCCCAGCCCTTCGGACGCCCATAAAAGGGCGGTTCTGGCATCGTCGGCAATGCAGACGATGTTCGGTTCCAGCGCCTGTTCTTCAAAATATCCCAGAATCAGCGGCTGCCAGCGGCGGTAAAGGATGAGCGGCGCGCGGGTGAGGGCGGAGAGAGGGAGAGACGCGGGTGTATGGCTTTTTTGTGGTTCGGATGCAGGAATATCAGTCAGGAGGGCATTCGGGCATTCCTGGTAATGGCTCCAGATCATTTCGCGCCCGATCGCCAGAAACGCCTCCGGCGGCAGTGTCTGCATCTCCAGCCCGGCTTTGGCAAATGGCGTCCGGATCACGGCGAGGTCGATCTGGTTGGAGTGAAGCAGATCGAGCAGGTGGTAGGAATTGGACTCATGGAGTTCAAACAGGGCTTTGGGATAGGATCGCCGGAATGGGGCAAGATAATGCCGGGTCACAAATTCGACGGCGGAGGAGATGATGCCAAGGCGCACAACGCCCTGAATCTCCTGTTTCTGTGCAGTCAGCTCCGTGCGGGCAGCCTGGCTCAGATCGAGGATCGCAAGCGCCCGGTCATAGAACGTCTTTCCAGCAGGTGTCAGTCGGATGCGGCGGGAACCGCGCTCAAACAGCGTCACACCCAGTTCTGCCTCCAGAAGCTTCATCTGGTGGCTGAGCGGCGGTTGTGAGATATTCAGTTTTTTGGCTGCCTGGGAAATATTTCCCTCGTTGACGATGGTGGTGAAGTAGGATAACTGGCGAAGTTCCATAAATGCTCCTTCCTGTTCGGATTCGTTGTAAAACTGTGTATACGGCAGATATATTATATAACAAAATCCGATAGAATAACAGGCGAACTATATTTTTTCGATATATATTCTATATTCGAATGGTATTTTTCAGGCTCCTTGAATTCTGGTATGATACATAAGCAGGTATATACTGGAAATTCCAGAGAAATAAAAGTGTAGCAATAATACGGAAGGGAGTGGGCAGAAATGAAAGAACTGCTGGATATGTTTCTGACGTTTGCCAGAATTGGAGGGTTTACCTTCGGCGGCGGATATGCGATGCTGCCGATGCTGCAGAAAGAGGTAGTCAATGGACGCCATTGGGCGACGGATGAAGAATTGATGGATTACTACGCGATTGGTCAGTGTACACCGGGTATCATCGCGGTCAACACGGCGACGTTTGTCGGTTATAAAAATCGGGGGATTCCGGGGGCAATTGCGGCGACACTGGGAGTCATTGCACCGTCGCTTGTCATCATTATGATTATCGCGGCGTTTATCTCGAACTTTATTGAACTTAGCTTTGTGAGCAGCGCCTTTGCAGGCATCCGCGCCTGCGTCTGTGTGCTGATCGGCAGTGCGGTTGTCAAACTGGCAAAGAAATCGCTGGTTGATAAAGGCGCGATCGCGATTGCGGCGGTTGTGTTTGTACTGTCACTGTTTACATCGGTTTCCCCGGCGCTTCTTGTTGTCGTGGCGGGTGCGATCGGGATTGTACTGAAGGGCGGAAAGGGGGAGAAGAAATGATGCTGATACTTGAATTATGCTTCCGCTTCTTCTGCTGCGGACTGTTTGCGATTGGAGGCGGACTGGCGACCCTCCCGTTCCTTTACAATATTTCCAAGGAGACGGGATGGTATACCTTTAATGATATTTCCAACATGATCGCTGTCTCCGAGTCCACACCGGGACCGATGGGAGTCAATATGGCGACCTACGTCGGCTTCCATATTAAGGGGATTCTCGGCGGACTGGCAGCGCCACTCTCACTGGTGCTTCCGTCGGTCATCATCATTGTGATTATCTCGAAGATTCTCGATAAATTTAAATCATCCGCGATCGTACAGAATGCGCTCTATGGACTTCGCGCGGCATCTACCGCCCTGATTGCGGCAGCCGGTATCGGCGTGGCAAAGATAGCGTTCCTCCATGTCGGCGAGGATGGCAGCCTGGTGCTTTCCAAGCTGTTTTCCATCATCAACTGGAAGGCGATCGTACTGGCGCTTGCGATCTGGTACGGCTTAGTCAAATGGAAAAAGCACCCGATCTTCTACATCGTGGCGGCGGCTGTGATTGGAATCGTGTTCCAGTTCCACTAGGGAAGATAGAAGAAAATAGAACCATTTCCAGAAGGGGTAGTGCAGTATCTGTATACTCTTTTGGGGTGGTTCTTTTTTTGTCATAGGAGGCTTCGACCTATGACAAAAAATGCTCCGTGGGATGCGCCAAGGCACATTTTTTGCTTATGGGACTTTCTTTATAAGAAAGCATGACAATAAAGTGAAATAATGATTAGAAACAGAATGAATAAAACTGAATTACACAACAATTACAAAAATATAATCAGATAAATAAAGAATAATATGGAAAATAATTAGAAATAATACTTGACAAAACAGAAATTATCTAGTAAAATAAAACCATCAAAAGAAACAGAGATAACCCCAACAAACGGTTACCATAGTTTCTAGGACGAAATAAGGAACAAGGAGGACGGTCCAATGGGATAGTTAGTTACTAAAAAACATGATCATGGTTTTAAAAACCGAATTTATCCAATAAATAAAAAGATAAAAATCGGTATCGATGGAATCCATCATCATACAATCTCTAAAAGAGTTTACATAGATACATGTAATCAAAGGAGGAGATTCATATGAAAGGAAGAGGTCCATAGCACATTTAAAACAAAATATAAAAGAAAGAGAGGTTATATAGTGAAACTTCGGGATATTTCATAAAAGAGCTGTCTGATGACGAGAAAGTCGGACAGCTCTTTTTTTGTTTCATAGAAAATCGAAGCAAGCGCAGCAGAAAGGTTGACGAATGAAGTCAAAAAGGATATTCTGGAGAATGAAAATTATATACATTACAAAATGAAGGGAATTGTTGGAGGTATCTATTTAAAATGAATGAAAACAACATGGTCATTAAAGACGCCAGAACACTGGGTCTGCCGAAGATGCTGCTTTTAGGTTTGCAGCATATGTTCGCGATGTTCGGCGCAACGATCCTGGTGCCGATTCTGGTCAATACCTATTTTGAGGGAGAGGGACTTTCGATTCAGGTAACGCTGATGTGTGCGGGTCTGGGAACACTGTTTTTCCATGCCTGCTCTAAGTTAAAGGTCCCGGCGTTCCTCGGTTCCTCGTTCGCATTCCTCGGTGGATTTGCGACGGTGGCAAACTTGGACAGCGGTATTTTTGCAGATATGACGATGGGTGAGAAATTGCCATATGCCTGCGGCGGTATCGTGGTAGCTGGTGCGCTGTACCTGATTCTGGCGCTGATCATCAAGCTGGCAGGCGTGGAGCGTGTCATGCACTATCTGCCGCCGGTTGTGACAGGTCCGATCATCATATGTATCGGTCTTTCGCTGGCGCCGTCCGCAATTGCCAACGCATCGACAAACTGGCTGATTGCGTTGATTGCGCTGGGAACCATCATCATTTTTAATATCTGGGGCAAGGGAATGTTCAAGATCATTCCGATTCTGATGGGCGTTGTGATCTCCTATGCAGCGGCGGCAGTTTTCCAGATGATGGGAATGACAAACCCGGACGGAAGTGCGATCCTGAATTTCTCAGAGGTAGCGACGGCTTCCTGGGTCGGACTTCCTCCGTTCCAGCTGTGCAAATTTGACCCGACGGCGGTCATGGTAATGGCGCCGATCGCGCTTGCGACGATGATGGAACATATCGGCGATATGTCGGCGATCTCCGCGACGGTCGGAGAAAATTTCCTTGCGGATCCGGGACTGCACCGGACGCTGGTCGGCGATGGTATCGCAACATCTCTGTCGGCACTCGTTGGCGGTCCTGCCAATACGACTTACGGTGAAAATACGGGCGTTCTGGAATTAAGCCGTGTTCATGACCCGCGTGTCATCCGGATTGCAGCTGTCTTTGCTGTGATTCTGAGCTTTATTCCGAAGATGGCAGAGGTCATCGGTTCGATGCCGTCTGCTATCATCGGCGGCGTTAGTTTCATGCTATACGGTATGATCTCCGCGATCGGTGTCCGCAACGTGGTCGAAAACCAGGTGGATTTAACCAAATCCCGGAATCTGGTAATCGCTGCGGTAATTCTGGTCTGCGGGCTGGGATTCTCCGACGGTCTGACCTTTGAGGCGGCAGGAACTTCGGTTACTCTGACAGGTCTTGCGATCGCAGCGATTGCGGGCGTTCTGCTCAACGTGATTCTTCCGGGTAATGATTACCAGTTCGGCAAGAATTTACAGGGCGACATCAACCGCGGTGTGGCGATCAATCCGAATCCGAAGAAACGGCAGGAATAAAAAATATAAAAATTTTCAGTCCTAAAATTGGGACGAACCATTTCAGATGTATAATCCGCCTGCATTTCCACATACTACCCATAAGACACACGATATGGCAAACGTGGTATGCAGGAGGAAGAATCATGAAAGCTACAGGAATTGTGAGAAGAATCGATGATCTGGGTCGCGTTGTCATCCCGAAAGAGATACGCCGGACGCTGCGCCTTCGGGAAGGGACGCCGCTTGAGATATTCACGGACCGCGAGGGCGAAATCATATTGAAAAAATATTCACCGATGGTGGAGCTGGCGGCATTTGCCGTGCAGTACGCGGAGGCGATGGCGCAGTCCACGGGGCTGATGGTCTGCATCGCGGACCGGGATCAGATCATCGCGGTATCCGGGGGACCAAAGAAGGAATATTACCAGAAGACGATCAGCCGGGCGCTGGAGCTGGCAGTCTCCGAACGTCAGAATATCTGTGCGGCGCGGGGAGAAAAAGCATTTATCCCGATTACCTCGGATGAGATGGAGGAGAGCAGCGCCGAGGTGATTGTGCCGATTTTGAGCGAGGGCGATGCGATCGGGGCGGTGATTCTCCTCAGCCGGGAGGCAAAGCAGGCGCTTGGAGGGGCGGAGATGAAGCTGGCGGCGACGGCAGCCGGATTTCTGGGACGTCAGATGGAAGGATAAAAAAGATAAATGAGATAAATCTGCCTGGAAACAGGCGGTGAGAGAAAAAAGAAGACGGGATCGATGGAAAACGTAAAGAGAGATAAAACTCCTGGGCGGTTGTCCATCGATCCTGTTTTTGATAGTCCTGTATTTGATAAAAACTGGTATTCGATATAACAGATATATCGAAAAACAGACGAAAGCGCAAGGAAGTTCACAGATACTCCATGATTTTTCACAGAAAAAACACAGCAAGGCGCACGACAAACGCATGAGTAAATAAATTGTGAACACGCCCCTTTTTTGTTAAAATTAAGAAAGAGAGGTTATATAGTGAAACTTCGAGATATTTCATAAAAGAGCTGTCTGATGACGAGAAAGTCGGACAGCTCTTCTTATGTTTAGCTTTTTATGTGTGCAGTGGAAAGGGTTCCGCTGTTATTTTTTTGCTTTGACACGGTCTCCGCGCTCTGGAAGCAGAAAGATACAGATTAAAGAACTGATAAACAGCATGCTTGGATAGAACAGAAGCGGCATGACCTCAAAGGCAGACAGTTCATAGCCCAGCTCATGAACCGCCGATAATGCTACCAGCATCTGAGCACCGTAAGGCAGGATTCCCTGGGAGATACAGGAAAAGGTATCCAGAAGGGAGGCTGTCTTTCTGGCACTGATGCCATAATCTTCAGAAATTTCCTTTGCAATAGGGTTGGCCATAACGATAGCTACTGTGTTATTGGCAGTTGCGATATCCAGCAGGGTAACTAAAAGGCCGACACCAAACTGACCGCCGCGTTTTCCGCGGAAGATGCGATGAATAACGTTAAGAAGAACATCGAAGCCACCGTTTTCACGGATCAGTGCGCACATAGCTGCAACTAAGATGGCAACCATACTGGTCTCAAACATGCCGGAAGTGCCGGAACCCATGTTGGTAAGCATTTCCCAGGGAGTAGTCTGGCCGGAGCCCAGCATAATGATGGCACCGGATACGATTCCGACTAACAGAACGACAAATACCTGAATACCGGCAATGCCGCCTGCTAATACCAGAAGATAGGGGATCAGCTGAATCAGGTTGTATGGTTTTATGATGGCAGCTCCCGGATCCTGATGGAAGGAAACGACCAGGATAAGTGCCAGGGAAGCGATGGCAGCCGGAAGTGCGATGCCGAAGTTCTCACGGAATTTATCCTTCATAGCACATCCCTGACCGTTGCAGGCTGCGATGGTTGTATCGGAGATGAAAGAGAGATTATCTCCAAACATGGCACCGCCGATGACAGATGCGACGCAAAGGGCCAGAGAGAAACCAGAGGTCTCAGATACGGCAGCGGCAATCGGAACGATCAGGGTGATGGTTCCAACGGAGGTTCCCATGGAGGTAGAGACAAAGCACGCTACCACAAAGAGAACAGCAACGGAAAAACGGGCCGGGATAAGAGACAGCATCAGATAAGCAACGCTTTCAGCACTGCTTCGTCCTACGACACCGACAAAGGTTCCGGCTGTCAGGAAGATGAGAAGCATGGTGATGATGTTCTTATCTCCGATGCCTTGCCCCATCAGCTCCAGTTTCCGGTCAAAGGAAAGAGAACGGTTCTGGAAACAGGCCGTCAGGATCGCAAGCATAAATGCGACAACAATCGGAATGTTGTAAAAGCCCATCGGGATCTTCATGATATATTCTGACCAGATTCCTAGCCCCAGATAAAAGATCAGAAATACAGCGATAGGCAGAAGGGAAGATAGTTTTTGCTTTTTCATAATAATTTTCAGCCTTTCTATATGTTTGCCGTAATAGGCCGGATATACATTATTTGATCTTACCATAAGAATGGGATTCAGGCAAGTAAAGAAGACAGTGTAACTGTAACGAAAAGGTTGACGAAAGCCTGTAAAAACAATATTCTGAAAGACGGAGAAAAGCATGCAAAAACGATAGAAAACATGATCGGAAAAGAGAAGTATGCTGAATAAGATGGAGGTATATCGGAAATGATATAAAAGCACAAGGGATTTCACAGATACTACACGGGTTTTCACCAAAAAATCACAGTGTGAAGTGCTTGCGTGTGCTTCAAACTATGATTTTGGCGATGCTTCGCATTTAAAATCGGAAAAATCTGCTGCCTAAACGGCATCGTACGGAATTTTCAGTTTAGAAAATTCCTATTTGCGAGTCGTAACGATTGTCGGTTCGGAATGTGAGGAAAAGTGCAAAAAACCTTGACAAAGCAAGGAGAAATGTATATAAATGTAAAGTAAGATTTGCGGGCATGTACGAAGAAAACTAAGAGGATTCATGTGCAAAGATATAAGCTAGGAGGAATATACGATGAACAAGACAGAATTAATCGCAGTTGTAGCTGAGAAAGCAGAGCTTTCCAAGAAAGACGCAGAGAAGGCAATCAAGGCTTTCACAGATGCAGTATCCGAGGAACTGGTTAAGGGCGGAAAGATTCAGCTGGTTGGCTTTGGTACTTTTGAGGTAGCTGAGAGAGCAGCTAGAGAGGGAAGAAACCCGAAGACCGGCGAGACCATGCCGATCGCAGCTTCCAAGACTCCGAAGTTCAAAGCTGGTAAAGCATTAAAGGATATGGTAAACGCATAATTATCTCAGACATATATGTGTGACAGACAGCCCTTCGTGATAAAATATCATGGAGGGCTTTAGTATTATAGGAGCGAAGGGATTCCGCCAGGATGAAAGTGCCCTGCAAGGGGCTATGGAAAGGAAAAATATGAGGCTAGATAAGTATTTGAAAGTGTCCCGCATCATCAAGAGAAGAACCGTAGCCAATGAAGCGTGTGACAGCGGACGAGTGATGCTGAATGATAAAGTGGCAAGAGCCAGCGCGGAGGTCAAGGTTGGGGATGTGATTGAAATTGCCTTCGGCAATAAATCGGTGAAGGTCCGCATTACAAGCGTACAGGAGACCATCCGCAAGGAAGATGCCAAAGAAATGTTTGAATACCTGTAAAAATCCAAGAGACGTCAGTAAAAGGCGCGGAGGACGAAATGCCAAGAAATATAGAGCGGGATGAAAAAGAGGCGATGCGCCGGAAAGAACAGCTGATGGAAGCTGGATTCAGGCTGTTTTCGCAATATGGGATCGAGAATGTCAGCTTACAAAGAGTGGCGGACGCTGCGGAAGTGGGCGTTGCGACCCTATATAACTATTATCAGACGAAGGTCAAGCTTGTGATAGCGATCAGCGGAAAAATCTGGGGCGATCTCTGGAAGAAGATTCTGGAAGAAAAGGGACCGGAGATATTTGAATCATTCACGGCGTATCAGTACATTGAGTTTTATACGGACCAGATCATCCGGATTTACCGGGAACGCCCGGAAATACTCCGGTTCAGTAATAACTATAAAAACTTTATCTCCCGGGAGAAAGTCAAGGGGGAAGCGCTGGCTGAACATCTGGATGTTTTGAAGCCGGCAGGAGCGCTGTATCATAAGTTCTATGAGCAGGCGAGGAGCGATAAAAGCATCCGGACCGATATCCCGGAGCAGCAGTTATTTACAAGCGTTGCGATTGCGATGCTGGCGGTGGCTGAGCGCTATGCACAGGGAATTGTGTGGGCGGACGATCACAAGGAAGACCACACGCAGGAACTGGAATTTTTAAAAGGAATGCTCCTGACATGGTGCAGAACCCCGGAGAACCTGGGAAAACAATGATATAAAGAAGGGAAATAAAAAAAGAAGTCAAGAGAATGAGGTGCCCCCTCAAAGTTAGACTTTTACGAGACGACTTCGGTCGTCTCGTTTTTCTTTATGCGCTTAAAAGAACAGATTCTGTCTTGAATTTGTGAGAGTTGATTATTATAATATAAATATAGTGACGACTCATTTGTGTATACACACTTTATGACGGATAATCAACATTTCGAGAATGAGAGGAAAAAGCGTATGAGAAGGAGAAAAAGAAGAATCCTGGCAGCAGGAATGGTGGTAGTGATAACGTGCAGTTCATATGGCTCTGTGCCTAGAGTTTATGCGAACACGAATTTTTATCAGATCCGGGAGATCGAGAGTTTATCGGAACAGGTTCTGTATCAGAAAGTTCCCTATGGCACCCGGTATCAGGATCTGGAGATGCCGGACAGCATAGACGTTTTTGTCAGCGGGGGGGGGGCAAACCGAAGATGTGCCTGACGCAGGGAGCGATGAGAATGTAGCAGCGTTTGCCAACCGCACAAATGATGATGCCGTGCTGGAAAAGACGGACAGTGAAGAGAATGGAGAAAAAGAAGATACCGAAGGAAAAGATACCGAAGGAAAAGATGCCGGAGAGAATAGCAAAGACAAAAGCGAAGGTGGAGAGGGCTTAGAGAAAGCGGAATCCGGTTCAGGTGAACAGGGAGATTCTGGGAAAGATGGAAATTCGGCGGAAAATGGGGACTCTCAGGATGAAAATGCAAATCCGGGGAACGGTGAATCCGATGAGAAAGACGATTCCGGTAAGACAGATTCCGGTTCTTCGGGTGGAAATGCAGATTTGAATGAAGATGCCGATTCTTCGAATGGAAAAACGGATGAATCGAAGGAAGATGTCAAGACGGATGAGAAAACCGAGGAAGAGATTGACGAAAAGGAAGGTTTCTGGCGAAAAGTAAGGGTGCGCTGGGTTCTGGATGAAGAAGAGAGCCAGGCATCCCGTTATGATGGGGAAAATCCGGGCATCTACCTGTTCCGTGCAGAGCTGAAAAGCAGCAATTATGAGGTAGATGAGGACGAACTTCCGGTGATCCAGATCACGGTCCTGGAAGAAGAGCAGGTGAAAACAACGCTGGAATTTGTACCGTTGGAAGAATCGATCACCGATCAGATTCTCCCGCTTGGAAGCAAAGAATCCGATATCCAGTTCCCGGAGACTCTTACCGTGCGTGAGACGATGGGAGAAGAAACCACCGAGCGGACTTTGTCGGGTATCACGTGGAAACTGGATGCAGAAAACAGCGACTATTCTGAATTTCGGGGCGGACTGGCACCGGAGGACTATTTTGACCGCTTCGATGAGGACGGTGAACCAGAAGAAACTGAAGAAAAGACCTGGGAGGGCTACGATAAAGCCAATGAAGAATACAATGGGGCGATCTATACCTATATTCCGGTGATTCCGGAAAGCGAAGAGATACCGGAAGACACTGCTTTGCCGGAGATCCATGTGCAGGTGGGAGACGCGGGGATTGCGTTGTATGCAGATGAAGGAATCACGGGAAAAGGTACGAAAGAGTATCCCTATGTGATTTGTAATGTAAAACAGTGGTTTACTGTTATGGGTGAAAACCAAAAGAATCAATATAATGGAAATCAATCCTCTGGTGTAAGTAAATATATTAGATTGGGGGCTGATATCGATCTAAGCGGTGAGTCGTGGGAGTCAAGAACACTAACGGCTGGTTTAGATGGTAATGGATATGAGCTGAGTGGAATTTCGCAGCCGTTGTTTAATGTTTTGGCGGGAACTGTTAAAAATTTGATTTTGTCCAATGTGACCATTACGGGAGATGGAAAGCATGTAGGAGCGATTGCGAGAACTGTAGGTGCTGATTCGCAGATTGAAAATTGTTATATCAGTGGCAGTCTTGCTACTACAGGAAATTGTGCCGCAGGTGGATTAATTGGACAGGTTCAGTCGGGGACGCTGGAAATTCAAAATTGTATTGTTAATGCAGAGATTGAAAACAAAGATAATAATAATAGGGAGTCTTTAGCTGGAGGCTTGGTTGGTTCGGTTAAAGTGAAAAATGGCACGCAGTTGAATATTATGAACTGTATTGCAATGGGAAGTGTTTCGACAAATTCAGGTCGCGGTGCAGGTGGATTAGTTGGTGGACAAGGAAAAACAGTTACAATTAATAAGAGCGCAGCATTGCAAGAAGAGATTTCCACAAACAGTTCGCAATACTATGTAGATAGAATTTTTGGCTATTTCGGTGATTATCAAGTTCATGTAGTTGGTGGACGAAATTTCGCCTATCAGGGTATGAGGGTTAAATGTGGTGAAACCCTTCTTGATAAAGAGAATGATAAAGATAGAAAATGGCCAGAGTTGCATCGTAGCGAGAGTGTTTTCAAACCAGACCTTTTAACAACCAATTTCTGGAAAAACACGATTGGCTGGGGAAGTGATGCGGAAAACTGGGAATTTGCCGCTAATCAGCTTCCGACGCTAAAGATGCAAAGAGATAATAAAGAAGTAATTATATTCTCCGGCACAGACATACCAGAGTATCTTGAGGCAACCGAGATAAAAACAGGCTCAGTAAAGTCTGGAGAAACCGGAATCGCAGACGCGGAGATTACTTTTAAGAAGGGCAGCAGCGAGAAAAAGGTGAAAACGGATTCAGAAGGAACCTTTTGCATTGATCTTGCCAATGGAGACTATGACGTAACGATCAAAAAGACTGGATATCTTACGGTTAAGAAAAAAGTTACGATTTCGGATGCCGATCCAGAAGCTCTTGATTTCACCATGGAAACAAACCCGGTTTCCATGATTTCGGGACAAACGGTGACAGGAACTTTCCAGACAACAGATGCGGACACCGCCATGGCAGATGGAGAGATTGCGCTTACGTATACCGGAAATGAAGATTTACGGTTGGAGGATTTTAAACTTTCATCCGAGGAAGATGGAACGGCATATGACGGAGTTACACTTCTTGCAGTGAATACTGAAAATGGAACTAGCAGTATTAAGATTCAATTTGCTAAATCGCTGAATCTTGGCAATACGAATGAAATAACCTTATATGTCCATTACAAGGGAAGTTCGATTGGTTCGATTGTGCTGAAAAAAGAGGTAAACCTTGTTCGGCTTGCGGCACCTGAGAATGTCAAATGGGATGAGATAGTAAAAGGAAAGGCCGTCTGGCGTCCGGTTACGAATGCATTGGGTTATAAAGTACAGCTCTATAAGGATGGTTCAGCACTGGGGGGTCCGGTAACACTTGGGGCGGATACAGCTGGTTACGATTTTACCGCCCAGATTGCAGAGGGCGGAATCTATACGTTTGGAGTTCAAGCAACGGGAGATGGTTCAACCTATGGTGACAGCGAGGAGACGAAGAGTGGAAATTATGAATTTTCAGAGCAGACCTTAGAGGATGTCAAAACAGCGGCACGGGCAGCGCTGCAGGCGATGACAGTGACAAATGAGACAACAGCGAATGAAATTTTGCAGGTTGTACAGAACGTTATCACAAATCAAAAAATTCATGCGGACTGGTCCGCTGAAGAAGGGTTCCATCTAACACCAGCAACGGATGGCAAAGAACCGGGACAAAACGGAAGTATCACGGGAATGATTGTTTTGAGCGATACCTCTGAGGGCGCGTCAACAGAAACAATCGAAATAAATCTTCCAATCGCGGCGAAGTATGCAATTACCTTTGCATCCGGACGCCAGGATTCACAGGGAGATGCGCCGACCCTGGGAAATGCCGCAGCCGGAACTGTGATTACGCTTCCGGAGAATACCTTTAAGGTATATGGCATGAATTTTAAAGGCTGGAGTGACGGAAGTACTACATATGCCAGCGGTGCAGATTATACAATGCCAAATAGAAATGTAGCATTTAAGGCGGTATGGGTGCAGGATCAGTGGGATGGAATAACGGCTGTGGAACCGACCAAAGACGAACATGGTTATTATCAAATTAGTACAGGGGCAGAGCTTGCGTATTTTAGAAATACGAAGATTTCAAACTGGAAAGCGAAACTGATGTGCGATATTGATATGGGCGGTCACGAGTTTACTTCGATTCCTAATGCCGGAGCTGAATTTGATGGATGCGGACATATGATTCGAGGCTTGAATGCGGTCGGCGAAGTTTATGTGGGATTGTTTCGAGCAATTTCTTCGAATTGTGAAATTAAGAATCTGACCATAGAAAATGCGGTGGTTAAAGCTTCCCGCGATGGGGCGAGAGTCGGCATCCTGGTTGGTGATGTATATGGTTCTCTGACGGTAGAAAATTGTTACGTCAGTGGAACAATCGAAACTGCAGATGGAACGAATAAGATTGAATCGGCAGGTGGTTTGATTGGAAATGTAAGGGGGAAGTATAATTATTCGGTAAATATTAAGTCCTGCTATGCAGATGCTGAAATCAAGGGAACCGCCAGCAGTGGCTTTGCAGGTGGTTTGGTTGGTTGGACCGGTGGAAGTACAACAATTGACAACAGCTATGCAGTTGTGGATATGGACGTTGAAGCGGGAAATTCTATTGGCGGACTGGTAGGATGCGGAAATGACAGTAAAGTAAAGATCTCCCACAGCTACGCGGCAGGCGAAGCTCTGCCCAAAAATCCCATTGGCGCATCCGTGGCAGGCATTTCCGCCAACGGTTCGATTTCCTCTTGTGTCAGCATTTTCCCGGAGATGCGATCGCTCAACCGGATTGGCGGAACAACGGGAAGCTGCCGGGATAACTACGGCTTTGCCGGCACAGTTGCGAGAAAATCAGATGGAACGATTTTGACCCCGGATCCAGATACGATGGGGGCAGACAAGCTATATGGAGCGGACGCAACGGCGGAAGACCTGAAAGATCCGGAATTTTATAAAAAGCTGGGCTGGAATTTTGATTCTACCTGGACGATGGATTCAACCGGCGAGTATGCTTTCCCGATTCTGAAAAACCAGACTTTACGTCCGGATCTGACGCTGGATCTGACACCTTCGGTTACCGGAATTACGCTGGATAAGACCAATGAGACGATTTACCCGAGAGGAAGCGTCCGGCTCACTGCGACCGTCGATGTGGTAAACGGAGCGTCCAGAGATGTGGTGTGGAAAAGCAGTAATCCGGCAGTCAAGGTAGAGGATGGACTGGTAACTGCTGCGGATGTGGCAGAAGCGGGAACCTATACGATCACAGCCACCAGCGCGGCGGATCCTTCCAAGCAGGCAGAATGCCAGCTGACAGTTGATACGGCGGAACACACAGTTACAGTAGAACGGGAGAATACGATAAACTCTCCGAATGCAGTCGTGAAAGCCTATGCATCTCTGGAAGATGCAACAAATGGAATAAATCCGATTTCTACGACAGGTAGTGAAACTGGTACATTTACATTTCCACGGAAAGCCGGAGAAAAAGTTTACCTTGCATTTACGGGTCTGGATTCAGGAGATGTCGTAAGCGAAGTAACAATTACCGATGCAAATGGTTCAAAGGTGAATGCGACAATTTGCAATCTGGAGAATCCGACGGTGTATTGCTTTACGATGCCGTGTTCAGATGCCTCTGTACAGGTTTCCTATGCGGAAAATATGAACGCATACCAGTATACCTGGTTCGTAGGACAGGAGTGGGGTACATGGGGAACAACGGCAGCCTTTGAAACCAGAGAGTGGAGCGGAGGGGAACATATTGGCTCTCTGAAAGTAACAAATATTATCAGTGGCAAGCTGTTTAAAGAATTTAATATAAAGTCGATGTCGATCTATAAGAAAGGTTCATTTACACCGAACCAAGTAGCTAGCCGATCAGACCTTAAGGAAAACGGTGATTATTGTGTTGAATGCGATGATGCAACCGGTCTCCCGACTCTCTATGTATACTTAGAGGGACCGGGTATGGTAGTTGTGGATATCGAGGTTCAGGATGATCCGAATGCAGTATTTTCAATTACGCAGAAGCCGGAAAGCAGTTCTTATTATACGCTGGACAAGACTCAGGCAAAAGCCGGGGAGCTGGTAACGGCGACCCTGACAGATGCAGGTGTTGAGCGGATGAAGGGGATGCAGAACAAGAATGCATGCTTAACATACAGCGGTGGTTTACTTATAGTTGTTTACCCGCCGAAATTTACCGAATCCGGCGGCAAATGGACCGCTTCCTTTAAGATGCCGGCGCAGGATGTTGAGACACATGTGTATTTTGGGGACAAAGATAAGGTTACACTGAATGGTACGGATAAAGAGGTTGATTACGATGGAACGCCGAAGTCTGTGGGGGATGGAATTCAGGCAACGATAGGTGAATATGATCTTTCGGAACAGTTTCAGGGTCAGTATGAGGTTCACTATGAAGGTGTGAACGGAACCGTTTATTCCAGCATGACACCGCCGACCAATGCGGGAACGTATTCCTGTAGGATTAAGATTCCGGACAGTAACGTAAATTATATGAGTGATCCGATTACAGTGCGCCTGACGATCAAAAAAATAGGAACAAAGACCCCGAAAGCACCCCAGGCAGCAGCGTGGACAGACACCAGCGTGACCCTGAAAGCACCGTCTGCATTTGTGGATGGAACTGCGATTCCGGCGGGATATGAACTGGAATACTGCGCGGATCAGGGAGAATGGCAGGATTCACCGGTATTTACCGGGCTGACACCGGAAACAACTTACAAGTTCTATGTGAGACTCAAAGAGGGTGTCAATACGACGGCATCCGCAGCCAGCGAGGCGGTCGCGGTCCAGACAAAGAAAGCATCGTCTGCCCCGTCCAATCCGACGAAACCGGATCCATCGAATCCGACCCCGTCTACTCCAGGCAATCCGCAGGGAACGGCCACTTCCAGCCGCGACAGAAGTACCAGCACATGGGTAAAAGAGAGTGCCGGATGGCGCTACCGCCTGTCAAACGGCACGTATCTGTCCGGAAGTCTGGTTCTGGATCCGGTGACCGGCAGACAGGTTGAACAGGTTGTGTGGAAACAGCTCCGGGGCGCATGGTGGGCGTTTGGAGCCGATGGATATATCCGGACGGGCTGGGTCTATGATTACAGCGCAGGCAAATGGTACTATGTGGACGAAAACACAGGCATGCGGACGGGCTGGTATCTGGATCCGCAGGACGGCAGATGGTATTATCTGGATCCGACAACGGGAGAGATGCTGACGGAGTGGCAGCTGATTCCGGATTTAGGCTATGTATACTTAAATCCGTATGCACCGCAGCCGACCTGGGCGTATAGTGAAGAATTAAAAACCTGGGTTTACATGGAGGACGCAGGACGTCCATACGGCTCCCTTTATATGGCTGAGTGGACACCGGACGGCTATTATGTAAATGCAGACGGTGTCTGGGAACCGGCCAGATAATCATTCATAAACCTGAAAACCTCCCAATATATTTAACAGTAGGCAGCTATAGGTTGGAAATATTGGGAGGTTTTTTGCATGGAAGAAAAATTGAATGCCAGACCTCACAAGCTGGAGCTTCTGAACCGGGAAAAGGGGAGTGTGACGGGGATCCAGGATGTGGTGTCATTTGATGAGAACCAGATGATTCTCGATACAGACATGGGGCTTCTGACGGTGCGTGGGAAGGCGCTGCATGTGAGTCGTCTGACACTGGAAAAGGGCGAAGTGGATATTGAGGGCGAGTTTGAGAGCTTTTCGTATTCTTCCAACGAGTCCCGCCGGAAATCGCAGGAGTCGTTCTTTGGACGGCTGTTCCGTTAGGCGGTGGCGGATGAGCGGGACGGTAAGAGGGGAAATATGGCTGCTTGGCGGCAGTGTGTGTACGGGAATCGCGCTGATGATGATGTATGACGGGCTTAGGATCTTCCGGTGGCTGGTACGGCACAGCTCATTTTGGACAGGCATGGAGGATGCGGCGTATTGGCTCTTTGCCAGCTTTGCGACGTTCCGGCTTTTGTTCGGGCAGAATGACGGAGTTCTGCGCGGCTATGCGGTGGCGGGCGTGCTGGGCGGCATGGTGTTTTATGACCGGACGGGCAGCCGTCTTTTGTTTGCGGTATTGAAAAAATGCAGCAGATGGATTAGAATAAAAGGAAGAGGCAAAAAAAGCCAGAAGACCGGAAAGGAACATACAACAAGGGGACAGGCAGAGAATCTGGAAAGGAAGTGAGATGAAGGTGCGTAGACAGATGTCAGAAGGCAGACCGGGTGGAAATGCACGGAAAAAGAAAAAGGACAATTTAAACAACCGGATGGCGCTTGTGGGCGTTACGATGGTAGTGCTGAGTCTGGCGGCTGCCGTGCACATCAAGGGCATCGATCTCAAGGAAAAGGATAAGAGCTATTCAATTCGAGAGGAAAATCTGGAGGCGCAGGTTGCGAAAGAAGAAGAACGTGCCAAACAGCTTGAGGAATACCGGGTATACGTGCAGACCAAGCAGTATATCGAGAAGGTAGCGAAGGAGAAGCTGGGACTTGTAAACCGCAATGAGATCCTGCTCAAACCGTCCAATTCGAATTAGGCTTGCGGTGCATCATAGAATGTCCGGGGCATGCCACACAGGGGAGCAGCATTCCTGGATGTGTCGGAAAATGTCGAAGTTTTCCCTGATTTTGCTCCGTCCGTTTGACAAATATTTCCCTCCAGCCTGTATATAATGGCGTTATACAGGTTAGGAGGGATTTTTGTGCTTAAACGGAGAACTTTACATAGAGATATGGCGGATGTCAACGTCTACACGGCAAGACGTTTAAAGAGCATGGCACTGTCACTGGGTGGTCTGGCGCAGGCGTTTGCGGATGAGATCGGCGGGCAGGGGCATCTGACGAAGGAGGACGGACTGGCGGCAATGCAGACGGCGGCGTCGGCGGTATGCGGCGATTGTACACGGTGCAACCTGTATTATGGCAGCCGCCGGGACGACAGTTATTATCTCTATTATCTGCTTCGGACGTTCGAGCAGAAAGGGAAAATCGACCTGGAGGACATGCCTCGCCTGTTTCATGAGATCTGTTCCCAGAGAGAGGCATATTTGCGGGAATTGAACCGGAGCCTCGGCCGGGCGACGATGAATCTGGGGTGGAAAAACCGTTTTCTGGAAAGCCGGGATGCGGTGATCGTCCAGTTCCGGGAGCTGGCGGCGATTTTGGAGGAATTTTCCAACCAGATGGAGCAGGCGTCGGATGTGACGGCATCCTGGGAGGAGATGCTTTCGGGGATACTTCGCAGAAGCCATCTGCGCGTGGACAACATGCTGGTGCTTCAATATGAAAATCAGCAGAAGGAGGCGTTTCTCACACTCCGCAGCGTCAATGGGCGATGTATGACGGCGCGGGATGTGGCGGAACTTCTGGGACGCGCGATCGCCGGAAGCCACTGGAGTGTGGCGAAGGACAGCAAAAGCCTTATCACCCGCAATGCGGCGACCTTCCGTTTTGTGGAAGAAGGTAAATACCGGATGGTGTACGGCATGGCGTGCAGCCCCAGGGAGGGAGAACCGATTTCAGGCGACACATGCACGGTGCAGACCGGGCTTCCGGGGCAGGTGATTATGAGCCTGTCGGACGGCATGGGAAGCGGCAGAAGCGCCAGCGAGGACAGCGAGAAGGTCATTGAGCTGACCCAGCGCCTGCTGGAGACGGGATTTTCGGCGCGATCGGCGCTCAAATTGGTAAATACGGTGCTTCTGCTGGCGGGTACGGAGCAGAATCCGGCAACAATCGATCTATGTTGTATCGATCTGGGGACAGGTGTGCTGGAAGCGATGAAGCTGGGCGCGGTGCCGACCTTTATTCTGGGGCGTGAGGGTGTTGAGTTTCTGGAAGCAGGCGGGCTGCCGATGGGAATTGTACAGAACGCGGAGCCGGTTCTGATGTCGCGGAAAATGTGGGACGGCGAAAAAATCATTATGATAAGCGACGGTATTCTCGAAGCGATGCCGGGGGAACACAAGGAAGAGACGTTCATGGAATTTATATCAAACCTTTCCGGCGGCAACCCGCAGGAATTGGCAGAACAGATCCTGGCGTTTGCGTCCGGGCTTTCGTCCGGGGGTGTGGTGGATGACTGCACCGTGTTGGTCGGGACGGTGCTGGAACGTGGGTAGTTACTGTTTACGGGTAGGCACTTTTGGAACCGAAAGTGCCGTAAGAAAACGTGGTGGCAGCAGGAATTTGCCGTATTTAAATGCGAAGCCACGGCAAATTCCGTTACTGGGCACGTATGCGTGAACAGTAACGTAGAATCTGGCAGGTTGAGAAATAAGAGGAGATCCGTTATACTGTGAAGGTACGGAACAGTAGTTACGAGTGGATGTTAAGAGGGATAAAAAGAAATATAAAAGAATGCAGAAACAAACAGAAATTTATATGAGACAAAATCATATGGCCAGGCCGGGGGATGGCGTTCTGGTCGGTTTATCCGGGGGAGCGGATTCCGTCGGTCTTTTGCTGGTGCTCTGGAAGCTGCGGGAGACGTTTCAGATTTCCCTGCGGGCGCTCCATGTCCATCACGGGCTGCGCGGCGCGGAGGCGGATAGAGATGCGGCATTTTCACGGATGCTGTGTGAACGGCTGGAAGTTCCTTTTTATGAGTTCCGTATCGATGCGGCGAAAGAGGCGCTTGACCGGAAATGTTCCGTCGAGGAGGCGGGACGGCAGGCGCGGTACCGCCTGTATGAGGAGACGGCGCTTGCGTGGGAGAAAGAGATGTGTCCGGATTTGACATCGGAGAATGCGGGGGGGAAAGAGGCGGTAGCCGCCCGGGTTCATATCGCCACCGCCCACCATGCGGATGATAACGCGGAAACGGTTCTTTTTAACCTGTTCCGCGGAAGCGGTCTGACCGGGCTTTCCGGCATTGCTCCGGTGCGGGGGCGCATCATCCGTCCTCTTCTCTGGGCGCAGCGAAGCGAGATTCAGACCTGGCTGCGGCAGCAGGGACAGGACTGGGTCGAGGACTCGACGAACCAGGAGAGTGAATACAGCCGCAATTGGCTTCGGAATGAACTGCTTCCGGCGGTAGAAGAGCGCCTGAATGCACAGGCAGTCCGTCATATCGACCAGGCGGGCAGACGCATCCGGCAGGCAGATGCCTATCTGGAAGAGGTGGCAGAGGAATGGCTTCAAAAGCATGCACCGGACGGAAAAGCGGATGCAGGAGCGCTGGCAGAGCAGGCGGAGATTGTGCAGGGTTATATCGTGCGGCGGCTGTTTTTAAAGAGCAAAATGCCGCTCCGGGACGTGACGGAGACGCATGTGCAGGCGGTTCGGGAACTTCTGTACCAGGGAACCGGAAAGAGTATTTCGCTGCCGCATGGGTTCCGGGCGGTAAATATATATGGATTTCTTGAAGTGCGCCCGCTTAGTCATCCAGGGGAAAGAAAAGGGGGTTTGCTTCCGGGCATCCAGAATGAGAATCTTTTGCAGATGCATACTTTCCCCTGTGAAAATGGGGATGAATTTCCGAAAAACCAGTATACGAAATGGTTTGACTATGATAAAATAAAAGGTACCTTATCGCTGAGACACCGGCAGCCGGGGGACTACCTGACACTGCCGTCCGGCGGTCGGAAGACGCTGAAATCCTGGATGATCGATGAGAAAATTCCGAGACAGGAGCGGGAGGAAATCTGGCTTCTGGCGGAAGAAAAACATATCCTGTGGATAGTGGGGCACCGGATCAGCGCATATTATAAGATAACAGAACAGACAAAAACCATCCTTGAGGTGGAATTTAACGGAGGAAAAAGCAGTGGCTGATAAGATTCGTGTATTATTAACGGAAGAAGAAGTAAACAAGAAGATCAGTGAAGTGGCAGCACAGATCAACAAAGATTATGAGGGAAAGGAAGTCCACCTGATCTGTATCTTAAAGGGCGGCGTATTCTTTACCTGCGAACTGGCAAAACGCCTGACTATTCCGGTTTCCCTGGATTTCATGTCTGTATCCAGCTATGGTTCTGACACCAAGTCAAGCGGTGTGGTAAAGATTATCAAGGATCTGGACGAGCCGCTGGAGGGCAAGAATGTCATCATCGTGGAGGATATCATCGATTCCGGACGCACCCTGGCATATCTGATCGAGGTATTAAAACAGAGAAATCCGAAAAATATCGAGCTGTGCACCCTGCTTGACAAGCCGGAGCGCCGTGTAAAAAAACAGGTTCAGGTTAAATATACCTGCTTTACAATCCCGGATGAGTTTGTCGTAGGTTACGGCCTGGATTACGATCAGAAATACCGCAACCTGCCGTACATCGGTGTTGTGGAAGTATAAGGAGGAAGCCAGTTGAAACAACGTCAGTCGATGGGAGGCGTGGGGCTTCTGATCCTCATGCTGCTTGTTATCATGTTTTTCTCGTTGAAGGTTCCTGGAATGGCGACGGAGCGGGAATTAAGCTATCCGGAGTTCATGGTATATCTGGAAAATAAGACCGTAGAGAGCGCACAGATCCGCCCGAACCGCGAGGTGCCGACCGGTGAGGTTGTTTTTGAGACAACCTCCGGTGACCGGGAGGAGTTCAATGTGCTGGATGTGAAGGAAGTAGAGATGGCGCTGCGCAAGGCGGGGGTTCCGTACACGACCACCAGCGTCCGCCAGGACAGCTATTTTATGACGGTGATCTTGCCGATCGCTTTGTCCGCAGGCGTCCTGATCTTCCTGTTTATGTTTATCAATTCCCGTTCCGGCGGCGGGGCAAATGCCAAGATGATGAATTTTGGACGCAGCCGTGCCCGGATGGTATCGACCAGCAAGGTCAACTTTACCAAAGTTGCCGGTCTGGAAGAGGAGAAAGAGGAACTGGAGGAGATCGTAGATTTCCTGAAAAACCCGCAGAAATACACCGGTGTCGGAGCGCGCATCCCGAAGGGCGTGATCCTAGTCGGACCTCCGGGAACTGGTAAAACCTTGCTTGCTAAGGCCGTAGCGGGCGAGGCGGGTGTCCCGTTCTTCTCGATTTCCGGTTCGGATTTTGTTGAAATGTTCGTCGGTGTTGGCGCATCCCGTGTCCGCGACCTGTTTGAGGAAGCCAAAAAAAATGCCCCGTGTATCGTCTTTATCGATGAGATCGATGCGGTTGCCAGACAGCGTGGTACCGGCATGGGTGGCGGTCACGACGAGCGCGAGCAGACGCTCAATCAGCTTTTAGTTGAGATGGATGGTTTCGGCGTCAATGAGGGCATCATTGTCATGGCGGCGACGAACCGTGTGGATATTCTCGATCCGGCGATTCTGCGGCCGGGCAGATTTGACCGAAAGGTGGCAGTCGGACGACCAGACGTCAAGGGTCGCGAGGAGATTCTCGGCGTCCATACGAAGGAAAAACCGCTGGGCGAGGATGTGGATTTACACCGCATCGCGCAGACAACCGCTGGATTTACCGGAGCCGATCTGGAAAACCTGATGAATGAGGCGGCGATCAATACCGCAAAAGAGGGACGTAAGTTCCTGACCCAGACGGATATTGAGAAAGCCTTTATTAAAGTGGGAATCGGCGCTGAGAAGCGCAGCAAGGTGATTTCCGAGAAAGATAAGAAGATTACCGCATACCATGAGGCGGGTCATGCGATTCTGTTCCATGTCCTCCCGGATGTGGGACCGGTTCATACCGTTTCGATCATTCCGACCGGCGTTGGTGCGGCAGGCTATACGATGCCGCTTCCGGAGCAGGATGAGCTTCATATGACGAAGGGCAGAATGCTTCAAAATATCATGGTTTCGCTGGGCGGACGAATCGCCGAGGAGATTATCTTTGACGACATCACGACCGGCGCTTCCCAGGATATCAAGCAGGCGACCTCGATGGCGCGCGCGATGGTAACCGAGTACGGTATGTCAGAGAAGCTGGGCATGATCAACTACGGCGGCGACAACAACGAGGTCTTTATTGGCCGCGACCTGGCGCATACGAGAACCTACAGCGAGGAAGTGGCGAGCGAGATCGACAGCGAGGTAAAGCGCATCATCGATGAGTGCTACGCCAAGGCAAAACGGATCATTCTCGATCACGAGGATGTCCTTCATTCCTGCTGTGCCCTGCTGATGGAGAAAGAGAAGATCGGTCAGGCTGAGTTTGAAGCGCTGTTCCAGGATGGAGAAAAGCCGTCAGGGGAAGTTGAAACTCCGGTGATAGAAGCATAAAAAGTTCAAAGCATGAAACAGGTCTGCAAATAAGCCTGAAAAAAGGTGCCAGTCAGCTGCCAGAATGTGCGGGAGACATCCCGGACAGCCATCGGATAGATGGAAATGGCAGTGGTGGCACCTTCTTTTATGCAAATTTCAGGCGGATTTTGCTGGACATTTCGGGAGAGAGTGTTGATTTGCACAAAAAAGAAATCGAAATAAAACGATGTTTGTGCACACTTATTTCCGCTCCTATGCTATTATAATAGACGTAACCCCCCCCCAATACATTATATAGTTTTTGCTACACCCCATAAAACGAAATACCTTCTCCTAAAAAGGTCAGCTACCCCGCTGACCTTTTTTATTTCATAGGAAATTACGTCCTATGAAACAAAAAACGCTCCGCGAGGATGCACACTCGCGCGAAGCAGAAACATGTCGCAAGCGACCGCGCGAGACGCCCGAATGTGCCAAGGCACATTCTTTTTTATTACCTAAAATTAGGGGCGTGAAAATAACTTGTGTAATTTGGGGAAATCCTGTAAAATATGGGCAGAAAATAACATGATTGTGAAAGCGGCGAAACCGCTGGAAAGGGAAACAGATGGAGCAGATCAATCGCGACGCGCTATTTTGCGACGAGACAGAGGATTACCGTTGTCCTTCGGAGGCAGATGCGGGTGAAGTCGTTACATTTTATTTCAGAACAGAGAAAAATGGAGCAGATGCGGTTGTACTGCTGGAATGTGACCCGGAGACCGGGGCGCTTTTGCAGGAGTGGCAGATGAAACGGCTTTCGTGGGAGTGCTGTGCTGGCAGCGTTGGGAACGGTGCAGATACAAATCGAGGCATAGATGGTAGCGGTATGGCTGACAAGTCAGACAGCCGTTTTGATTACTACAGCTGTGCGCTGACTCTGGGAACGAAAACATTTTCGTATGTATTTCAGGTAACCTGGGGCGAGAACGTCTGTCTTTACAACCGGATCGGGCTGACAGAGGATGCGGCGGCGCACCCGTTCCGCCTGATTCCGGGGTTTCATGTGCCGGAGTGGAGCAAGGGCGCGCTGATGTATCAGATCTATGTGGATCGGTTCTGCAACGGCGATCCTACAAACGATACGGAAACCAATGAATATATTTATCTGAAAAAGCCGGTCACCCGGGTGACGGACTGGAAGGAACCGATCGGTACACTCGATGTGGGACGGTTTTACGGCGGCGATCTTCAGGGTGTTTTAGATAAACTTGATTATTTAAAGAGTCTCAAGATAGAGGCAATTTACTTAAATCCGGTATTTGTATCACCGTCGAACCATAAGTATGACTGTCAGGACTACGACCATATCGATCCGCATTATGGAGTGATTCTGGAGGACGCAGACGGGCTGGTGTGCCCGGAAGATACGGACAATGACCGCGCACATAAATATATGACGCGGACGGCGGATGAGCAGAACCTGGAGGCGAGCGATGCCTTTTTTGCCCGCCTGATTGAGGAAGCGCACAAGCGGGGAATCCGGGTGCTGGTGGACGGTGTGTTCAACCATTGTGGTTCTTTCAATAAATGGCTGGATGCGGAACTTCTGTACCAGCACGCGGGCGGCTATCCGCAGGGGGCATATGTCTCGGAGGACAGCCCGTATCGCTATTTCTTCCAGTTTCACAATGAAAATGCCTGGCCGTTTAATGACAGCTACGATGGCTGGTGGGGACACGCGACGCTTCCGAAGCTCAATTACGAGGAATCGCCGGAATTGTACCAGTACATTCTGGGGATTGCGAAAAAATGGGTATCGGCGCCGTTTGGAGCAGATGGCTGGCGGCTGGATGTGGCGGCAGATCTGGGGCGGAGCGCCGGGATGAACCATCAGTTCTGGCGTGATTTCCGCGCGGCAGTCAAGGAGGCAAATCCGGAGGCGGTCATGATCGCGGAACATTACGGCAGCCCGTATGACTGGCTGAAGGGCGATCAGTGGGATACGGTCATGAATTATGATGCGTTTATGGAGCCGCTGTCATGGTTTCTGACCGGGATGGAGAAGCACAGTGACGAAGAAAATCCGGCTCTGTTTGGGGATGGATGCGCCTTTTTTGAGGCGATGCGCTACCATATGAGTGAAATGCCGACGGCTTCCGTGCAGTGTGCGATGAACGAGCTGTCCAACCACGATCACTCCCGCTTTATGACGCGGACAAACCGCCGGGTGGGTCGTCTTGCGTCGGCAGGTGCAAAAGCAGCGGAGGAAGGCATCAGCTATGGCATTTTCCGCCAGGGTGTTGTCATGCAGATGACCTGGCCGGGCGCACCGACGATCTATTACGGCGACGAAGCGGGCGTCTGTGGATGGACCGATCCGGACAGCCGCCGGACGTACCCGTGGGGCGGGGAAAATCTGGAGCTGATCGAGTTCCACCGCTACATGAGCGGCATCCGGAAACGCTGTCCGGCATTTAGAAATGGTTCCCTGAAAGCGCTGGCGGCGGGAGATGGCTATATTGCCTATGGACGTTTTCAGAGTGCTCAGAGAGCTGGCGGCGCGTGCTGCGGCGTGACGGCGGTCAATACAGGTGATGACTGGCTGACGCTCAAGATTCCGGTCTGGCAGATCGGGGCGCGCGACGGGGCGCTCCTGCGCCGGGAAATGATGACCTATGAGGACGGTTACAACGCCGGACAGGTTGAACATGAGGTAAAGGACGGCTATATCGAGGTGAAAATCCCACCGGTCGGAAGTATCGTTTTGACGGGAAATGATACGGCATTGTAGGAAATGTGGCTTCGACAAGATATATGATTTCTGGCAGTTGAGCGAGAAGAATCAAAAGCAGGAAAAAATGGAAATAAAAATATTAAATAAAATATATAAAAACACTTGCTTTTTTGAGACAGCCATGTTATAATCTTCAACTGTCAGAGCAATTTTGGATGGGTTCCCGAGTGGCCAAAGGGGGCAGACTGTAAATCTGTTGCGTCTCGCTTCGGTGGTTCGAATCCACCTCCATCCATTTGGCTTTGTGCCAGTCATGAGTAATCATGATGCCGGCGTGGCGGAACTGGCAGACGCACAGGACTTAAAATCCTGCGAGGGTTAAACTTCGTACCGGTTCGATTCCGGTCGCCGGCAGTATCGGGAACAGTTTTTAACTGTTCCCGATTTTGCGTTATACGGACGTATTTGCAGCGTTGGTTTATATCAGGATATAGAAATCCTGTCATAAACCGGCGCTTCTTTTGCATATAATACAAAGCAAAGGAGTGAAAACATGTCTGCATATCATCGGTTAATATCATATATCTATGCATACGAAGGCGGAATCAAAGGGAAAAATACGGGATTTGCGAAATTGGAGACGCGGGGAACTTCCTGCCGGATTCAGGTCAGCGTCCGCCGTGTCTTTGCGGGCGGCAGCCCGATCGGCGTATACCTTCTGGCAGGGCAGGAGGAGATCCGTATCGGCACCCTGTTTGTCCGTGGCGGAAATGGGGAGTTCCGTGCCGTCGTCAATTGTGAAAATATTGAAGGAAGCGGCTGCAATATGGAAGAGTGCTGTGGTCTGACTCTTCATGAGACGGACAGCGCATGGCGTGCCTATACGACGATCTGGGAAGATGCCGTCGCGCATGCGGCAGAGGTTGAGCTGGCGGATGTGACTGCTGAGAAAGTGCGGGAGCAGGAAGCGGAGAAGGAAGAGGCAACGCGGAAACTGGCAGAGAATGTATCTGGGGAAGTGAACAGCGCGTCTGTAGGGAAAGAAAAATTGGATGAGGCGTCAGAACTTACCCGGTCGGGAGAAATGGAGAATCAGGACACATCCACGGAGACAGAGAAGAAAGAAGCTGTGAATATAAACGAAACGGACTTCGGAATCAGCCAGCCCCAGCCAGAAAAGCTGGAGGATTCAAACCTGGAGATTTTCGAGGACACGGAAACCATGGAAGCGGTTCCAGATATCTCAGAAACATCCGATCATCAAGAGGCAGAAGTTGTTCAGGAAACGCAAACGGAAACACCGCAAGAAAGTTTTCAGGAATCCAATCAGGAAACGCAAACGGAGACACCGCAAGAAAGTTTTCAGGAATCCAATCAGGAAGCGCAAACGGAGACACCGCAGGAAAGTTTTCAGGAATCCAATCAGGAAGCGCAGACAGAGGCGCGACGGAAAGATTCTCAAGAATCCACCCGGGAAGTCCAGAAAGAAATGCCTCCAGATTCTCCACCAGACCATCAAGAGGCATTTCAGTCAGACTCTCAAAATCAAAAACAACCGCAACCAGATTCATCCAAGGAATTTCCGAAAGAAGATCCCGCCGAGTCCCTCTGGAACCGTCTGCGTGCTGCCTATCCCAAAGTAACCGCCTTCGAATGCGCCGACGGCTGCGAGATTCTGGTAATCAAACCGCAGGATATCGGGCTTCTGCCGCGGGAAAACTGGGTGTATGGAAATAACAGCTTTCTTCTGCACGGTTACTACAACTACCGATATCTGATTCTGGCGAGACTGGGGAAACCCGGCGAACGGGGGCGCTACATTCTGGGCGTGCCGGGACATTATGGAAACAATGAAAAATATATGGCGGCGATGTTCGGCTTTGACCGCTTTGTCCGTTCCACCCGCCAGCCGCCGCGCGACAGCCGGTTCGGGTATTGGTATACGGATTTGAATTTTACATAAAAGCCGGTTGATCCTTTTGGAGAACTCTTGACAAAGGATAGCTTTTCTGGGTAGGATGGACACGGGTCAAATGCTTTCAGGTGTTTGGTTGGTAGCGGATCAAACTTGTCGGGAAACTGGGATAAGGATGTCTGTTGTTGGAAGCGGATGAATTTGAACGGAGGAAAAAACAGTGGCAGCAAAATTGACACGGGAAGAGAAATATATGAAAGCGGCGATCCGCGAGGCGAAGAAAGCCTGGGCGCTCGGAGAAGTGCCGATCGGCTGCGTGATCGTGTATGAGGACAAAATCATCGGCAGGGGTTACAACCGTCGGATGGTCGATCATAGCGCGCTGGCACATGCGGAGATCGCGGCAATCAAAAAAGCGTGCAAGCGCATGGGCGACTGGCGCCTGGAAGAATGTGAGCTGTACGTGACGTTGGAACCATGCCCGATGTGCGCAGGGGCGATCGTGCAGGCGCGGATTCCAAAAGTTTACATCGGTTCCATGAACCCGAAAGCCGGTTGCGCCGGTTCGGTACTGAATCTTCTGGATGAAAAAGGATTCAATCATCAGGTGGAGACAGAAGAAGGACTTTTGGGCGAGGAATGTTCGATGATGTTGAAAGAATTTTTCAAAGAATTGCGTGAAAAGAGAAAAAAGAAGAAAGAAGAAAAAGCTGGCAAATAAACCTCTGCCAGCTTTTTTAATTTCATATTTTCCGTTCAAACTGAAAGGTACAGTCCTTATTTGATTACGTGGATCCAGCCCTCCGGAGCTTTGATGTGACCCATCTGGATGCCGGTCAGTGTCTCATAGAGTTTCTGGGTAACCGGACCCATCTTCTCCATACCTGCCGGGAAGCAGATTTCCTTGCCGTGGTCAACGATCTTGCCAACCGGGGAGATAACAGCTGCGGTACCGCACAGACCGCACTCTGCGAAATCCTTTACCTCGTCTAAGTATACTTCACGCTCTTCGGTCTCCATGCCGAGGTAATCTCTTGCAACCTGCAGGATAGAACGGCGTGTGATAGACGGAAGGATGCTGTTGGACCTCGGAGTTACCAACTTGCCGTCTTTGGTGATAAAGATAACGTTTGCGCCGCCGGTCTCCTCGATCTTGGTACGTGTCTGCGGATCCAGGTAGATGTTCTCATCGAAACCGTTCTTATGAGCATCGACGATCGCATGCAGGCTCATCGCGTAGTTTAATCCGGCTTTGATGTGACCGGTTCCGTGAGGTGCTGCACGGTCGAAATCGCTGACGCGGATGGTGATCGGTTTAGCGCCGCCCTTGAAGTACGGGCCAACCGGTGTACAGAATACACGGAACTGATAGATGTTTGCCGGTTTAACGCCGATGATGGAATCATAACCGAACATATACGGGCGGATGTACAGGGTTGCACCGGAACCATACGGCGGTACGAATGCTGCGTTGGCTTCTACTACTTTTGTGATGGCGTCTACGAAGCGCTCCTTCGGGAATGGCGGCATTTCAAGACCTTTTGCGGAATTCTCCATACGCTCGCCGTTTAAGTCGGGACGGAACGTAACGATATGGCCGTCCTCGGTCGTATACGCTTTCAGACCCTCGAAGCAAGTCTGTGCATACTGCAGAACACAGGCACATTCATTCAGGGTAATATTCGGGTCGGAGGTAAGGACGCCTTCGTCCCAGGAACCATTCTGGTACATGGAAACATAGCGGTAATCCGTTGGCATATAGCCGAAACCGATGTTGCTCCAGTCGATGTTTTTCTTCTCCATAATCGTTGCTCCAATCTTACAGAATTTTATGATTTAGTAACTGTTTGACTTTTTGCAGTCGCTAGATTTATACCTATTATAATGATTTCTTTCTTCTGTTGCAAGATTCTGGGATAAAAAATGATAAAAAAACAATAAAATGTATTCTTGTGTATTTTTATACAATGCTTGTTAGTCAAGCTCCGGCTTGACAAAACGGCGGCTGCCATGTATACTAAACAGGCTGACGGTCTGCAGGTCATTCCGTCATATAAGATCAAGTCATAAAGTTTCCGCACAGCCGGGGAGTTAGCGGTGCCCTGTACCTGCAATCCGCTATAGCAGGGGTGTTGTCCGACCGAGGGCGTTTTTACTGTGGGGCTGCCCCTGAAAAGTGGCGTTGAAGTCTGGGTCTTGCGCAACAGAAATCTGTGAACCGTGTCAGGGCAGGAATGCAGCAGCACTAAGCAGAACCTTCTGTGTGCCGCAAGGCAGCCTGGACCGAGTTAACTGTCAGGGTAACGTCCATGGCATACGTTCGAAGCCGGGCGTGCGGATTTTTTTATTTCATAGGAAATTGCTTCCTATGAAATAAAAAATAGAAAATAATAGATACAGAAACAAGCATTTTTGCAGGTGTGTGAATATAGCCGGGATATGTGGAATTTGATTTGCCAAGGGGGAGGAATACCGTGCCGGAGCAGATTAAAAGCGCGTATCCCGGTATTTTTATGTCTATGATATTTGTAAGGAATTTTTTCTTGCCCGCGGGATATGATTGTATTATAATTACAAAATGGGTGTAGTTTATCCTGATATGGGGGTTGTTGGAAACTTAGAATAAGGGTAACTGTGAAGGTACTGGACGGTTATGAAGAAAGGGAAAGCGCTCATGAGAAGAATCGGTATGTTAACCAGCGGCGGCGACTGCCAGAGCTTAAATGCGACGATGCGAGGCGTGGCAAAATCGCTGTACAAGATGTTCGATGACATAGAGATAGTTGGATTTGAAGACGGCTATAAAGGTCTTATGTATGCAGACTACCGGATTATGAAACAGTCGGATTTTTCCGGGATTCTGACACGCGGAGGTACGATTCTGGGAACTTCCAGACAGCCTTTCAAGCTGATGCGGACGCCGGACGAGAACGGTCTGGATAAAGTGGAAGCGATGAAACACACCTATTACAAGCTGAAACTGGAATGCCTCGTCATTTTAGGCGGCAACGGCAGCCAGAAGACGGCAAATCTGCTGCGGGAGGAAGGACTCAATATCGTTTCTCTTCCGAAGACCATAGACAACGATCTCTGGGGCAGCGATCTTACGTTTGGATTCCATAGTGCGGTTGATGTGGCGACCAATGCCATCGACTGTATTCATACGACGGCGGCGTCTCATGGCAGAGTCTTCATCGTGGAGATCATGGGCCACAAGGTGGGATGGCTGGCGCTCTATGCAGGCATCGCGGGCGGAGCTGACATCATTCTCCTGCCGGAGATCCCGTATGATATTGATGTGGTGGTAAATGCGATCCGCAGCCGTACTAAAAATGGCAAGAATTTCACGATTCTGGCGGTCGCAGAGGGCGCGATTTCCAAGGAAAATGCAGCCCTGACCAAGAAAGAATTAAAAGACAAGAAGAAAAATGGACCGGTTTATCCGTCGGTCGCTTACGAGCTGGGCGCCCAGATTTCCGAGCGGACGGGGCAGGAGATCCGTGTGACGGTTCCGGGGCATATGCAGCGCGGAGGCGAGCCATGTCCGTATGACCGCGTGATTGCGACGCGCCTCGGCGCGGAGGCAGCAGAGATGATCCACCGCAAAGAATACGGCTATATGGTCGCTTTAAACAACAATAAGATTGAAAAAATTCCGCTCGCGGACATTGCCGGTAAATTAAAGATGGTCGATCCGAAGAGCGATATTATCCGGGAAGCTAAGGATGTAGGCATCAGCTTCGGCGACGAATAGTAAGGAAGTAGTAGTTTATGTCATATACAGCACTGTACAGAAAATGGCGTCCGACGTCCTTTGAAGAGGTCCGGGGTCAGGACCATATCGTAAAGACCCTGAAAAATCAGATCAACTCCGGGCGGATCGGGCACGCGTACCTCTTCTGCGGGACGCGCGGAACCGGTAAGACGAGTATTGCCAAGATCTTTGCACGGGCAGTCAACTGTGAACATCCGGTGGACGGCAGCCCCTGCGGCGAGTGCAGTATGTGCCGCCAGATTGCGGAAGGAGCTTCCCTCAATGTGGTGGAGATCGATGCGGCATCCAACAATGGTGTGGAAAATATCCGCGATATCCGGGAGCAGGTGCAGTACCCGCCGACGGATGGGCGCTACCGCGTCTACATCATTGACGAGGTTCATATGCTTTCGATCGGCGCGTTCAATGCGCTCTTAAAGACGCTGGAAGAACCGCCGTCCTACGTTATATTTATCTTGGCGACGACGGAGGTCCACAAGATCCCGATCACGATCCTGTCCCGGTGCCAGAGATATGATTTCAAGCGGATCTCGATCGATACCATTGCGGGACGACTGGCGGAGCTGACGCAGGCGGAGCAGATCGATGTAGATGACCGGGCACTTAGGTATGTGGCACGTGCGGCGGATGGCTCGATGCGAGATGCGTTAAGTCTTCTCGATCAGTGCGTGGCGTTCCATTTCGGGGAAAAGCTGACGTATGACAATGTGCTCGAGGTGTTGGGCGCGGTCGATAACCGCGTGTTCAGCAAGCTGTTTCAGGCGGTGCTTGCAAGTGATACGAAGGCGTGCATCCGTGAGATTGAGGAAATGATCATCCAGGGGCGCGATCTTTCGCAGCTTGTCAACGATTTCGTCTGGTATATGCGAAATCTCCTGATTGCCAAGACGACCGACGAACCGGGCGATATGCTAGATATGTCGGAGGAAAATCTGGCAGTTTTAAAGGAAGAGGCGGCAGGTGTTGATGCGGAAACGCTGATGCGTTACATCCGTATTTTCTCGGAGCTTTCCGGGCAGCTGCGCTACGCGTCGCAGAAGCGGATTCTGGTGGAGATTGCCTTTATCAAGCTGACGACGCCGTCGATGGAACAGAATCTTGATTCCATTTTACAGCGGATTACGCTATTAGAGCAGAAAATGCAGGAAATGCCGGACAATCTACAGAAACTGGCGTCCCTTGCACCGGCAGCGGGGCAGGCGGCATCCTCCAAAACGGCTGTGGTGGAAACGCCGCCTGAGCCGAAGACGGTATCCCTTCCGCCGGCACAGTACGAGGATCTGATGCTGATGCGGAAAGAATGGGGACGGATTGCGTCCCTGAGCCAGCTTGTGGGTTCGATTAGACTCAGTCTTCCCAAGACAAGTGTAGAACCGGCGGGCGAAGGCTGCCTTTGCATTGTGTGTACAGATGAAAATACGTTTGGAATTATCAATCGGGAGCCTGAGCTTAAGAATTTGCAGGAAGTAGTGCAAGAAAAATACAAAAAGACTCTGCAATTTAAAGTCCGTTTAGAATCATCTGCTGTGCCGCAAAGAACGGTTTATGTCAGTGATGAGGATTTAAAGAACGCAATCCATACCGATGTGATTGTCGAAGAGGATGATTCCGTGTAGTGGAGCTTGCCAAAGATGAGCCTTGTTTTGTAATGCAAGAAGCTGTGATTAAATACAGATAAATGATATTAGTGGGTTTATATGATATATAGAACCGGCTGCAATCGGCAGCCAGTCTGAATATAAATAAAAAGAAGTGAAAGAGAGGAATGACACCATGGCAAAACGTGGCGGTTTCCCAGGCGGTATGCCGGGCAATATGAACAATTTAATGAAGCAGGCGCAGAGAATGCAGCGCCAGATGGAAGAGAAGCAGAAAGAGCTGGAGGAGAAGCAGTACAGCGCATCCGCGGGCGGCGGCGCTGTAACCGTGACCGTATCTGGTAAAAAAGAGGTTCTTTCCGTGAAACTGTCTGAGGAAGTAGTGGATCCGGATGATATCGAGATGTTAGAGGATCTGATCGTGGCGGCGACCAACGAGGCATTCCGTCAGGCGGAAGAGGACAGCAGCCAGATGATGTCCCAGTTGACCGGTGGCCTTGGCGGTCTGGGAGGCGGATTCCCGTTTTAAGCGATGGATTATTACAGCAGTCAGATTAGCAAGCTAATCGAAGAATTGTCAAAACTTCCCGGAATCGGAAGTAAATCGGCGCAGCGTCTTGCATTTCATATCATCAATATGCCGGAAGAACAGGTCAGGCACTTGTCCGGCGCGATTCTGGAAGCCAAGCAGAATGTGCGTTACTGCAAGGAGTGCTGCACATTGACTGATAAGGAACTGTGCCCGATCTGCAGCAGCGACCGGCGAGATCATGAGACGATCATGGTGGTGGAAAATACGCGCGATCTGGCGGCATATGAAAAGACAGGAAAATACAACGGGGTCTATCATGTGCTGCATGGGGCGATCTCCCCGATGCTGGGGATCGGGCCGGGCGACATCCGGCTCAAGGAGCTGATGACTCGCCTGCAGAAAGAGGAGGTTCGTGAGGTCATTATCGCAACCAACTCAAGCCTGGAGGGCGAGACGACCGCGATGTATTTGAGCAAGCTGATTAAGCCGACAGGGATCCGGGTGACGCGAATCGCCAGCGGCGTTCCGGTTGGGGGCGACTTGGAATATATTGATGAGGTAACGCTTCTGCGCGCGCTGGATGGGCGTACAGAGCTGTAGCCGGTGAGCAAATAAAACGTTACTGGGCACGTATGCGTGAACAGTAACAATAAAACTTCTGCCGCGGCAGGAAGTTAGGAGATGCATAAGATGGATAAATACGAGTTTAACATCAAGGTAGAGCAGATTAAGAAACTGGTCAACAAGGGAGATTTCGAGACGGCGATGAAGATCGCCGATACCATCGACTGGCGTCGTGTACGCAGCACCAGCCTGCTTACGATGATTTCCCAGATTTATGAGAAAAATGCAGAGTATCAGGATGCCAAGGATATTTTATTGCTGGCATATGAGAGAGCGCCGCTTGGAAAGGGGCTTTTATATAAGCTGACTGACCTTGCATTGCGTGAAAATAATATTCAGGAGGCAGAGGCATATTACCGGGAGTTCTGTGAGCTGTCCGGCGATGACCCGCGCCAGTACCTGCTTCGTTTCCTGATTCTGGAGGCGAAGGATGCGCCGTTAGAGCAGCAGATCAATTCTCTGGAGAGATATTGTCAGGAAGAGCTGGATGAGAAATGGCTGTACCACCTGGCAGAGCTTTATCATCAGGCGAACCAGGCGGACGACTGTGTGCGGATCTGCGACAAGATCATGCTGATGTTCGGTCTTGGCAAATATGTGGACAAGGCAATGGAACTGAAACTTCAGTATGCGCCGCTGACGAAATATCAGATGGATCTGGTAGAAAACCGCGAGAAGTACGAAGAGAAGCTGCGTGCGGTGGAAGAAGAGTACAAGAACGGTACATACCGCAAGCCGGAGCCGGAAGGAGAGTATCTGGATACGGATGAGCCGGAGGCAGAGCTGGACGACGAATCGGAGAATGAGCCGGAGGGACAGCCAGAGCAGGCAGAGCCAGAAGAGAAGGCTGGAAAACCGAAAGCCGAGACAAAACCGGCGGACGAGAAAGTAGAAAAGGCTGCGCTGGACGAGGATGTAGTAGCAAGCCTTCATGAAGCACAGGCGGAAGAAGCGCTGGCAAAAGAAGTGTCCAAGATCAAGCCTTACGATGAGGAAGAGGGCGCATCCGAAGGGGAGACACGTGTTTTCAGGAATCTCCGCGACCTGGAACCGGCAGAGGCAGAGGAAAAGAGCGAGGAAGCTCCGATTCATGAATTTGAAGAGGAAGAAGAAACCATAGTGGAAGACTGGGATTTCGAACCGGAAGAGGAAGAAGAGGAGATCAAGGAATCAAATCATCTGATGATCGAGGCGGAAGATCCGGCAGCCGGTCTTGCGATGGCACTTGATTCTCTGAAAAAGATTCACCGCGAGCTGGGAACCAAGCATCCGGTTGCCAAGATCAGCGGTGCAAACCTTTCCCATCGCGGCATCGCATCGGTGGCGGAGCGCCTGGCAGGCAAGGATCTGGTGGTCGAGCATGCAGCTGATCTGGACGATTTGACGGTGGAAGAGCTGGAAGAACTGATGACACAGGATGAAACCGGCATGGTCGTTGTTCTGATTGATACGCAGGCACGTTTAGAGCAGATGCACCGCGCATATCCGGCATTAGCAGTGCGTTTCCAGTATATCGGCTGTGAAAACCAGAAAGACGATGCAGCGAAGCTGGCACAGGCGCGCGAGGAAGAGCTGAAACGCCAGCAGGCGCAGCAGGAAGCAGAAGCAGCCAGAAAACGCCAGGCAGAGCGTGAAGCGGAGATCCGCCGTCAGGCAGAAAAAGAGGCAGAGGAAAAACGCAGACAGCAGGAAGCAGCAGCCCGCCGTGAGGAAGAAGAGCGCGCCAAGGCAGAAGCACAGGCGCTGGCAGCCAAAGAGGCAGAAGAAGCGCGTAAAGCGGAGGAAGATCGCCGTCTGGCAGAGCGGCAGAGAGAAGAACTGCGCCGTCAGGAAGAGGCAAGACGCGATGACGAGCCGGAGTATGAAGACGAAGAAGATCACTACGAGAAGGACGAGTATGAGCCGGAGGATGATTATGCGCGTGGCGGCTATCGTGATGATTATAAGGACGATTACAAAGACAGCTATAAAGACGAACGCGAGGACGACGAGTATTCCAATTATCCAGAGGATGAGCCGGAAGAGAAACCGTCCAAAAAGTCCGGCGATATGGATGTTGAGGAGTTCGTTCAGTATGCCTGCAAATATGCATCGGAGATCGACTGCAGTATTTCGGGAAAGAGCATGCTGGCTCTGTACGAGCGCGCTGAGATGATGGAGGAGGACGGAGAACCGCTTAGCAAGACAAGTGCCGAAGATTTGATCGAGGAAGCTGCAGATAAGGCGGAGAAGAAATCCTTCAGCGGACTGTTCTCATCGAAATATGATAAGGATGGACTTCTGATTCTGAAAGAGAAGCATTTCTTTGATTAATTAAAATAATTCGAGAAATTTTAAAATTAAAACTAAGTAAAAGAGAGCGCTGCGGGGGAATGCTTCCCGGCAGCGTTTTCTGGTAGTGGACAGTAAAAAGAGATACGGGAGAGAAAGATGGGAACACGGTTAATAGCCCTCGATTTAGATGGGACACTGTTAAATGAAAAAATGCACGTGTCGGAAAAAACAAGACAGATGATGGAACTGTGCGCGCAGCGGGGGATTGAGATTGTTCCGGCGACCGGGCGCGCGCTCCCGGCAGTGCCAGAGGAGGTTTTGAGCTTGCCGGGCGTCCACTATGGCATATTTACAAATGGGGCGGTCGTCCGGGATTTCGGGAAAAATACCTGGGTGTCGGAAAGCTGCCTGAGCTGGGAAGAGACGATCCGGGTGATTGAGGTGCTGCGCCGGCATCCGGTTATTTACGATATGTATGTATCGGAGGGCGGCGTCAGCGAGATGCGATTGCTGGCACAGCTGGAAGAATACGGGATACCGGAACGTGAATGCGCCTATATCCGGGCGACGCGCCGGGCAGTTACTGACATGGTGGAGTATCTGCGGGAGAAAAAATGCCCGGTGCAGAAGATGAATTTAAATTTTAAGGACCGGGAGAGCAAGCAGGCAGTCCGGGAAAAGCTGGAAGCGATGCCGGAGGTTCTGGTGACCTCTTCGCTTCCGTGGAATCTGGAACTCAACGCGGCGGGCATCACAAAGGGGAGCGGGCTGCGGAATCTCTGTCAGTATCTGGGAATTGAAGCGGAGGAGACGATGGCATTTGGAGACGGCGAAAACGACTGGCCCATGCTGGAGGCAGCAGGAATCGGCGTGGCGATGGAAAATGGCGCCCCATTTTTAAAGGAACGCGCAGACCGGATTGCCGCTTCGAACCGGGAAGAGGGCGTAGCGGAGGCGATCAGACAATGGGTGCTTATATAAAAGAAAACTGGCTGTTCGTGGTGGTGGCAGTCTATCTGGTTTCCATGGTACTGTACGGGCATTACCGCGGATTTGTCCGCCTGGCAGTCTCGGCCGTTTCCCTGGTGCTGTCGCTGGGGGTGGTTCATTTTGGTGCGCCGTCTGTCGCGAATCTGCTTCGCAGCAATGAGGTGGTCTATCAGGCGGTGGAGGACAGCGTGACGAAATTTATCCAAAAGGACGATGAGGCGGAAAATGAGGCAGCTGACGCGGCGCCGCCATCCGTACAGCGCAGTATTATTGAAGAAATGGAGCTTCCGGAACAGTTAAAGGATGCGCTTCTGGAGAATAATAACAGCGAAGTTTACGAGGCGCTGGGTGTAAGCAGCTTTACCCACTACGTCAGCCGTTATCTGGCAAACAGCCTGATCAATATTATAAGTTTTTTTCTGCTGTTTGCAGCCGTGTTCGGCGGACTGCGTGTTCTGTCCGTATCGCTCAATGTGGTCTCCCGGCTGCCGATCATATCGGGGCTGAACCGTCTGGCAGGTGCCGTGCTGGGGGGTGCGGAAGGGATCTTTTTCGTCTGGATTGCAGCACTGCTTATTACACTGTTCTCGGCAACGGCGATTGGTGAACTTTTCCTGAACCAGATAGAAAGCAATATCTGGCTGACCTGGCTGTATGACCACAATATGCTTGGAAGCATCCTGATGGGTGTTGTGAAACGGATTATTTAAAAGCTTATAGAGAAAAACTGTGATATTGAAAAACGGCACACCGCATTCTCGCTGCTTAGTGATGAGTTGGGTGTGCCAAATTTTTTATTTCAGTCGAGAAGACTCCCACCTTTTTAGGTGGCGAGTAATAGCAAATTTGTCTCAGTGGGAGTTGGGCCTCCGACTGAGATAAATGCTCCGCGAGGATGCGCAATGATTCTGTATGGAATATATCAGCGAAAAAACAAGGCGAAAAAAACAAGTGAAAATCCCTTGACAAGTTAATGCTGAAATGGTAGACTTTAACTCTAACGTGTTTTGACGTTAGTCTGCATATGCAGGGAAAATCGAATATCACAGGTTTTCTTATTTGCGAAAATGTTTTGAAAATTAAGAAAAAATAGTTGACAACGACAACTGCCTATGATATGATATTCAAGCTGTTGAGCGAAAGCTCAGTTGCGAAAAATAAAATAAAAAAGTTGTTGACAAAGATAACTGATTGTGGTAATATAAATGAGCTGTCAATGAGACAACAACAAAGAACCTTGAAAACTGAACAGTATGTAAAACCCTGAAAATTCTAAGAACAAAGGCTTTTGGTTAAGCCTTGAA
>NZ_QUEG01000014.1:0-389 GCF_003477925.1 Clostridium sp. AF32-7AC
TTCAGGTAAAATTACTTCATACCGATATGGAATATCTTCGGAAAAAGTGGAGCAGGAAAAAGGCATCTGCCCCTACTTTGGAAAGGAAACATCATAAATATTTCCTTCGGTTTTCATACACGGAGGAAGTAAGCTTATCAAAAACAGATGTAAAAGAGCAGGTGATATGCAGCGTTGATTTAGGAATCAATACGGATGCAGTCTGCAACATCATGCGTGCAGATGGCACTATCCTGGGACGTAAATTTATAAATTTCTCCAGTGATAAAGACCATTTGTATCATGTGCTTGGCAGAATCCGCCGTTTTCAGAGGGAACATTCCTCCAGACAGGTCCAAAGCCGATGGGATTATGCAAAAAGGCTGAATATGGAGCTGTCCCGCAAAATA
>NZ_QUEG01000014.1:399-36433 GCF_003477925.1 Clostridium sp. AF32-7AC
AGGCTGAATATGGAGCTGTCCCGCAAAATAGCTGCGGAGATCACGAAATATGCTGCAGAATATCAGGCAGATGTAATTGTGTTTGAGTATCTGGAAATGCAGGGAAAAATATCCGGAAATAAGAAGCAAAAGCTTCATTTATGGAGAAAACGGGATATTCAGAAGCTGTGTGAACACCAGGCACATCGGAAAGGGATTCGTGTGTCCAGAGTCAGTGCCCGGAACACCAGCAGGCTGGCCTGTGACGGAAGCGGAGTGGTAGTAAGAAATCAGGAGAACCATAGCCTATGTACCTTTCGGACGGGAAAGCAGTATAACTGCGACCTGTCAGCATCCTATAATATCGGAGCGAGATATTTTATACGGGAACTTTTAAAACCCTTGCCGGGAACGGGAAGGTCTTCACTGGAGGCAAAAGTACCTGCGGTGAAGCGCAGAACCTCATGTGTTTATGCAGATTTAAGAAAGCTTTATGTAGAAGTAAACAATTTAAAAGCGGCATAAACGCAGGCAGATATACAGCGGACTACCTGTAATGTGGAAACCAGCCGTATCCGGCGAGGAAAAAGTGCGTATCCGCACGAATTCTAAGTTACTGGCGTATCCGCCGATATTTAGTCTTGCCGTTTAAAACGGCTGAGAAGCACGTGACTTTAGCCATGTGAGGTTCACTCATTCGGGAGATATTGCATTTGCACATTTGAATCAGCTCCCCGACACTCGTCAACCCCATTTCATCATCACAAAGGAAGTATGTATTTTATGAAAGCACTCTATGAACGCTGGACAGCCATCAGCCTGCCTAAACGAATTCTGGGCGGCATGATCATCGGTGCCGTTTTAGGAATGGTGATTCCGCAGGCAGTCGGAATCTCAATCCTTGGAAATCTATTTGTCAACGCATTAAAGGGCATCGCGCCCCTGCTCGTATTTTTCCTTGTTATCAGTTCCCTCTGCCAGGCAAAGCAGAGCCACGGCGGCATCATCCGCACCGTTATCTGCCTTTACCTGTTCAACACACTGCTCGGCGCTGTGATCGCGGTCGTCGCAAGTAAACTGTTCCCGATCACCCTGACACTTGCACAGGCTGCAGAAGAAACCTCTGCCCCGCAGGGAATCGCAGAAGTCCTGCAGACACTTTTATTAAATGTCGTAAAGAACCCGATCACCTCCATCGCAGAGGCAAACTACATCGGTATCCTGGCGTGGGCGGTTCTCTTCGGCGTGGCGATGCGCGGCGCCAGCGAACGGACGAAAGAAATTATTGACAATTTTGCGGCGGCACTGTCCAAGGTTGTTACCTGGATCATCAACTTTGCCCCGTTCGGTATTCTCGGACTTGTGTTTGACACTGTATCCACCAACGGTTTACAGGTATTTACCGAATACGGACGGCTTCTCGCCGTGCTGGTTGGCTCGATGCTGTTTATCTACTTCGTAACCAACCCGATTCTCGTATACTGGTGCATCCGCCAAAACCCGTTCCCGCTGATTTTCAAGTGTCTGAAACGAAGCGCGGTCACCGCCTTCTTTACCCGGAGCTCGGCGGCAAATATCCCGATCAACATGGAAGTCTGCGAGGAAATGGGACTGGACAAAAATACCTACTCCGTTACCATCCCGCTCGGTGCGACCATCAATATGAACGGTGCGGCTGTTACCATCACCGTCATGACGCTGGCGGCAGCCAATACGCTGGGAATTCCGGTGGATATTCCGACCGCCATCATTTTAAGCGTCCTGTCGGCACTTTCCGCCTGCGGCGCATCCGGTGTTGCCGGTGGTTCCCTGCTCTTAATTCCGCTTGCCTGCTCCTTGTTTGGCATCTCCAGCGATGTCGCCATGCAGGTCATCGGTGTTGGATTTATCATCGGTGTAGTACAGGATTCGGTCGAGACAGCACTCAACTCTTCCTGCGATCTTCTGCTTTCCGCAGCGGCACAGTTTAGGGAGTGGAGAAAAGAAGGACGGGAGATTACCTATTAAAATTATATTATATGCATATTGAAATCAATTTTTCCATATGCTATAATGCCAATAGGCAAACGAATGACAGTACTCACAGAGTACACAAAAAGCCCCCGGTGTGTGCTGACACCGGGGGCTCGCCTTTTTTGAAAAGGAGGCTTAAACCTTTGCTACCTACTCATCTCCATCCAGCCACTTACAAATATAGTAAGCCACAATGCTGGCTATCACAGAGAGCACGAATGACAGTATTCCTCCCACACAGTACACCCCCTTTCCGCACCTGTCTAGGGGTGGTAGCTGTATCAGTATAACACAGAAATTAATCACTCGCACTATATTTGTGCTTCTGCATCTTTTTTAATTGCATTTTAAAAGCGGCTAGATTTTTTCCAGCCGCTTTTATCTTATTTATTCTTCTTATAGATAATCCACAACCCCCGCAATAACAATTCATCATCTAATTCTATCTGATGCCGGCACAGCGGAATGATTTTTCTGGCAAGACCGCCGGTGGCTACAACGGTGGCTTTCTGGCCGAGTTCCTCTTCAATCCGGTCTACCATGCCGTCGATGCAGGACGCATTGCCATAGAGAGCGCCGCTCTGCATACATTCAACCGTATTCTTGCCGATCAGGCGCTTTGGCGGGTCAAGGCTGATGCGCGGAAGCTGGGCGGTCCGGCTGGTCAGGGAATTCATCGATACGCCTATTCCCGGCAGAATCATGCCGCCGATGTACTGCTTGTTCTCATTCACCACGCAGATGGTGGTTGCCGTTCCCATATCGATCAGAATGAGCGGCACCGGATACCGGTTAATTCCCGCGACGGCGCCGACGATCAGATCGGTACCGACGGAGGATGGATTGTCCATCAGCACTTCCAGACCGATATTCATATCCACATTGACAACCAGAGCTTCCTGCCCCGTCACCTTGCGGATCGCCTCCCGCATCAAGGATGTAACCGGCGGTACTACCGAACCGATGATCGCGCCGGTGATCTCACTTACCTTGATTTCCCGCAGCTCCAGCACCATTTTCAGGGAAATCGCATAGTCAAGCTCTGTTTTCCCGCTGTCTGTCGCCATCCGCTCGGTAAAGAGGATTTCCCCATCCTCAATACAACCGAGAACCACATTCGTATTTCCGATATCCAATGCCAAAATCATACTGTCTTACCCCCTGCTTTTTTCCAGAGCCGGTACAAATTTTGCCCGGTAAAGCGCTGCACCGACTGCACCGGTGAGGATTGTGGACGATACCATCTCGCATACTGCATTGATTCCTACGAAACCGCATACGAACAGGATGATATTTTTTCCGCCGATCAGCCCCTGCATATATTCGGTATTGCCAAACAGAACGACTAAAGCCGTCATAAAGAAAACTGTATTTAAAAACGCGGAACAGAATCCGGTTACCAGACTTGCCATGTAGGCATCCGTTCTGCGGCGTACAAACTGGAAAATGTAGCCTAACAGAAGACCATCCAGCATACGCGGAATGAATCTCTGCACAAATGCCAGAAACGGGTTAATGCTGAAAAGCATCGCGCCCATCGCACTGCTGCCGCCGATGCCGATGCACTGTAAAAAGCTGGTCATGCCGAAGACTGCACCGATCGCTGCGCCGCCTGCCGGTCCCAGTGTGATCGCCGCGATCGCAACCGGAATCACATTAAATGTAATCGCCAGCGGCCCAATATTCAGATATCCGAGGGGAGTGTACGCCATCAGCAGAAGAATGCCGGTCATAAGACCTAAGATGACAAGTTTAGATGTGTTGTTTGTTGTGTTCATGAAATTTTCCTCCTTGTTATTATTCCCGTTCGAAAAACCTGCTGCACCTTCTGTTCACCAGACTGCCGCTTACCTGCGCCAATATCATGTGCATAAAATCCTTACAAATTCCGTTCTTTCCGGCGATACCATCCAGAAAAGCTGCGAGCCAGGGCATTTTAATTCCCCGTCTCTTCCGGTATGATTCTCCATCTCAGATACAGATCCGTATGCAGATACGCACATTCCGGCAGAAGCTTCTTCTGCCGCTTTCCGCGGATTTGCTGCCAGCACGTTCAGTGCCTGTTTTCTATGGGATACAATACAACTGCTGCCGCCTGTCCCTGTTCACATCCAGTGAAAACCAGGCCAGTCAGCAGACACTTCCACACTATATCACATCACTTTTCAACATACAACCAACAATTCTACCAGAATATGTGCTGTTTTTTATTGTCTTTTCACAAAATAGATATTTCTTTCCTCTCCTGTTATATGCGCTTACCAAAGAATCTGGCAGAGAACGGAAGCCAAAAAGGGTTTACAATTTTTCCTCCAGATGCTATGCTGTTCAAAAATGACCCAGAAAACCAGAGTACAAACCGAAAGGATATATATCATGTTAACTGGAAAAACGATTATTTTGGGAGTAACCGGCGGAATCGCCGCATACAAGGCGGCGAACCTTGCCAGCCTTTTAAAGAAACAGCACGCGGATGTACACGTGATTATGACTAAAAATGCGATGGAATTTATCACACCGCTTACCTTTGAGACCCTGACCGTCAATAAATGCCTGACGGACACCTTTGACCGGAATTTTAAATTTGAAGTGGAACACATCGAGCTGGCGAAAAAAGCGGATCTCGCGATCATCGCCCCGGCGACTGCCAATGTCTGCGCCAAACTGGCACACGGACTTGCCGATGATATGCTAACGACCACGCTCTTAGCCTGCCAGTGCCCGCGCATCATTGCTCCGGCGATGAACACACGGATGTATGAGAATCCTATTACCCAAGATAATCTCCGCCTGTTAGAACATTACGGCTTTACCATCATCGAACCAGCAAGCGGTCTGCTCGCCTGCGGCGATTCCGGAAAGGGCAAATTTCCGGATGAGGGGCTGATCCTGGAATATATTTTCCGCGCGATCGCCTACCCGAAGGATCTCGCTGGAAAGAAGATCCTTGTGACCGCCGGTCCGACCCAGGAAGCGGTCGATCCGGTGCGCTACCTCACGAACCATTCGACCGGAAAAATGGGCTATGCGCTGGCACGGATGGCGATGCTGCGCGGTGCTGACGTGACACTCGTCACCGGCGAAACTTCACTGACTCCGCCTCCATTTGTCAATACTGTCCACATCAAAAGCGCACACGACCTCTTTGAGGCAGTCACCTCCCGGAGTGAGGAACAGGACATTGTCATCAAGGCGGCAGCCGTCGCTGACTACCGTCCGGCAGTCGTTTCTGATGAAAAGGTCAAGAAATCCGACGGCGATCTGAGCCTGGCGCTGGAGCGCACTGAGGACACTTTAAGCTACCTCGGCGCACACAAACGTCCGGGACAGCTGCTCTGCGGCTTCGCGATGGAGACCTCCCAGCTCGAGGAACGCGCCCGCGGCAAGCTGGAACGCAAAAATCTGGATCTGATCGCTGCCAACAACTTAAAGGTAGCCGGCGCCGGATTTGGCACCGATACGAACGTCATCACGCTGATCGATAAGCAGCAGACCTGCCATCTGGAGCAGATGAGTAAGGAAGCGGCGGCAATGGAGATATTGACGGTTTTACGCGATATGATGAAATAGATTTTGATTGAAATAGATAGAGAAAGAGGAAGCAACCGCGGTTGATGGGCGGATGCCTCCTCTTTCATTGAATATGGAATATATCATAAGCGTTATTTTTAGAATGTGGCTATTTAAAACGAATCCGCCATACTCCTATGATCAAGATAATTTCACAAAGCAATCGCAATACTTTCGTGATTCGATAAGCTGTATCCTCTTTTATCTCTGGACTCTCCTGCAAGTATTTTCGTTCAATAAAAGCCCTTACCGAAATTTCTCCAAAAACTGCCAGTGCTAAAAATAAAGAAAAGCCTGCCATGCCTTTTGCATAACTGTACAATGACAATAAGAATAAAATAGAGACGCCTAAATTGTATAATGCCAGCCAGAATTTTTTCTTCATATCGATCACCTCTCGATTCAATCCAAGTGTAACAGAGTCTTTTATTAAGCAAAAATGTTCTAATGACGAGGCCATACTCCTACCACCAAAATAAGACCACAAAGATATCCGAGTGTTTTTGCGATCCGATAGGTTGTATCCTTTTTGATTTCCGGATTCTCTCGTAAAAATTTCCATTCAAATTTTGCCTCTATAATACTTGCTGCCAATACCGGTATCGCTAAACATAAGGTCACCGTTGTCAAGCCTTGAAGAGACGTGTACAGTAACAATAAAAGTACCACCGAACCGCCTAAATGGTATAATATCAGCCAGAATTTTCTCTTCATATCGATCACCTCTCGATTCACTATCCTGACAGGGCTGAAATCCCACAAAACAGCAACCTCTCTTTATTTTTGCAAAACCAGACATGTCTCTTATTTATTCTAATAATATCAGATTTATGTTCCAAAATATATAGACATTTTCTTACAAAATAGTTACAAAAATAACTCTACCAAAATGAAAAGGTACTTTTATAAATGAGAATATCCGCCCTCTTTTAATATCTGCTCTCGAATATCCCTTGCCTTTGGATATCCTTCTTCCATAAGCTGGATGGACATTTCATTCAGCGCTTGTCGATGTTATTTTCATTCCAAATCACCCTATTTTTTGTTCGAACGGCTATATAATTGTTTTGGTGAAATAATAAAGCCGTTCGGCTATGTCAACATTTTTCAGTTTTACTCTATACTCGCTTCTTGCCCCTGCGTAATCAGTTCCGCGATCAATCTCGCCCCATTCACAATATCCCCCACCTTCGCATACTCCCGCACGGAATGAACATCGTACATACCGCAGGAAAGCACCGCGCATGGGATTCCGTGCTGCATCATCGTGTTTCCGTCGCTGCCGCCGAAGGTGCTGCCGAATTTCGGCTCGATTCCCAGGGTGCGGCAGGCCCCGGCAAAATGAACTGCCACCGGCGCGTCCGGTTCCAGATGGAAGGCTTTGACATGGAGGCGGTGTGTGAAAGAAAGCTCTGCCCCCGCCTCTTTGACAGCGGTTTCAAACACCGCACGGACATCTTCCAGGGTCTCCATTGCCTTTTCATGGCTGTAGCTGCGGATCTCGCCCCGGCAGGTGCAGAGTTCCGGCACGGCATTCACAACCGAACCGCCCGAAATCAAGCCCACATTCAGGGTTGTTTCCTCATCCACGTGCCCCAGCTTTAATGCGGCAATCGCGCGGGTCGCCGTCTGAATCGCGTGGATGCCTTTCTCCGGCTCAAATCCAGCGTGCGCTGCGCGCCCCTTGACTGCCGCCTCAAAGGAAAGGATCGTCGGTGCCTGCAGGATCGCTGTCCCGACTGGTCCAGTTACATCCAAAACGTAAGATTCCTTCGCTTTCATCTGGCTGAAATCGAACTCCGAGCTTCCTCTTGTAAATGGCTCTTCCGCCGCCGCAAAGAGGATCTCGATATCCCGGTGCGGGATTTCTGCCTCCTGCACGGCACGGATGCCTTCTAAGATGGCGATTACCCCGGTCAGATCGTCCGCGCCAAGTACAGTCGTTCCATCCGAGGTGATCGTTCCATCCTCATGAAAAACCGGCTTCTTTCCGATTCCCGGCGCCACCGTGTCCATATGTCCGGACAGCAGGATTGGCGTTCCAGACAGTCCGCCCTTTAACGTTCCAAACAGATTTCCCGCATTGCCTCCTATTTTCTCGGCTGTGTCATCTTCCTTTGCCTGGATTCCCAGCTCTGCGAGCTTTTCCTTCAAGCGATCCGCCATCTGGCGTTCCCCGAAACTTTCCGAGTCGATCCGCGCCAGCTCATCAAATTCAGCGCGGATGCGGGCTTCGTTTATCTGGATTCTATCTGGATCAGCCATGGGTGAGTCCTCCTGTAAAAAAAATTATTTGCCTATCATTTCTATTTGTTTATGCCCCTTATTATATACCCAGACAATACATTTGTGAAGCAGATTGATTTTACCTTTCACTTTAAGTCCTAAAATGATCTGACCAATCTCTTTCTATTTCCATATCCGCTTTTCCTCTATATTTTTCTCAAAAATTTGATATACTAAATATACTAAAAACAGCAAGATTCATTTCCACTTTTACAATGATGCAGTTGAGTATAAAGCATACAACAAATAAATAGAACATTGATAAACACCATCTGACCCACACACTTTGAAACAGAAAAAGGAGAAATGACCATGTGTACAGCCGCAACCTACAAAACCACCAATTTCTATTTCGGCAGAACTTTAGATTATGAATTTTCTTACGGGGACGAAGTAACCGTCACACCTCGCAACTATCCACTTACTTTCCGCCACGCAAGCGCGGTTTCGACCCACTATGCCATCATCGGCATGGCACATGTGGCGGGGGATTATCCGCTTTATTATGATGCTTTTAATGAGAAGGGGCTTTGCATGGCGGGACTGAATTTCGTCGGCAATGCCTCCTACCAGAAGCCGCAGGAGGATCATGACAACATCGCACAGTTTGAGTTCATCCCCTGGATTCTCAGCCAGTGCGCGTCCGTGAAAGAGGCCCGCATCCGCCTCGCCCAGATGGTACTGACCGACACCCCATTCAACGAGCAGTTTGCCCCGGCGCAGCTTCACTGGATTCTTGCCGATAAAAATGAATGCATCGTCATCGAGCCGATGGCGGACGGACTGCATATCTACGACAATCCGGTGGGTGTCCTGACAAACAATCCGCCGTTCCCGCAGCAGCTGTTCTCCCTCAACAATTACATGAACCTGTCCCCGAAGCAGCCGCAGAATACATTTTCTGCCGTTCTGCCGCTTACAACCTACAGCCGCGGCATGGGCGCTCTTGGACTTCCGGGAGACCTCTCCTCCGCTTCCCGGTTTGCACGGGTCGCGTTTACAAAATCAAATGCCCGCTCCGGCGCATCCGAACCAGAAAGTGTCAGCCAGTTTTTCCATATCCTAGGTTCGGTTGACCAGCAGCGCGGATGCTGCGAGGTCTCCGATGGAAAATATGAAATCACACTCTACACCTCCTGCTGCAATGCGGATAAGGGGATTTACTACTACACGACATATGAAAACCATCAGATCACGGCAGTGGATATGAACCGGGAGAACCTGGACGGGGAGACGCTTTCGCGGTTTCCGCTGGTGCAGGGGGAGCAGATTCGATGGGAGAACTGATCTTCTCTGCTTCCAGCTTGCCCCATCCTCGTTGCAAAAACTGACAATATCGGTACCGGAGAGACAACATTTCTCTTCCCATTCGCCTTGTTTTCTAGTATACTGATAAATATGCATCTGAAATCACTGGAAATTGTCCGTTTGAGGAAAATTGTCCATTACCGCATATCAATATCATTTGGAGGATTTTAAAATGTCTGAAATCACAGGACGCAACGTCGGCAAAACCTGCCGCACACATTACAGAGGTACTTTTAACGATGGCACACAGTTCGATTCTTCCTACGATCGCGGCGAACCGCTGGAGTTCGTCTGCGGCGCCGGTCAGATGATCAAGGGCTTCGATGCCGCTGTCGCTGATATGGAAGTCGGCGAGGTAAAGGAGATCCACCTGATGCCGGAGGAAGCTTACGGCATGCCGGATCCGAACGCAATTCTGGAGCTTGAGATTGCCAAACTGCCGGGTTCCGAGGAACTGCAGGTAGGTCAGCAGGTTTACTTAACCAACCAGATGGGACAGCCGTTCCCGGTAAAGGTTATCGCAAAGGATGAGGTAAATATCACGTTTGACGCCAATCATGAGATGGCTGGTAAGGAGCTGAACTTCAAGATCGAATTAGTTGAAGTAAAGTAATTACTATTATTTATGGTAAATACCATGGAAAGTGAACGTACTATCCAAACACATTGCGGCTATGGAAATTTTTCATACTTCATAAAATGCCACGCCGCTGCATTCTGTGTTGCTGCCCACCTACATACAAACAGCAACACAACTGCCCTTACATTATAACAACACGCGCCGTCAGCGCCCATCCCGGGAGCTGGCGGTATTTTTTTCTTGACAACTTCTCATTTTCCCATATAATTATCTATGATAATTATCACAAGCAACTATTTGATAAGGAGACTTTCTATATGACCATCGAAACAATCAAGCGGATGTTGGACGCCTGTTATCAGGGCAAGCGGATCCGGGATATGCTTCCGCCGCTGCCGAAGGGAGTCACTTCCTCCTATATTCAATATCTGGATGTCATCCAGTCGCTGGAACGAAACGGCATCCACGTGAAAATATCGGACATCAGCGATGCGCTGAACCTGCCACGCCCCGGCGTGACCCGGACCGTCAAGGAGATGGAGACGGGTGGTTATCTGCAAAAGAAAACCTCGCCGGACGACAGACGCATCACCTACATTTCCATCACCGAAGCGGGCAGGGCACTCTCACAGACGTATGACGCCGAATACTTCAGCGCGCTCGCCCCCTCTTTAGATACCATCTCTGAGGAAGATGCCCGCCAGATGGTTCAGACGATGGAGACATTTTATCAGATTATGTGCAAACGGAGGGATTCCCATGAACAATGATAAAGCTGATTTTACACAAGGCAGTATTCTGAAAAAACTGATTGCCTTTATGATTCCGGTACTCGGCGCACTGATTCTGCAGGCGGCATACGGCGCGGTCGATCTGCTGGTGGTTGGACGGTTCGGTTCGACTTCCGGCCTTTCCGCTGTCTCCACCGGCAGCCAGGTCTTAAACCTCGTCACCTTCGTCGTAATCCAGTTCGCTATGGGTATCACGGTTTTGATCGCCCGCTATCTCGGTGAAAAGAAACCGCAGCAGATCGGCGCGGTTGTCGGCGGAGCTTCGATCGTGTTTACGCTCATTTCCGCCGTTTTATTCGTCGTCATGGTCTTTTTTGCCCGCCCGATCGCCATTCTCATGCAGGCGCCCGAGGAGGCGGTGGATCTGACCGCCAGCTACATCCGCATCTGCGGAGGCGGCATTTTCTTCATCGTCGCCTACAACCTGCTGTCCGCCATCTTCCGCGGGCTCGGTGACAGCCAGTCGCCGCTTCTCTTTGTCCTGGTTGCCTGCATCGTCAATGTGATCGGCGACCTCGCACTGGTAGCTGGTCTTCATATGGACGCCGCCGGCGCCGCCATCGCGACCGTCTCCGCGCAGGCGCTCAGCGTCGTATTTGCTATTCTTCTTTTAATTAAGAAAAAACTGCCATTTACGATCACCCGGCATGATTTCCGGTTCAACACCCAGTGCCCGAAATTTCTTTCCATCGGGCTGCCGCTCGCGCTCCAGGAATTTTTAACCCAGCTTTCCTTCTTAGCCCTGTGCGCGTTCGTCAACCGCCTGGGACTGGAGGCATCCTCCGGTTACGGTGTAGCCTGCAAGATCGTCAATTTCGCCATGCTCGTCCCGAGCGCCCTGATGCAGTCGATGGCTTCCTTCGTCTCCCAAAACGTAGGGGCAGGGAAAGTCAAGCGTGCCAAGCACACCCTTTTTACGGGAATCGGCGTCGGTCTGTGCGTCGGCTGTATCGTCTTTACCCTGGTTCTCCTAAAGGGCGATATCCTGTCCGGCTTCTTCTCGACGGATGCGGCGGTCATCCAGAACAGCTATGATTACCTGAAAGGATTCGCACTTGAGTCCATCGTGACCGCGGTTCTGTTCAGCATGATCGGATATTTCAACGGAAATAACCAGACACTCTGGGTTATGACACAGGGACTCATCCAGACGCTTCTGGTGCGTCTCCCGCTAGCGTATTTCATGAGTATCCAGCCGGACGCCAGCCTGACCAAGATCGGTCTCGCAGCCCCCGTTTCTACGATCGTCGGCATTGTACTAAATATCGGATATTATATCTACTGGACCCGGAAACAGCAGCACCCGCCAGTGGAAGAAATCATATAAAAACATAGGAACTGCTCCGTAACAGGCAGGCACTTTCAGAGCGAAGGTGTCTGCCTGTTATCGTTACGGCACTTTCGGTTCCAAAAGTGCCTACCCGTGAATAATTGCGTTGTTCACAAAAACTTCACAAAAAATTAGCACTCACCTCTTGACAGTGCTAATTATGTGTGTTATATTACAGCTAGAACAAAGGAAAGGACAAGGAAATGAATGAGTTCCCCTTTTCCTCCCAATGTTTTTACATAGATGATAACTACAAAGACATTTACAGATAACTAAAAGGAGAGATGACTTATGTATATGCCGAGTATTTTTAATAATAGTGTATTTGATAACTTTGATAACTGGATGGATTTTTCCTTCCCGAGCTTTAACCAGAGACTGTATGGCGCTTCCTCTTCCCAGCTGATGAAGACGGATGTCAAGGAAACCGATAAGGATTATGAAGTTTCCATCGACCTGCCGGGATTTAAGAAAGACGAACTTCAGATCGAGCTGAAAGATGGCTATCTGACCGTCAGCGGTTCGAAAGAAGTTACATCAAAAGATATGCCGGAGGAGAATCAGAAGGATGCAACGACCGCAGAAGCAGATGCTTCCAAGAAGGACGCTAAAGCTGAGCAGAAAACCGTTAAATATATCCGCCAGGAACGCTACAGCGGCAATGTAAGCAGAAGCTTCTACGTCGGCGAGAACTTGGAAGAAAAGGATATCCATGCCAAATTTGAAAATGGCACTCTGACCCTGACCTTCCCGAAAGAGCTGGAAAAGAAAGCGGTTGAAGAGAAGCATTTCGTTTCCATCGAAGGTTAATAATCAGATAGGCAGCTGCGGCTCACACATTGTGTTGCCAGCAGCCAGATAGGTTCAGAAGCTGTCGCAGGGATGCGGCAGCTTCTATCATACCCAATCTTTTATCATAACCTAAATAATTGAAACTTAAATCACTGCATCTACGGAGGTGATAATCGATGGCAGAGAAAAGAGACTATTATGACATACTGGGGATAAAGCGGGACGCCAGTGCGGAGACAATCAAAAAGGCATTCCGGAAACTTGCCAAAAAGTATCACCCGGATTCCAATGCAGGTAATCCCCAGGCAGAGCAGATGTTTAAGGATGTCAACGAAGCCTATTCGATCTTAAGTGATCCAGAAAAGAAGAAACTCTACGATCGCTTCGGTCACGCCGCATTTGACCCGAACAGCGCCGCATACGGCGGAGCTGGCAGTGCCGGCGCTTCTGGAAATGGTCCATTTGGCTCCGGCTTTGGCGGTACCGGTCAGGGCGGTGCCTGGCACTATCAGAGCGGTCCGGGCGGTTATGCAGAATACCATTTTACCGGGGATGACATGGACGATATGGGTGACATTTTTGGAGATATGTTTGGCGGCATGTTCCACGGCAAGAGTTCGGGCGGCAGTTCCCGCAGCCGACATTTCACAGGCGGTTCCGGGTTTGGCAGCTCTGGGACTCATTTTACCGGTGGTTCCAGTTTTGGCGGTTCTAGCGCTCATTTTGGCGGCGGGTCTGGCTTTGGCGGCTTCGGCGGCAGTCAGGGCTTTCACAGCGCCGATTTCCGTGAGAAAGGTTCTGACCTCACGTCCGATGTAACCATAAGCTTTGATGAAGCCGTATCCGGCTGCGAGAAGCTCATCACTCTGCAGAACCCACAGACCGGCAAGCGCCAGTCTTTACAGGTTCACATCCCAGCGGGCATCGATACCGGTAAATCTATCCGTCTGAAAGGAAAAGGCATGCCGGGAACGGGCGGCGGCGAGGCGGGCGATCTTCTTTTAAATATCACCGTCACCGCGAAACCGGGATGGGAGCGCAAGGAGATGGATGTTTACTCGACCGTCCGCATTCCGTTTACCACCGCAGTCTTCGGCGGTGAGGCGCTGGTTTCCACCCTGTACGGCAATGTCCTGTGCAAGATCGCAGCCGGGACGCAGTCGGGAACCAAGATTAAATTAAAGGGAAAAGGCATTGTTTCCATGAAGAATCCGTCCATCCATGGCAATCAGTACGTGACGGTCCAGATCGATGTCCCGAACCATCTGACCCCCGAGGCAGAACAGAAACTTCGCGAATTTGAACACGCCTGCGGACTGAACAAAAACAGACAGGGCGGACCCAACGGCAGGAGCGCAGCTTGACGGCTCCTGCCGTTTTTTACTGAACGTCTGTAAAGCCAAAAATATCATAGAATTTTCGCCCTATTATTTTCATATATATGGTTGTGATTTTCATGAATATGATATTTTAATTGTAGGCAATCCATAATTTCATCACTTTTTAATTGTCATGAAATTACCACAGCTATATATTCAACATTTTTTCACACTTTATACCTATCTTTCTTATCTATTTTATCTGTTTTTACCTCACTTTCATTTCTTTTTTTAGATATTTTGCAATAAATATCTTGTATTTTTTGCTTGTTTTATGTTATAGTAAACACATAATTGCATCGAAAAATATAACGCATTTTATTTCACATTTATGAAAGGAGTTTACACCTTATGAGCAGACTCGTTATACCTACTAACAGCGAGGCTCAGAATGTCGTAGAAGGGCTTTACAAAGATCTGGAACGGCGCATCATCGCCAGCCCGCCAGGTCTTTGTCCTGTCGACCTGACCGCTGCATTTTTAAAAATGTGCCATGCACAGACCTGCGGCAAATGCGTTCCCTGCCGAATCGGTCTCGCGCAGCTCTCCAATCTTCTAGAAGACATCCTAAACGGAAAAGGAACCATGAAGCATTTAACCATGCTGGAGGAAACAGCCCGTGTCATCGAAAGCACGGCTGACTGTGCCATCGGCTATACCGCTGCCCAGATGGTTTTAAAAGGACTGGACGGCTTCAAAGAGGATTTTATGGAACATATCTTACACAACCGCTGCCGCAGTAATCTTGATCATCCGGTTCCCTGCGTAGCTCTGTGCCCGGCCGGAGTTGATATTCCGGGTTACATCGCCCTGACCGGCGAAGGACGCTATGCCGATGCAGTCCGCCTGATCCGCAAGGACAACCCATTCCCAACCGCCTGTGCGCTGGTATGCGAGCACCCATGCGAGTCCCGCTGCCGCCGCAACATGCTGGATAATTCTATCAATATCCGCGGTATCAAACGTGTAGCTGTGGATATGGCAGGATATGTACCAGCACCGGCCTGTCCAACCTCCACCGGCAAGCGCATCGCGATCATCGGCGGCGGCCCCAGCGGCCTGAGCGCTGCTTATTATCTGCAGCTGATGGGACATCAGACCACTGTATTTGAAAAACGCAAGAAACTCGGCGGCATGCTGCTGTACGGAATTCCAAGCTACCGCCTGCCACGAGAGCGCCTGCAGGATGATATCAATGTTATTCTGGAAACCGGTGTGGAAGTCCGTCTCGAAACTTCAGTCGGCAATGAGCCGGGACAGCTGTCTCTGGAAGAACTCCGCAAAGAATATGATGCTATCTACATCGCCATCGGCGCTCATAGTGATAAAAAGATTGGTATTGAGGGAGAAGATGCCGGCGGTGTTATCTCCGCTGTCGAATTTCTCCGTGCCATCGGTGACGGCAAATATCCAGATCTTAGCGGCAAGAAGGTCTGTGTTATCGGCGGCGGCAACGTAGCCATGGACGTAGCCCGTTCTTCTGTCCGCCTGGGCGCAAACAAGGTGGCAGTTGCCTACAGACGCCGCAAAGCTGATATGACAGCTCTTCCGGAAGAGGTTGAAAGTGCCATGGCTGAAGGCGTAGAGATCATGGAACTTTACGCACCGGAGCGGATTGAAGCAGACGAGGACGGCCAGGTAAAAGCTCTCTGGGTAAGCCAGCAGATGCCGGGAGAAATCCGCGGCGGACGTCCTTCACCGAAGGCTATCGGCACCGACTCTATCCCGGTTGAATGTGATATCGTCATCGCAGCTGTGGGTCAGGGCATCGAAAGCCGTTACTTCGTAGAACAGGGTATCGACGCAAAATGGGGCATCATCCAGGCAACCGGATGGACCTCCATTCAGAATATGCCGGGTATCTTCGCCGGAGGCGACTGTGCAACCGGACCGGCAACCGTGATCCGTGCAATCGCTGCCGGCAAGGTAGCCGCAGCCAACATCGACCAGTATCTCGGCTACAACCACGAGATTACCTGCGATGTGAAGATTCCGGAACCGGATCTCTCCGACCGTACTCCTTGCGGACGTGTCAACCTGACAGAGCGTCCTGCCGGAGAACGCAAATGTGACTTTACACTTACCGAATGCGGCATGAGCCTCAAGGAGGCTGGCCAGGAAGCCAGACGCTGCCTGCGCTGTGATCACTTCGGTTATGGAAACTTCAAAGGAGGGCGGACCACATCATGGTAAATACGAATCTTGTATCCATCAAAATTAATAATATACCACTGCAGGTTCCAGAAGGAACCCGGATTCTGGACGCCTGCCGCGACAATGGTTTTCACGTTCCTTATCTTTGCTATCTGAAAGATATCAACGAGATCGGTGCCTGCCGTGTCTGCGTTGTAGAAGTGAAGGGAATCCACCATCTCGTTACCTCCTGCAACAACCAGGTTCAGGAAGGCATGGAGATTCTCACAAACTCTCCCAGAGTCCGCGAAGCCCGCAAGATCAACGTGGAACTGCTTCTTTCCCAGCATCACACTAACTGTCCCACCTGTGTGCGCAGTTCCAACTGTGAATTAAAACAGGTGGCAAGTGATCTGAACCTGACCGTTGACCGTTATAAAAACGAATATCCGGAAATGATCTGGACTTCTACTTTTCCACTGATCCGCGATGCGGGAAAATGTATCAAATGCATGCGCTGCGTCCAGATCTGCGACAAGATCCAGACCTTAAATATCTGGGATGTGTCCGGAACCGGTTCCCATACAACCGTCGATGTTTCCCACAATCTGGAAATCAAAGAATCCGACTGTTCTCTCTGCGGACAGTGCGTTACCCACTGCCCGACTGCCGCCCTCCAGGAGCGGGATGATGTGGAGGCCATCAATGGTATCCACGGTGAACTGGCAAATGATGACAAGGTAACCGTAGCGGTTGTCGCTCCGGCTGTCCGGGCCGCATGGGGTGAAGAATTTGGTCTTTCCCCGGAATTTGCTACTGACAGACGTTTCGTATCCACCTTAAAATCCGTTGGATTTGACTATGTATTCGATGTTGACTTTGCAGCCGATCTGACCATCATGGAGGAAAGCAACGAGCTTTTAGCCCGCTTACAGCAGCCGGATAAATACAGCTGGCCTATGTTCACCTCCTGCTGCCCTGGCTGGGTCAGCTTTGCAAAGAGCCAATATCCGGAGCTTCTGCCGCAGCTTTCCACTGCCAAGTCCCCGCAGCAGATGTTCGGTGCTGTCATCAAAACTTATTTTGCACAGAAAAAAGGCATTGCACCGGAAAATATCACCTGTGTTTCCATCATGCCGTGTATGTCCAAGAAGCGCGAACTGACTCTTCCGGGCATGGACAGCGCCGGAACCGGACAAGATATTGATTATGTTCTGACCACCCGTGAGATATGCCGTCTCATCAAGGCCGATCATATCGATGTATCCAGACTTCCGGAGTGCGATTTTGACGATCCTCTCGGTGAAGCAACCGGAGCCGGTGTGATCTTCGGTGCCAGCGGCGGCGTACTGGAAGCAGCGCTTCGTACCGCTTACCACACCGTAACCGGTGAAAATCCGGAGATCGACGAGCAGAGTCCGCTGAAGGTTCTGCGCCAGATCGGTTCCTTTAAGGAACTGGAAATCGATATCAAGGGTGTGAAACTGCACTGTGCAGCACTCAGCAGCCTAGGAGAGGCCAGACGCCTCATTCAGGCGATGAAACGCGGCGAATGCCACTATGATTTCGTTGAAGTCATGGCATGTCCGGGCGGCTGTATCAACGGCGGCGGTCAGCCGATCCGCCCATCCTTCCAGAATAAGCCGAAGGACTGCGCAGACCGCGACCAGTGCCTGCGTGCTTATGATGTAAACAGCGCAATCCGGTTCAGCCATGAAAACCAGGCCGTTCAGACACTGTATGACGAGTATCTTGAAGCTCCGTTATCCGATCGTGCACATCATCTGCTGCATGTGGAGGAATATTAATATATCCAAACGGTCACACAACAAAACCCCAGAGAGTTGCCGCTCTCTGGGGTTTTGTGTCATTCACAGATGACCAATCTGAGGCTAGTTACCAACTACTTACTCCATCTTTTCTTCTAGCCTCTCAGCCTCTCTTCAATCTCCTCCATCTCCGGAATTGCCGAGATTCCGCCGCGGCGTTCGACGCACAGGCTTGCCACTGCGTTGCCGACCCTGCCAAACTGAATCATCTGCGCCCGGGTCAGGTGTTCCGGCGAGGTTTCTTCCTGCAGATAGGAGGCGAGAAAACCTCCCCAGAAGGAATCACCAGCGCCGGTTGTATCGACCGCATGGGAGGAAAAGCCCTCCGCTTTTACGATTCCATTTTCATTGCCGATCAGTGCGCCATCTCTTCCGAGCGTCACTGCCACCAGGTGCACGCCCTGACGGAGCAGATACTGAATCGCTTCCTCCGGGTCCTGATACGGGGTCAGAAGCGAGGTTTCTTCATCCGAAATCTTCATCATATCTACATAGGGAATCAGCGACTGCATCCGAAGCTGTGCGGTCTCCGGATCACTCCAGAGCGCCGCCCGGTAGTTCGGATCGTAGGAAATCACCGCACCGCTGTTTCTAGCAATATTGATCGCCTCATAGGTTGCCGTCCGGGATGGATCATCGGTCAGCGACAGGGAACCGACATGAAATACTCTCGTATTTTCCAGGATCTCCGGATCGATCTCTTTCATGCACAGATTCGTATCTGCCCCCGGCTTCCTCGCAAAGGCAAATTCGCGCTCCCCGTTTTCTTTCAGGCTTACAAATGCAAGCGTGGTAAAATACTTTTCATCCTGAATCAGGTTGTCCGTATTGATACCTGCCCGGATCAGGGTTTCCTTCAGGAAATCACCGTGCATATCCTTACCCACCTTGCCAATAAATGCTGTCTTCCTTCCAAATTTCGCAGCCGCCGCCAGCAGATTGGCCGGCGCACCTCCCGGATTCTGCTCAAACAGACGCATTCCCTGCTGTGAAACGCCTGCTGGAGTAAAATCAATCAGAAGCTCTCCCAGCGCTGTGATGTCTGTTTTTATTCTCATACGAATCATCCTCCGTATTACAAGTTATATCAATGGTGCCGCCATCCATCCCTCTCACAGGCGGACAGCCACATCCGTTCGTCTCTCACAAGGAATTTTACTTCCGAATCGCGATATTTGCAAATTCTACTTTCGCATCCTGCACCAGCAGACCGATCTCGTACTCCGGTTTCCGGAAAATACGATATGTAAATGCCACCTGCTCGCCCACAAATACCTCTACCATGTCATGATCCACCGAAATCTTGACGTCGATTGCCGCTCCATTTTCAATCGCAAAGGTTTTCTCTGCCACGCGCACGCCATCCGGTCCCGGTTCCGTTGCCTTCGGAACCGCCTGGCAGGACTGCTCCCAGAACGGGTCAACTCCCATCGGCAGGGACAGAAGAGACACTCGCTGCATCGCCACATCAAACTCTAAGAACAGGCAGCCGCTTGCCTCCCAGTCGGATTTCAACAGGATTCCGAAGGAATCATTCGCTTCTTTCGGGATCACCGTGCCGGTAAACAGGAACTTTTCTTCCGGCTGCTCCAGGAAACCATACGAGGTTGTCCCGCATCCATCCAGCTCAACCGTTGTATCTCCATACAGCTTGTATTCTCCCATGACCGGAAGGTATTTCCAGTCAACTTTCTCTTTAAAGCAGTTTACATATTCTTCCGGAAGCTTCACGTCCAGCTGTCCGTCTGCCGTTGCAACGACCTCATGCGGAATACAGAACGTGCCACCCCAGTACCACTCGCCGCGGTCGCTGTTTTCTGCACGGTCATGCGCCCAGGCAAAATAGAAACGGCGCCCGTTGTCATCCTGCATGGATTTAGCTGCATAGAAGCGGCGTCCGCCGATGCCGTCTTTCTTCGGCTTTTTCCACGGTCCAAACGGAGATTTGGAAGTGCGGTAAATCGTGTTGACAAACTCGGAAAAGCGGGAATAGGAAAGATACCAGGTATCGCCTATCTTGTACATCTCGCTGCATTCCGGACAATTCGTATTGCCTGCCGAATACAACGGACCATAATACTCCCAGTTTACCAGATCTTTCGAGCGGTACAGGACGATACAGCCGCGTCTTGTCACCGGCATATCCAGCCGTCTCGCCGAGATCAGAATCCAGTAGCATTTATCTTCCTCATTATAAAATACATACGGATCACGCCAGTCCAGCTTTTCATATAACTCTATCATCGGCGTGATAACCGGGTTTGCCGCGTCCTTCGTCCAGGTGATACCATCCTCGCTCGTCGCATGGCAGATCGTCTGCTGATATTCTGCCGTCAGGCAGTAACCCGTATAGAATGCGTGATATTTTCCTTCGCCGTAGATAACCGATCCCGTCCACACGCCGGACGCATCCGGCTCATCGCCCTCGCCCGGATACAGTGCTGTCGGCAGCTCCTCCCAGTGCACCAGATCCTCCGAAACAGAGTGGCTCCATGTAGTACGCAGTCTCGCCGGATATACCGTGGTTCCTGGCGGGGATGTCAGTGAAAAAATATGATATTTACCTTCATGATAAAACGGAATCGCGTCACCGGTCGAATCCGCAAATGACATTTTTCTGAAAAAGTCCATTCTTCTCTCCTTGCCTTTCTAAATGTGCTCTTGGAATCATTTCTTTTTTCTGAGGAGTGCCAGATTGCCCTTCTGGGAATCCAGTACAACCGCGCAGGCAATGATCAGACCCTTTACAATCAGCTGCCAGTAGGAGCTGACACCGATCAGATTCAGACCATTGGAAATAATACCGATTACCATCGCACCAAATACTGTGCCGCTGATACGTCCGCGTCCGCCTGCCATCGAGGTTCCGCCGAGGACACAGGCTGCGATCGCATCCATCTCATAGCCACTTCCGACGGACGGCTGTCCGGAATACATTCTCGATGCCAGAACCAGACCTGCAAACGCCGCCAGGGCGCCCGACAATGTAAACACGATGATCTCGACTTTCTTGATCGGAACACCAGAGAGACGCGCCGCCTCACGGTTTCCGCCGATTGCATACACATAGGTACCAAATTTTGTTTTAGAAAGCAGAAAACTAAATACGATAATTAAAATAACCATATAGACAACCGGCAGCGGAATAATGTTAAACAGATAACCCGTTCCGATTGCAATGAAAAACTTATCCGTAATACGGGTGGACTGTCCGCCCGAATATACATACGCGATACCGTTGCAGACATTCATCATTGCCATCGTAATGATAAATGCCGGAACACGGAATTTCGATACAACCATACCATCAATCAGACCAGCCACAACACCGATGATGATGCCAGCCGCAATCGCCACGCCAATCGGAAGTCCCTGATTAACTACAAATCCTACGGTCAGAGTTCCGCTCATCGCTACGATCGCGCCAACTGCCAGATCGATGTGTCCGAGAATAATAATCAACGTCATTCCCAGTGCAATGTATGTATTAATGGAAATCTGTCTGAGCACTGAAATGATATTGCTCGGTGTCAAAAATTTATCGGTTGCCAGTGCGACTACCACACATAAGATAACCAGCACTCCAATAATTCCTGTATTTCCGGTAAATACCGAGAGTACCGAATTGCCTGCTGTACTTTTCTTTCCGTTCATCACTCTTCGCCTCCTGCTGCATACTGCATGATTCTCTCCTGATCCAGTTCTTCTCTTCCGAGCATTCCCGTCATTTTTCCCGCCTTGATGACACATACGTTATCGCACATATTGATGATCTCCGGCAGCTCGCTGGATACCATGATAACGGCGATACCCGCCTTCGCCAGCTCATTAATAACGGAATAAATCTCAAACTTCGCATTGACATCGACGCCTCTCGTCGGCTCGTCCAGAATCAGGACATCCGGCTTGATTGCCAGCCATTTTCCAAGGACAATCTTCTGCTGGTTTCCGCCGGAAAGACTTCCCGCTTCCACCAGTTCCACCCGGTCTGCCACTGCTTTGATATGAAGCTTTTCTTTATAATAATCAATCACTTCCTGACATTTCCGGTCGCTGATGGCAATTCCGTTAATATAAGAGTCAATCGATGCCAGCGTGAGGTTAAAACCGACCGTATTGCCAAGGACAAGTCCCTGTTTTTTCCGATCCTCCGGCACCAGTCCGATGCCCGCCTTGATTGCCTGGATCGGTGTCGTGAAGCGGACTTCCTTTCCATTTAAAAGAATGGTTCCGCTCTGGTATTTTCTGGCTCCAAAGATACATTCCATGATCTCGCTTCGTCCGGCTCCGACCAGACCCGCAAATCCCAGGATCTCTCCCTTTCTTACCCGGAAGCTGATATCTGAGAACACACCCTCACAGGTTAAATTCTTCACTTCCAACGCCGTTTCTGCATGTTCCAGATCGTTGTAATCTCTGGCATAGAAGCTCTCTAACTCCCGTCCTACCATCATGGCTACCAGCTCGTTCGCATTCGTCTCCGATGTTTTTTTCGTTCCCACATAGGCGCCATCGCGGATGATGGTAACTCGATCCGAGATCCGGAACAGTTCTTCCATACGGTGGGAAATATATATAATGCTTACCTGTTTTGCTTTTAATCTCTCAATGATTCCAAATAACTGTTCTACCTCGTCATTGGAAAGGGAGGACGTCGGCTCGTCCATGACGATGATCCGTCCGTCGAAGGATACCGCCTTTACAATCTCAACCATCTGCTGCTGGGCGATCGTCAAAGATTCTACCAGCGTATCCGGGTGGATATTGACCCCGAGGTTTGCCAGCATCTCGCCTGCCCGGCGGTTCGTCTCCCGCATATCCACGGTGCCGAATTTCGTCTTGATTTCCCGTCCCAGGAACAGGTTCTGCGCGACCGTCAGGTACGGAACCAGGACGATCTCCTGATGTATGATTCCGATTCCTTTCTCCTGGGCGTCCGAAACACCATTTATCTCAGCTTCCTGACCATTAATCTTGATTGTTCCGCTGTCCGGTTTATAAATTCCTCCAAGGACCTTGATAAGCGTTGATTTACCCGCTCCATTTTCTCCCAGAAGCGCATGAACCTCGCCCATTTCCAGGGAAAAATTGATCCCTGACAATGCATAGATCCCGGAAAAACTTTTCTTGATATCTATCATTTCCAGAATTGTTTTTCCCATAGAACCCTCCGTTTTTTAGAAATGCGGCAATGAACCCCATCGCCGCATTTTCCATGTTTTATTTTATTTCACGTAACTGTTAAGCTTTCTCGCAGTTCATTACTGCCAGTCGTTCAGAGTCTTCTCTGCCTCTTCTTTCTCTACCAGATGAGAATCCAGATATACTTTCTTCTCATCGATTGCGGTATCGCCGCCTACATATTTCTCAGCTGCGTCAAATGCATATTCTGCAATCTGAAGCGGAACCTGGCATGCAACTGCGGTGAACTCGCCGTCTAAGAGTGCCTGTTTTCCATCCGGGGATGCATCGATGCTATATACACCGATCTCGCCGGTCTTGTTTGCTGCCTTGATAGCTGCTGCCGCACCCAGGGCAGACGGGTCATTGATACAGAAGAATGCTTCCAGATCCGGGTTTGCTGTGATGATATCCTCAGCCAGTCCCATCGACTGATCGAGCGCTGCACCGCCATCCTGCTGTGCTACAATCTCAAATTTATCTTTCTGATCGCCAAGACCCTCAAGGAAACCATTGACACGATCCACGCAGCTTTCATTGGACGGGAAATCCAGAACTGCAATTTTTGCGCCATCCGGATAATCTTTCGTCATCTGCTCGCCCACTAACTGGCCTGCCATATATGCGTTGGTTCCAACGAACTGTGTCACGAACTGTTCGATATCATCATCGATGACCGCGGTATCTACGTTGAAAATCGGAATACCCGCATCTGCAATCTCAGCCAGTCCGGAGGTAATACCTGCGGAGTCAACCGGGATAACAAATACTGCATCGTAACCGCTGTTTGCACAGTCAGATAACTGGCTGAGCTGCTTGTTTAAATCATAATCCGGATCCAGGCAGGTATAGGAAATGCCGTTTTCCTTGCACAGCTCGCTGAGCTTTGCATCAATGGAACTCTGGAAAGTATTGTTTAAAGTATTCGTACAGAATGCAAACGATAAATCGCTGGTCTTTGCCTCAGCCCCCTGCGTATCTGCCGCTGCCTCAGAAGCATCGGCTGCCGCTGTTGTATCGGTACTGCTGGAAGAGCCGCATCCTGCCAGCATTGCTGCCATCATGCAAACTGAAAGACCTGCTGCTGTAAATCTAAGACTTTTTTTCATAAATCTGATCCTCCTCTTACTTCATCACTATTTAGTGCATTTCAAACGGATTGTTATAGTTTTCTTTTTTACGTAAAAATTTTTCTCTCTGGAAGGAGTCTCCCTGTCTGATATCTAGATATTACTCTATTCCATGCCCTTTCGTCAATACTCTTGTGGCATATTGCACTAATTTCAGCGATATATTCATCCTGTTTTATTGATATTTATGCACTTCTACCGCTCTTTCTAATTTTTTACGTAAATTATATTTACCTTATCGTTTTGCTCCTATTTTTGTGCTATAATCAAAAAAACAGAAACACAAAACTGCGGCAAATTCAAATCCAGCCGCGCAGGAACAGCCGGACTAAATCCGTACCAGAAAGGGGGAGTTTTATGACCATCAAAGAAATCGCCGCAAAGGCAGGCGTCTCCATCGCCACCGTTTCCCATGTTATCAACCATACGCGCTATGTCAGCCCGGAACTGGTGGATAAAATCGAAGCTATTATTGAAGAAAGTGGATATTCTGAAAAAATCAAAAAAAAGGTGCGTAAAATCCGCAGCGGACGCAGTTCACAGATTGTCGCTGTCTTTCCAAATATCAAGAGCGCGCTCTACTGCGATCTGTGCAATCAGCTGCAGTCCTACGCGACCAGCCAGGGCTATCAGTTTTACACCGCCGTCACCAACGACAACCTGGAAGAGGAGAAAAGCATCCTGCAAAACTTAATCTCCAGTGCCAAGACCATCGGCATCTTTCTCTCCCCGGCAAGCAGCAATCCGGCTACCTATTCATTTCTCTATGAATCCGGTATCCCGTTTGTATGTGTCGAACGATTCATCGATGACGATGTCACTCCGCGGATCCTTTTTGATTACACCAAAGCATTTCACTCCGCTACTTCCTATTTTTTTGAGAGCGGACACGAAAATGTGCTGTTTCTGGTAGAAAAAACAGACAGCCTCGCCAAACAGGACAAGATTGCCGGATATGAGCGGGCGCTTCTCTCCGCCAACCATACCCTGAGCAGTTCCTGCATCGCGGAGATCAATCTGTATCAGTCCAGTGATACCATCAGCCTGAATATTCAGAAAAGCATCACCCGGTATCTCCCCACCGCTATCATCGCCGGTGGAAACCGGCTGACTATGTTTCTTCTCAAGGCGCTGCGGGAGCTGGGAAAAGACTGTCCGCGCGATATTTCCATCATCGGATTTGACGATATGCTCTGGTGCGAGCTGACCGCCCCACCGCTATCCTGCATCCACCGGGACATCGACCAGATGGCAGAACTCGCCTCGCAGGCACTCTTTGACGAGATCAACCACCTCTCCGGCGCACCTTTGACCCGCTACGCAGATGTAGAGCTGATTTTGCGTGATTCCACCCGGATCATCGACAACGGTCCGCTCGGTGAACACGCCGTCTCCCCGGACAGCATCCGCCTCTCCAAGGAGGAAAAACAGCTTTTGCGAACTGGAAATTACCGCGTCGCCATCTCCTTCCACTACACTGGAACCGCCTGGGCTGCCCTGCATCAGAAAGGCATCCGGGATGAACTGGAACAGTACGGAATCGATATTATTTCCACCATGGACGCCCATTTTGATCCTGCCCTCCAGAATATGCAGCTCGAAAGCATCAAAATGCAGCACCCGGACGCCGTCATCGCCATCCCCACCGACGATGTCCAGACGGGTCCGGCATTTCAGGAATTGTCCAAAATGACGCGGCTGATCTTTTTAAGCAATGTCCCGCAGAATTTCAGCCGGAACAATTACGTCTCCTGTATCTCCGTCAATGAGCGGGAAAATGGCACCAATACAGGGCGCATGATCGGTGAATATCTGAAAGAAAAACCGCACGCCAAAGTCGGCTTCATCATCCACGGTGCCATGTTTTATGGCACTACCGAGCGTGATAACTGTGCCGAAAAAATATTAAGGGAATCCTATCCCGACATTGAAATCACTGCCAGAAAGGGATTTATTCAAATTGAAAATGCCTACAAGGTATGCTATGAGATGATAAACGAGCACCCGGATATCCAGGCGCTCTATGTGAGCTGGGACCGCCCCGCCCTGCTCGCCATCAAGGCCCTAAAAGCTTTGAACCGGACAGATATCGCTGTCTTTACCACAGATCTGGATTTTGAGATTGCAGAAGAAATGAATCAAGGATTTGTAAAAGGACTCAGCACCCAAAGACCATATGACCAGGGAAAAGCAGCCGCTCTTGCAGTCGCTAAATCCCTGGTTAGTGATAAGGTTCCAAAATATATTGGAGTGCAGCCTTATGTAGTTCATGAAAAACAGCTGAAACGTGCCTGGAAGGATATTTTCTTTGAGGCACTGCCGGAGGAGCTGGGGTAAAAAAGCTCACCGCTTCAGCAGCTCCGGCGCCATCTCCTGAAACAGCTTCGCGAGCGCCATCGCCGCCCGCGAGCGGTATTTTCCAGCGGGCCAGGCGAGCGCCAGATCGAGGAAAATACCATCTTTCCCGATCCGCAGATAGCGGAACTCATCCCGCATGATGCGGCAGGAACGGTAAGTAAATGCGAGTCCGACTCCCTCCCGCGCCATCGCCGCAGCGAAGGAGGCGGAGAGGTAGGTGTCGAGTCCCAGCGGTTCCACGCCAGCCTCGCGCAGGGAGCGGCGGCCAGTCCGTCCGAGGACGGTGCTGGGCGGTCCCAGAATATACTCAAATGGTGCGGTGTCCTTTAGGTCGATCCACATCTGTTCCGGCTCCGATTCACATGGCTTCGCAAACGCCATGACCGGGTGGTCGGCGGTGGTGGCGATCATGATCTCATCCCGCATCAGGAAATCCACACCGTGTTTGATCCGAACCGGTGGCGCGGCTATCAGCGCCAGATCTAAAAGTCCCTCTAAAATCTTATTTTCCAGATCAATACTGTCCATCTCACAGATCTCCACATGAACTCGTGGATACAGGGCATGGAATTTTTTCAGGACCGGCGGCAGCAGGTAGGTCCCCCGGTAGGTACTGATGCCGAAAATGACAGTGCCGCCCTTTAAATTTTCAATATCCGAAGCCTCGCTGCGCGCCTCCTGGTACTGCTGTAAAATCTGTCTGGCATGGAAAATAAATGCCTCCCCGGCAGAGGTTGGACGGACCCCGCGGGCAGTACGGACGAAAATCGGCGTCCCCAGATCCTGTTCAAACAGGCGGACCGCCTGACTTAAGCTCGACTGCGCCATAAACAGTTTTTCAGCTGCGCGGGAGATGCTTCCCTCGTTAGCGACGGTTACGATATAGTCTAGTTCCTTTAAATCCATGAGAATCCCCCTCACGAGATATCGGAATTTCCGATATCTGGTATAACAAATCTTGCCTTTCTCCTATAACAAAAATAGTATAAGATAAAAACAAGCAAAAATCAATGGCAGAGACTGAAGCAGCGGCTGGAAAATCGAATAGGAATCCGGCGAGGGAACACAGCTTTGAAAAAGCCTCTGTGGACGATTATAAATAGGAGGAATAAGCAAGATGAAACAGGATTTAATGAAGGGTGTTATCGACATGCACGTTCACACGAATCCAGATCTGCGTCTGCGGGCGTATGATGATTTCGAACTGATGGAGGCGGCGATCCGGGTTGGGGCACGCGCTATCGTCATCAAGACACATCAGGGAACCACGATGGATCGGGCGTATCTGTGCAACCGCCACAACGAGATTGTACACGGGAAAACGAACAATTTTACGATGTTTGGCAGTATTACCTTAAATAAGGTAGTCGGCGGCATCAATCCGAAGGCAGTCGATGTGGCGCTTCGCCTGGGAGCAAAGGTGGTATGGCTTCCGACCCAGTCGGCGAAGAACCATATGCAGAAGATGAACCAGGATCTGAGCCAGAGCGTGGAGGTCGTAAAAGATGGAAAGATCGTGCCGGAGCTTCGTTCCGTGCTGGAACTGATCCGCGACCACAATGCGGTACTGGGAACCGCTCACATCGCACCGGAGGAGATTTTCACGGTTGTGGAAGCTGCACGGGATATGGGAGTAAAAAACATCGTTGTAACCCATCCTGAATGGTGGATTGTAGGCATGAGCCATGAGGATCAGCTTCGCCTGGTAAAGGATTATGACGTTATCTTAGAGCGCTGCTATGCACAGAACATGGGCGGCGGAAAGTATAAGAGCAATCTGGCAGACAACCTGGAACTCATCAAAGAGGTTGGCTATAAAAATGTCATGGTTGATACCGATGGCGGCCAGACAGAAAACCCGCATTGGGAGCTGGCGCTGGCAGAATATATGCAGTATCTGGTAGATCATGGAATTCCGGAAGAACACGTGTACCATATGACGCACACTATTCCGGCAAAACTGTTGGGCATCGAAGAATAGGGGGACGCGTCATATGTTAAGTGCAGTTTTGGTGGCATCCATTGCGGTTGCCGTTATATTGGGATATAAAACGAAAATCAATACGGGATTTTTCTGTATTGCCTTTGCATACCTGATTGGTTGTTTTGGCATGGGATTGAAAACAAAAGAACTGATTGGCTTCTGGCCGGTCAGCACCATGTTCGTCATCCTGTCAGTATCACTGTTTTACAACTTTGCAGCTGTGAATGGAACCCTTGAAAAAATGTCGGCCAGTCTTCTCTATATGTGCCGTAAGTTTCCGGGCATGCTTCCTTTTGCATTATTTTTTGTAGCAGTTGTACTTTCTGTTATGGGCGCTGCATACTTTACCGTTCTGGCATTCCTGGCACCGATTACCATCCTTATCTGTGAGGAAGCAAAGATGGACAAGCTGACCGGTGCGGTGGCGATCAACTGCGGTGCACTGGCAGGCGGAAACTTCCCCACAGCTTCGCTGGGCGTCGTATTCCGCGGTCTGATTGATACTGCTTATGAAGCAGAACCAGCATTTGAAGCAACGAATTCCTTTGTAGATGAAATGAAAATTTTTGGTTTCGCGATTGTATTTTCTCTGATTCTGATTGCAATTTTCCGCTTCGGTTTCAAGAGCAACCGCGGTATCGGAAAAGGCGTAACGTTCAATCGCCCGGAGCCGTTTGACAAGAAACAGAAAACAACCTTGCATTTAATGATTCTGATGATGGTGATTGTCCTGGTATTCCCGCTCTTAAAGATGGCAGTTCCTGGCAATGAGCTGATTGCAAAAATTGCCGGAAAGGTTGATGTAGGACTGGTGGCATTCTTCTTTACCATCATCGCACTGCTCTTTGATCTGGCACCGCAGAAGGAAGTTATCGCACGTGTTCCGTGGAACACCATCCTCATGATTGCCGGAGCCGGCATGCTTATCGCCGTTGCAGTTCAGGCCGGTACCATTGATGCATTATCTGCATGGATTGGTTCCAATGTTCCGACAGCCCTGATTCCGCTGGCATTCAGCTTTGTAGGCGCATTTATGAGTTTCTTCAGTTCTACAACCGGTGTTGTAGCACCAGCCCTGTTCCCGCTGATTCCGGGACTTGCGGCAGCAACCGGATTAAATCCGGCAGCACTCTTTGCCTGCACGATTCTTGGTGCACAGAGCAGTGCGATCAGCCCGTTCTCATCCGGCGGCAGCCTGATTCTTGGTTCCTGCGGAAACGAGGAAGACCGAAATCACCTGTTCAACCGCCTGCTTTTTGTGGCAGTGCCGATCAGCGTTATCTGCTGTGCGGTATATAACCTGATTGTAGCAGTTGTTCTGTAAGGGAAATTTTATCTCAGTCGAGAAAACTCCCACATCTTCAGGTGGTGAGTAATAGCAAATTTGTCTCAGTGGAAGCCTTGTCTCCGACTGAGATAAACGCTCCGCTAGGATGCGCAGTGATTCTGTAAAGAATATGTCAGCTTACGCTGACCAGAATCACGCGCCAAGTCTCACGGACGTTCGACTTGAATGAGAAGTTGTTTGTTCGAAAAGCTGTCAGCCTGTTCTGGCAGCTTTCGATAAAATATGAAGATTGGAAGTAACTGTTCAGTAGGTCAGCAGGCAAAAATCCCATTGCCGTAGGCAATTTTTAATGGATTTTTGCGCGTGACTGTGAAGGTACTGAACAGTTACGATTGGGAAAATCAAGAAGGAGGATAAAGAAATGAGTCATAAAATTACAGTATTTCGCGGCGATGGTATCGGTCCGGAGTTAGTTGATAATGTGTTAAAGATTTTAAAAGCGGCAGATGCACCGCTGGAATATGAAATTTTCAATGTTGGTGAGGATGAGTGGAAACGCAACGGTGCTTTGATTCCAGAGGAAGCTTATGCTTCCTTCGAGCGCACCAAAGTACTCTTAAAATCCCCGATTACGACTCCGGTTGGAAAAGGATTCCGCTCCCTGAATGTAACACTTCGCGGACAGTATGACCTGTATGCCAATATCCGCCCGGTTAAGTCCAACGCGGCAGTAAAAACTCCATTTGAGAATGTGGATATCGTGATTTTCCGCGAAAATACAGAAGGTCTTTATGTTGGTGTAGAGGAGCAGGTAAATCCGGATACAGTTCATGCAATTAAGATTGTTACAAGACAGGCAAGCGAGCGCATTATCCGCGATGCATTCGAGTATGCGAAAAAGAACGGACGCAAGAAAGTAACCTGTATTCATAAGGCAAATATCCTGAAAATGTCCGATGGCATGTTCCTTTCCATTTTCAAAGAGATTGCAAAGGAATATCCGGAGATTGAAGGTGATGATAAAATCATCGATAACACCTGCATGCAGCTTGTCATGAATCCAAACCAGTTTGATGTTATGGTAATGCAGAACCTGTACGGAGATATTCTTTCGGACCTGTGCAGCGGCCTGATCGGAGGCCTGGGACTCGTTCCATCCAGCAATATCGGTTCTGACTATGCTATGTTTGAGGCCGTACATGGCAGTGCACCGGATATTGCAGGCAAGCACCTGGCAAACCCGACCGCATTCCTGTGGTCTGCCTGCATGATGTTAGAGTACTTAGGTGAAAATGAGACCGCCGGACGCATCCGCAAGGCTGTGGATGAGGTTCTGGCAGAAGGCAAGCACCTGACAAGAGATCTGCATGGAACTGCAACCACCGAGGAATATGTGGACGCAGTGATTGCGAGACTGTAAAACTTCATACACGCACAGCAAAAGCCCCGGAATTTTTTGATTCCGGGGCTTTAATATATTATATTGTGCTAAACACTAAGCTTTTGCAATCTCCTGAAGGATCGCAATAATTACTTCTTCCATCCGATAGAAAGATTCCACATCTGCTTTTTCATGCGGTGTATGAACATCATAAAGATTTGCACCACAGGAAATCATATCGATATGATCTCCCAGTTTTTCTGCCAGATATCCACATTCGATTCCGGCATGAATTCCTGTGAAAACAGCATCTTTTCCAGAATACTCACGGTATGTCTTCGCACAAATATCACGAAGTTTAGATTCTTTACGATATTCCCACTGCGGATAATCACCATGGAAGGTGCAGTTCATTTCCAATGCCTTCGATAATATCTGCATTTTTTCTTTTAACTGTGCTTTTTCTAATTTTACAGAGCTTCTTCCGGAACACAGGAACTCAAGTGTTCCATCCTGAATCGTCATACTGCCTATATTAGAAGATGTCTGTACCATTTCCACATTTTCTCTGGTTCGGCTGATAACGCCGCACGGAAGAAACGTAATTGCCTCGATAATCAAATTCACCGTTTCCTTTGTAAACACAGTTACCTCTTTTTTCTGCTCTTCCTTCTCCAGGCGGAATGACAGGTTTTCTGTTTCAGAAAACTGTGCTTTCAGCATTTCTTCCAGTTTAGAGAGTTCTTTTAATAATGCCTCTTCGTCCTGACTTGATGTGTGCATAACAATCGTTCCCTTAGATGCAATTGCATTTGCTTTTCCAGGCGCATCCAGCGAAGAAATACGTGCAAATGGAGCAATATGATAAAGAATTCTTCCCACAAGCTGAATTGCATTTGCTTTTCCAAGAGCTATATCCAGACCCGAATGTCCTCCGCTTAATCCACATAATGTCAATGTATATGCAATATCTTCCGTTGAGCCCGTATATTTCAGCGGAAGAGAAAGATCGGTTCTGACTCCTCCTGCACAGCTTGTAAAGAAAACACCTTCTTCTTCTGCATCCAAATTAATCAGATAGCTTCCTTTGACATCTGTAAGTTCCAGATGCTTAACTCCCTCTAGGCCCACTTCTTCACTGGAAGTAATTAAAATCTCCAGGGCCGGAAGCGGCAGATCATTTCGATCCAGCAAATCCATTGCATAAGCAACTGCCAGTCCGTTATCAGCACCAAGAGAGGTTCCATCCGCTGATTTCAAATAACCATCTTCTTCCACAACATGGATACCATCTTCGTACTTATGAGTGCTATCTGCGCTCTTTTCATAGACAATGTCCATATGACCCTGCACAATAACCGTTGGTCCCTTATATCCAGGAATCGTTGACGGTTTCCGAATCAGCACATTATGATGGGCATCCCGTTCTGCCTGCAGGCCTCTGGCTTTTGCAAAATCGAGCAGATACTGGCTGATCGCTTCCTCGTCACCGGTTTGTCTCGGAATACGGCAGATATCTTTAAAATATTGAAGCAGCTTTTCATTTTTAGATTGTCTTTCCATAAATATAATCTCCCCGTACATACAATTTGATACGAAAATTTAGGATAAACGCTTTTGAGATAATAGGGCGCTGACAATTCTGACAGCGCCCTTTCCCAATTAGAGGTATTATTTAGGTATGTTTACTACCATTGTAATGATTAATATCCTTCAACGCCAAGTGCTTTACAGAATTTTCTTGCTTCCGGATCTACATAGATTCCGTTTTCTTCCAGCTTATAGCCATCCAGAAGAATCGTCGGTTTAGAAACAATACCATCTGTATGAGCAGCAGCATCCCAGCAAGCTCCCATTAAGCTGGCTCCCTGACTTCCGATACCCATCTCGATACATCCAAAGAGTCTCTCATCCTCAACAATACGTCCGGTAGGTTTGGTTACGCCCGGGTTAAAGCCGATGGAATAATGAGCCAGACGGAACATATTCGGGTCATTAAATTTATTCAGCCATTTTTCGAAGATAGCAGCATCTTTTCCGCCTTCTATTTTTGTTACAACACCTTTTTCCAGGGTCAGCTCTACATTGCTGTTAAGAAGACCTAATGTATCCGGTGGGAACAGAGCAGAATCAAAAATTAATTTACCATTGATAGTCTCCTCTACCGGACACCAGCTTACCTGACCGCCTAACATAACCGGATAGCCCTTCTTGGTTGCTCTCTGTCCAGAATGTTTAACGCCGCGTCCCTGATTGTAGCCAACTAAATTTGTTCCATTCTTATCCGTAACAATTACTTCATTTGAGCGATGAACTTTATCTGTCAGATACTCACCAAATTCAATCAGGACATCATAGTCAACACGGCCAACCGTATTTACCAGCATGATAACATCCATACCATTTAAGCAAGTAAATCTTGCACCATTCTCCATTGCTTTTCTAAAGCAAGGAGTATGCATAGAGCAATAGTATGCTAACTCAATCCATACATCTGCATGCACTACTGCATCTGCAACCGGGCGAATCGGTTCTTCATACGCTTTTCCGGAAGTCGGATAGTGAATAATAACCGGATTTGCACCAACTGAATATGCTGCACCTGCAACCGCCTCAACCACACGGAAATCTGCAGATGTATCAGCGGTGATAACTACATTTTCACCCTCTTTTACAAGCATGAAATCACGTACCAGTTTTAAAGCAGCACTTGTTACTTCAAATGATAAGTAAGTGTTTGACATTTCTACGCCAACCGGATATTCCATAATAAGTTCCTCCTATAATATATATTTTTATTTATTAAGTTTCTTTCCAAGGTTCATCGTGGAGCTGAAGAAGCTGTACAGGGCGGCACCGGTAATGAATCCGGCACCCAGAATATACAGTTTACTCTGTCCAAGATCACCATATTTCTTAACTACAATGTAACGAATCAAAAGACCAACGAGTACTGTAATACCAGCCATCGGAGAAGCAATCAGAAGACCGGTCGCAAATAAAACACCTAACTGACGGCCTGAACCGCCGATTGCCTGAAGAAGTGCTCCCGGGATAGCCCAGATAATCAGGTTCTTTGCTACTGCCATATTAGTTCCTGCATCAATAGTTGCCACATATACAGCATCAACCGGTGCGAGCATTCCTTTTTCAAAATATGCTTTGTAAGTAAAGAGAACAACCAGAATTGCAATTACAGCACTGACCATTTTTGCAATATACTGCTGTCTTCTTCCTTCCATCTCAAACGGAACATCTTCACCGTTGCCTCTGACAATATAACCAGATTTCAGGTCATATGCCATATCAGCAAAGGCCGGTCCGGTTGCGGAAGTAAAGCCAACCAGGATTGCCAGCTGTGCCGGCGGGAATCCAAACAGCATTCCAAGAATCAGGAAAATGAAAGCTGTTGCAAATGCCGGGAACCATCCGGAGTGCATGGCGGAGATACCAACAATCAGCTCGGAAATGATTGCAGAAAGGGCTGCAAAGATAATCCACCATACGAACATTCCAGCACTCATATCTGCCGAAAATCCACACATAATTGCCATAACAATGGATACCAGAATATATGCGCCAAAACCTTCTGCAAGGGAGAACTTCATGCTCTTTAAGCTTCTGGTAAATTCTTTCTTTTCTACCTTTCCAGTTGCAGCCTCAGCTGCTGCCGCTTCTTTTTCTTTCTTGCTCTTTTTCTGAAGAATCAGAATCATCTGGATAAGAGCAACGAATCCGGCACCAATCATGACACCATGAGGTACATAGTAATCGCCAAGTTTGATGTTGAAGAATTTCGGAGTGTATTCGGAAATCAGAAGGCCCACGCCAAATGCACCAAGAGCCCACATATTTCCAATCCAGCCTACGCCCAGGATATCGGTCGGAATACCAAAAATCTTTCCAACGATTCCGCCAACCATACCAATCATAAGGATAACGGAGTTCTTTCCCTTTTCAGCAACTGCCAGCATAGCCTCTGCTGCTGCAATACCGGGTGCCCATGCTTCTTTTGCCGGGAACATCTCTGTATCAAACACCTTATAAAGAATCGTTGCATCAATGATTACTGCTAATGAAGCACCTACCATCATTGGAATAACCAGATCATGTCTTCCTAACAGATAAGGAATACCGATGGATAAGAAAATACCGTTTGAAGCAGCGAACGTTGCACCTGACATAGCTGTCTGGACAAGGTTCTGGGTATTAATATCTTTATATTTCTGGAATATCTTCAACGGAATTCTGGCAATAATAATTGCAAACAGTGCACCGATGATGGATGTATTTGTACTGATTCCCAATCTGGCAATTAACTCGAGACCAATGATTGAACCAATCACAGAAACTAAAATATTTAACAACATAATAGCTGGATCCCATGCAGATGGGTGTTTTTTATTCATAAATTTCCTCCTTTCTTTTGTCATGCAATGAATGAATTCAGATTAGTATACTTTTTTGAAATTCACGAAAAATATTTTTCTTTGTCTTGATCTTAGCATATAAATCAAATAAAATGAAATTATGTTATTTTATAAAGTGATAAATCTGTATTATACAGACTGTAGTCTGAATTTTGGTCTACAAATTCAAGAATACCCAGGTATTCTTGCTACTAGATGTGCGTTATTTCATATCTGATATAGCCCGCCACCCACGAAATCGCCTTATACAGATATTCACGCAGAAAGGAGAGAGTATATCTGTGTTAAATTA